>NZ_KN882179.1:85619-145286 GCF_000934755.1 Desulfonatronovibrio magnus
TCCTGTCTCCTGTCTCCTGTCTCCTGTCTCCTGACTCCTGTTTCCTGACTCCTGTGCCCTCTGTCTCCTCCCCCCTGACCTATATGTCAATAATCATTGGTGTTTTATGAAAAGTTACTGGGGACGATCCTTGAACCAGGAAAATCCCCATGTAGGTTAAATGCTGGCAACTCATTATTGCATAAAGTACTGGTTAAGCTGATCATTGCTGAACTCATCACATTGGGTAAAAGCTCCACCCACCTTTATGGTGTAATCATTTTTCTCCACATGCTTAAGATTACACTTGAACCTTGATAAAACTTCTGTATCAGTAAGATACAAAATAACCTCGAAATCTGAATTGCTTCGTATAAATTCGATTTTCCCATCCCTGTCAATAGGAAAGGCCAGTCGTGTTCCGCCAATGGAAATATCCAGCACAGTTGTTGAATAATACCTGCCCACGTTGGCTTCTTGTGATTTTTCGTAGACCATGGCTGGTATAACCACATTTTTTCTTTTAAATTTTCTTTTTTCGTCAGTTATGGGACTGTTCACTTCATTATCCTCAATATATGTTCTAAGTATCTGATCCAGCAATGTACTTAACCGTAATTCGCTTCTCTTAGCCACAGATTCTAATCGATCCAGTATTTTTTCATCAATATAAACTTCTTTTTTAAGGCTATTGGACATTTTAGTTGCTCCTGTTAAAATAATTATTATAAATTGAAGATTATTCAGAGTGTATCAATTAAAACACATATAAGCTCCTCACCCGGGGGGGACCGGGACCGAACTAGCGAGTAACTTGAAATAGCCTTAGCGCGTTTGAGATTGCCGCGCTCGAAGACTCGCTCGCAATGACACCTGAGCTGTCAGGGATGTGGTTGCTCAAAACCTGTCACCCACAAGTGAGCCTAAGCGACCGAAGCAATCTGTAAGGTAAAACCATAATGCTCTGAATTTATTACCAATTTGGCTTTAGATACTTAGAAGTAACTACAGTTTTATGTCAATTATTTAAGAAGGTTGATGTTACAAAGCTCTGTCATATTTGGAGCACAGCACGGTGTACTCCTCTCCTTAGTTAAGGAGGGGTTGGGGGTGGTTTGATCTAAATGTTTACTTCCTTATTGCTCTTATTCCCTGGCTGGAGCCTGGGAACGAAGGGTATAAGTTACTCACAGGTTCGGTCACGGTCCGCCTGGGTGAGGAGCTTAAAAATAATATCACTTTTTAATTGTGCAGACTTTTGCATGTAGCACAGACAGTGAATCAGTCCTTGTGACAACCAATTATACCCAATAGTTTACGTATAATGTGTATCGTTTACTGTATTTAACGAAAGCTCATTGTTTATCTATGTACAAAGATTATGCCACCATTTTGATGCTAATGCCTGTGTGTGGTAAGCAGTGAAAAGATCAAGCATTATTGAACAATAGTTGTCCACTGGAGCATTACACGTTTCTGAAAAATCAATTGGAAACAGCCTTGAAATCAGGGACAGTCCCTGTCTCAAGCCGCAATAATCAGGTTTAAACCCCAAAATTTCTGTGACATACAACTCATTTTTATTGTTTAGAAACACGCAATGATCACCGTCAGTCAATTTCCGTGATACAACATGCAAATGGTTTACGATTACTGTATTTTCAGAATAATCAGAATTTTCAGGATTTCCGAAATTTTCAGAGCATGCTATAGATGGAGGGCTTTTTTTAAAATGAAACTAATGAACTGTCACAATTTTAGTTTATTAACATATTTTAACAATACTGGCTTCCAATTTTAATATTTATCTCCATAGACCTTGTTCCTTAGATTCCAACCCTGGAACAAAGGACAGGATTCACTTTCCTGTTTAGTATTACGAGCCATACTGCTGGGGAACATATATGTAACTTAGGCGGGCTTTGCCCGCAACCCAATATAAAAAAGGATCGTTAAGTTGGGGCGATAGACATAATTTTCAGACTGAAGGCAGAAGGCTGAAGAATAGGGATCTTGAATGTTATTGCTCTCGTCAGGGTTAAAAATTTTTTTTGATTTTTTCTACAGGATTGAGGCAGTAAATAACTAATATGTGCTTGATTATGCGTCTCGTGTTCAAGCCTGCTACCGTTACCTTTTCAGAAGCATACAATGTCACACCATGCAAAATATCATTCTACTTATGGCTCAGGGCTTGCAGTATTAATCACAGGTATCAGCTGGAAACAGACATTTTAGAGCTTAATTAACCCTAAAGCGAAACTTATAATCGATTATATTTGTTCAAAAAAACAGATAGTTACAAGCTGTTTGATATAGCAATTTTTGGGTTAAAAGCTGTATATTATGGTTTGGCACAGGGACTGTCCTGCTACAGGACTGCCCCCAGTAGACTGCTCAGGACCCCATAATGGTTCCAGCCTGCCCTGTAGAAACTTACAAACAGCCAATCAATTACTTTTTTAACAAACTTTATTGAACAGGATATACCTATGGATAAGCGCTATCTTTTGATGAAATGCCGTGCTAATCAAAACCCTTTGCCAATTGATTGCTTTACGGCAAACAGTATGACTGAAGCACAGGAAGCGTTGAAATGGCTTCGAGAACATCATCCGGACCGGCATGAATTACAACTCGAACCAGGGGAATTTTTTGAAATTTTAGTGGAGGAACATTGCCCCAGCAACCAATGGCAGGAAATCATGGCGGAGTTGGAACATGCCCGCAAGAAAAGGAAATCATCATAATCATATGCGAGTTCAAGGCATGCTCATAAATTGATATGAGCATCAAGTACCCGTCAGGCGGGACCACCTGACGGGTTAACTGCTGAGAAAGGATATATTATAAATGCCAGTACTTTATACCTGAGCCTGATTTGATGCAAAACCATGGTCTGGAATCTTTTTACCAGGCATGGCTCTATCGGACGCCAGTCCAAAATGCACAATCTGCTCCTGCCTGAGCCTGTCTCCAAGTCTTCCTTCAGGGACATGAACATCATGATAAGTTATGGCTTGATCTTTTTTTATGTCTCTCTTGAGCCAGCAACCTCTGGAAAGCCCCATGGGCAAGAGGTTTTCCCCCATGGCTACAGGCATATTTTCCAGGACTCCGTAAGTGTCAAACCCCCCAATTCCATCCAGAATATCACCAGCCTTGAGCTCTCTCTTGGCAATAGTTATAACCTCACAGACAGGACCTGCCAGCGGGGTAATACTGGCATCATTGAAAAGTACAGCCCTGGCTGCTGTCAACGGTGCCTCAATTGATGGCAGGTGATAAGGAATATAAAAGACATAAACAGGCCCTGTTCCCATCTTATAATAATCCATATATTGCCTCATCACAGGACTGTCGTTATATCCCAGCACAAAAACTCCCGGGGGATCAGCACCCAGGATGTAGTCAACCAGACCATGCTCCAGCATTTCATCTAAAGGAAACAGGTGTGCTGCCTGAGATACATGAAAACATTTGGGGCCGTGCATGCCTCTTTTGGCACATTTAAACCCAGTAGCATTGGCTACTACTGCCATTTCAAATGATATCTTTGTGCCATCAGCAAAGGATGTGACCATTCTTGGTTTCTGCCTGAATTTTTCAGCATAGGACTTTTGAGTGTCAGGATTTCGATATGGATCATGCAATCCCTTGATATTACCAGCCAGAACTGGTCTGCAACCAATGGTCTTCACATAACGCAAAAGATTCATAATCACCCCGGGCTGATCTCCGTCGCAATTACTGATGATCACATCTGCCCTGTCAGCATAGACTTTGAGAATAGGACCTACCGTGGCATCGAGTTCAGCATTCATGAGTATGACATGTTTTCCATGATCCATGGCTTTCAAACAAATATCAGCGGCAAAATCAATCTCACCGGTAGCTTCCATTATTACGTCTATACCCTGAGCCATGCAAATTATTTCCGGATTGTCTGTAATACAGAAGTAGTTTGAAGCCAGGGCACTTTCTAACTGTTCCAGGTTATCCACAACTACCGGATCTTTAATTCCAGCCAGCTCATAAGCATATGCTGCTGATGAAATATGCCTGTTAAAAACTGCGACAGCACGCATACCCCTGATGGACCTCTCTATTTGGAAAACCAGTCCTCTGCCCATATACCCTGCGCCAATTATACCTACCTTGACAGGGTTATTTTCTTTAAGACGATTATTTAAGGCTGTGTCCAGAATTATCATAATTACACCACGCTATTGTTAATTGTAATTGTTTTGACTTTTACATGCGTTACAAGGGCTGGCTCTCCCGGGATCCACATGCCTCATAAAAGACACGTTTAAAACATCGGTTATTGCTCAAGTGGATCCCGGAGTGCCTGTTCACTGCCTTCTTAAAATGGCTAAACTATTTCGTTGATTTTATAATCAGGATATGAACTGTCCTTCTTGCTGATCAATGATACAGGCTCGGGCCAGCTGATTTTAAAGAGCGGGTCATCCCAACGGACACCTGCTTCATGGTCAGGACTGTAAAATTCTGAAACTTGATAAAATACTTCAGAGTTATCCTTAAGGGTCAGATAGCCATGAGCAAAGCCTTTGGGAGCATAAATCATCTTACGGTTGTCATGGCTGAGAGTTGTTCCGAACCACTTGAGGTATGTTGCTGAGTCAGACCGAAGGTCAACAAGCACATCAAAAACTGCCCCGCTGGTACAGCGAATTATCTTGACCTCGCCATATGGAGATTTCTGAAAATGCAACCCTCTAAGAGTTCCTCTCTTAAGATTAAACGAAATATTGCATTGAACAACATCCGGGATAAGCCCGATCTTCTCCAATTCCCTGCGACAAAATACCCGGGCAAAAAAACCCCGTTCATCATTTATTCTTTCGGGAGTAATTATAAATGCGCCATTAAGGCTGGTTGTGATGATTTTCATAGATTTTTGTCTCTGGCATAGCAATGTTAAAAGATGTTGAACTGGATTGAAGGAATTGATGTTTGCTTGAGGACACGGGCTTCTCCTTTTTCTGGTGTTTAGTGAGATCAATGATCACTTTAAGTTCCTCATATTGATCAATCTGTTTCAGACACATGGCATTCATGTCCGCGCCTCTTTGAAAGGCCCTGTACCAGGCTGCTGTCCAGGCCAGTGCAGACATAATCTTGAGTCTTGGGTGCCACTCCAGTTTCAGCCTGGCTTTGGAAGAATCCAGAAAAAGCAGCTCTGCTTCATGAGGCGAACAGGTTTTGTCGTGCCTCCAGTTTGCTCCACCACCCCAAAATCTGCACAGTTTGTCCACCACCCAGGCAACAGGCCTTGAATCTTCAAGATCAGGACCGAAGTTCCAGGCACCTGAATATGCCGGCCCATGTGTCCAGAGTTTCTCTGCCAGGATAAGGTAGCCTGTCAAAGGATCCAGAACATGTTGCCAGGGACGCACAGCTTCTGGATTTCTGATGTACAGCTTTTTTCCGGAAATAAAGGCATTCATGGCATCCACTATCAGTCTGTCCTTGGACCAGTCACCGCCGCCGATTACATTTCCAGCCCTGGCACTGGCCAGAGCCACCTGGTGTTCCGAGTATTCATTTTCCGGAAAAAATGATTGTCTGTAGGCTGCAACCACCAGTTCAGCGCAACCCTTGCTGCTGGAATAAGGATCATATCCGCCCATGGGATCATTTTCTCTGAACGGTCTTCCTGACTCCCTGTTTTCATAACACTTGTCGCTGGTAACGACTAATACAGACCTTGCGCAAGGATGAACTCTCAATGCTTCGAGAAGATTAACCGTGCCCATGACATTGATTTCATAAGTCTGGGCTGGCTGGTGGTATGATGGTCTGACCAGGGACTGGGCAGCCATGTGAATTACAATATCGGGTTTATATTTTAAAATGGTCCTGGCAAGCAGAGTTTTATCACGGACATCACCCATGATCATCTCTGTGTTATTACCTGCACCGGAAACCTGGAACAGGCTGGGTTCCGAAGGTGGTGCAAGTGAATAGCCCACAACCCTGCAGCCCAGAATCTTAAGCCATATAGTCAACCAACTCCCCTTAAAACCAGTATTTCCAGTAATCAAAACTGTTTTATCTTTCCAGAATCCATAATTCATGGCCACACCTTCCAGGGAGGCTTTCCTGATGACCAGAGGTTTTCAAGATAATGTTTGTCCCTCAGTGTATCCATGGGCTGCCAGAATCCAGTATGTTTAAATGCTGCCAGCTTACTTTCCCTGGCCAGGTGCTCCATAGGCTCATTTTCCCAATCCATTTCATCGCCTGCAATATAATTCATGGCTTCAGGCTCCAAAACAAAAAAACCGCCATTGACCCAGGCACCATCGCCATTGGGTTTTTCCTTGAACCCTTTGATTATGCACTGTTTTTTGGCCAGTCTAAATGCCCCGAATCTGCCTGGAGGCTGCACAGCAGTCAAAGTAACCAGAACCTGCTGTTTTTGATGAAAATTAAGAAGATCGGCAATATCCACATCGCTTAGACCATCACCATAGGTCATGAAAAAAGTCTCATCTTCTATGTATTCGCGTACTCTCAGCATGCGTCCCCCCTTCATAGTCTTAAGACCTGTATCCACCAGTGTGACTTTCCATGGCTCTACATCGTTACGATGAATATTCATCCTGTTGTTCTTAAGGTCACAGGTTAAGTCGGAGCGTTTGAGGACATAATCTACAAAAAATTGCTTTATGGCCTCGCCCTTGTATCCACAGCAGATTATGAATTCATTAACTCCATGTGCTGAGTATATTTTCATAATATGCCATAATATGGGCATGCCACCTATCTCCACCATGGGTTTAGGCCTGATTGTTGTCTCTTCAGAAAGCCTGGTGCCCAGGCCTCCAGCGAGAATTACAGCTTTCATAAATTGAGCTCCTTTGTTTAAGAGTGACATGGGAGCATTACGCTTTTTGACAATCCGTTTGGGTCCAGGACTGAAGCCTTGCACAACCCCACGTAATAAAAAGTGAATTTTTTAAATACTTTTCTCAGCTGACACTGCTAAGGTACATCCTGTTTTAGCAGTCAAAAAACATAATACTTCCCTTTCCTGACGATGAAGTCCTATCATCAGTTATATGAAAGATTGGTGCCACAAAGTCAGTCATTCTTTATCAGGATCACTGAGCTTACAAGTAACTTGACCGTATAATCAATAAATTCAGAATATTATGGTCTTACCATACAGATCGCTTTGGTTGCTCAGGCTCCATCGTGGGCGAGGGGGTTTTGAGCAACTACATCCCTGACAGCTCAGGTGTCATTGCGAGCGAGTCTTCGAGCGCGGCAATCCCTAACGCGCTAAGGCTATTTCAAGTTACTCACAGGTTCGGTCCCGGCCCCCTGGGAAGGAGGTTACAACTGGCAGCTGGTTTGCTGACACAGTCTGCCTTGAATTTCTTATCACAGTTCAGCCCATTTCTGAGGAAAGCAGAGGACAGGAACTCCGGACATTACATGAGCAAATCCGATGTTTTATACGTCTAATTTTTGAGTAAAACAGGCTCCCGAAGAGCGGAGCATTATGCATTTTTTGAAAGTCAATCAGGGCCAGCTCTCGTTCCAGGATCTCACTGAAATTATCTGATCAAACCATATATAATAATCCAGTTACTCCGAATTTATCAGTAAAAAATCCATAAATTTTGGATACAGGAGTATTAATTATTTGGAATTTCACTCCAAAGGCTACTGATAAAGGACCATTCAGCAGGGCATTTAATTTGCATTTTTATTGGAATGAAACACAAACATAGTACAATAATAGAATTTTTGTCACACCCTGTGCTGGTATTCAGTTCTCTAATTTTGCTCAGCGCATGGCTGCTGGTTTATTATTCTTACTTTCCTGGCCTTATAAAGCAGTGGAATAATCAGGATAACAGCCATAGTTACCTTGTTCTGCCAGTTTTTGTATATTTAATGTGGCAAGCTAAAAAATATTATATTCAAAAAATAGAAAATTCATGGATTATTTCAATCCTTGTCCTTCTATCATCTATGCTTTTTTTACTCGTTGGCAGACTTGGTTCTTTAGAAACATTGATCTATATCTCCATGTGGATATCTTTATTGGGAATATTTATTTTATTTTTTGGATATCAGAATTTAAGGTTTGCTGCCTTCCCATTTATTTTACTTATCTTTGCTTTGCCATTACCTCAATTTATAAATAATATCATAAGTTTAAAGCTTAAATTATGGTCATCGTATCTGGCAGTGCATCTTCTGCAGGTAATTAACATACCCGTCTACAGAGAAGGAAATATTATTGATTTAGGCATTGCCAGGCTTCAGGTCGTGGATGCCTGCAGTGGCCTGCGTTATCTTTTTCCTACTATTTTTCTGGCTCTTCTGGCAGGCCATTTTTTCTTGAAAACCACCAGCGCCAGACTTGTTTTGCTGATCATAAGTCCATTTATATGCCTTGTTTCAAACTCTCTTAGAATTGCAGTTACCGGTGTACTTGTAAGAATAATAGATCCCGCACTTGCAGAAGGTTTTTTCCACGATTTTTCAGGATGGCTGGTTTACATGTTTATGTTGACCCTGCTGGCTGGTATGCTGGCAGTTCTGAGAAGAATTGAAAGTAAAGCAGAAGTAAAAAATGACTGGCAAGTCCACCACTCAGTGGGCAAAGAGTCATTAGACAGGAAAAAGCGTGAAAGTGTTAATGACGATTCATGGATATCTCTGGTTCCTTACAAAGCAATTTTGACTTCAATATTTCTAATTTCCGGCTTTCTGATTCAATCCCAGCTTATCAATAACCAGATTATTCCTGCAAGGCAGAATTTCAGTACATTCCCGGAAAGCATTGGTGAATGGCATGGCAAAAGATCATATCTTTCCCCTCAAATACTAAATTCCCTCTGGGCTGATGATTATATATCGGGTACTTACATCAATCCAGTCACAGGCAACTCCCTTTACCTGCTTGTCTCATATTATGAGACCCAGACAACTCGAAAAACTGCTCATGCACCTACTTCATGCCTGCTTGGTGGAGGATGGATTCTGCTCAGCAAAACCCTGTCTGAACCAGACCCTGATAATGGTCGGGATTTTAGTGTACGTTCCATGGTCATGAAGCAGATGGACAGCAAAATCCTGTCAAACTTCTGGTTTGAGCAGCGTGGCAGGCATATCACCAGCGAATATCTCAATAAATTCTATCTGTTCTGGGATGCTTTAACACGAAACAGAACAGACGGTGCGCTGGTTCGGGTGGAAATGTACCTCAAGCCTGGACAGACTATTGAAGAGGGCCAGACGATACTAAACAACTTCCTTGGTGAGCTTAAGGAAAAAATAGCTATTTATGTACCTGGTGATAATCATGAAAGCACCGTAATTTTTTGACAACAAGAACATTGTCCTTTCACGTGGAGCATCAGTTCAGGCACAATCAAGGAATTCTGAAGCTTTTCGTCCGTGAGGTTCGAGACCAAACCTTCGAGCAACTAAAGCGGGTTTCCTTTACGAAAATTGGGACTCCAATGTGCCTGTCCCCTGACAACCTTAAAAATGGCTCAAGTAATAAGATTTTTGGTCAACTGGAGGAGATATGTACAGACAACAGGTAGCCCTGATAATTACACTGCTCATGGTTCTGGATGGATTCATGATTGTCATCTCAGGGTACAGCGCCATGTATTTACGCTGGCTTACAAGCGGTGGAACAAGATATATTGATGATTATCTTCTTACAGGGATTGTACTTTTTGTTATGTTTGCCTCCAATGTGGTCATGGGAGGCTTCGGGCTGTATTCAGACAGACGCTATACATCAATACTGCCGGTTATTAAACGTATTTCTGCCTCAGTGATAATTGTTTTTTCCATTGTGGGCGTCGCATTGTACGGCCTTAAAATGTACATTATTCCAAGAGGATTTCTGGGTATTTTTGCTGTGTTTGTACTACTTGGAACAGTACTCAACAGGGCTGTATTTGATATCCTGCTGGACAAATTTCAAAGTAATGGTTTCAGTGCAAGAAGAATCATGCTGGCAGGCGACGGTAAGCGGGCTGTAATGGTTTGTGAGGCCCTCATGACCCAGAAAAGCTGGGGCCATAAGATTATTGGATATTTAAGCTCAGATCACAACAATGGACTGAGTCATGAGATTGCTTGTCTTGGAAAGCTTGAGGATTTCAATAAAGTTCTACAAGAGAACAGCATAGACGAAGTCATATTTGCATTAGAACCTGAATTCAATAATGATATCAAGTCCTACCTTGATTTATGTGAAAAAATGGGAATTCCCTATAGAATTGTGCCAGCCTTGTTCAATCCTTATTCTCCCTTCAGGCTGAGTGTGGAACATATCCAGGATATACCTGCATTAAGTAAAGAAACTACAGGAATAAATGCATCAGGTTTAGTGTATAAAAGATTAATGGATTTTTTGTTTGGCATAATCGGCTTTTTAATATTTTGTCTTATGTACCCCATTATAGCCATAGCCATAAAGATAGATTCCCCAGGCCCGGTACTCTTCAGACAACAGAGAGTGGGACGAAATAACAGAATATTCTGGATTTATAAATTCAGGACCATGTATATTGATGCGGAAGAAAGAAAAAAAGATCTGGAATCAAGAAATGAGATGAATGGATTTATGTTCAAGATGGAAAATGATCCCAGAGTGACCAAAGTAGGCCGATTTCTGCGTAAAAGCTCTTTAGATGAGTTTCCTCAATTCATTAATGTAGTCAAAGGTGAGATGAGCCTGGTAGGTACAAGGCCGCCCACCCTTGACGAGGTAAAGCAGTATGAAGTCTGGCAGAGAAGAAGAATATCCATGAAGCCTGGAATTACAGGATTGTGGCAGGTTTCAGGAAGAAACAAGATCAGTGATTTCAATGAAGTTGTAAAACTTGATCTGCAATATATTGATCAGTGGAAATTCATAGCAGATATCAAGATTTTACTGCTCACGCTTTGGGTGGTGATGAGAAGAAAAGGAGCCGTATAAATTATACATAACTCACAAAAAAGGATAATAAAAAATGAAAAGAATATATTGCTTAACAACCTTAGTCCTTGCAGGAATTATTCTCTTTTTGGGATGCAGCGGACCTGAAGAACGCACGGCCGCCCATTATGATCGGGGCATGGTCTACTATGAAGCCCAGCAGTACAGAGAGGCAGAACTGGAGTTTAGAAACGCAGTCCGGATTGATTCGTCATTCTACATGGGGCATCTTATGCTGGGCAAGACATATTATCAGTTGAAGCAATGGCAAAGGGCTCATAACTCCTTTAGAAAAGCCGGCCAACTCAATCCGGAACTACTTGAGGCCCATATGTACCTGGGACGAATTCTGCACATGGCCGGAGAACTTGATCAGGCTGCAGAGCTTGCATTCAAAATCATGGATGCTGACCCTCAAAATTTTGAGGCCATGGTTATCCTTACCAACGTGTACCTTAAAAAGGAGCAATTTCACCAGGGTCTTAACCTGGCAGGCAAACTTGTAGAACTTTACCCTGAAAAAGCAGAGCCATATATTCTTATGGCCAGGATGTTATCCGGAAAAGGAGATTATGAACAGGCACTCAACATCCTGTCTGAAGGATTAGTTAGACATCCAGATAATACACCAATCAGCCTGGTTAAGGCTGAAACATTTCAAGCCACAGGTCAAAGCGACATGGCAGCCCAGACATATAAGGAGATGTTGTTTAAGGACCCTGACAATGAACACTTGAAGTTAATACTCATAAGGCACTACAGAGATACTGGGCAATTTGAAGCTGCCGAACATGAGCTTTTAAGTATATTGTCCGGCAGCCCCCGAGACAAAAAAGCTTACCTGACACTGGCAGAGTTATATGCAGGGACTGACAGAACAGAGCAGGCAGCTGAGACTCTCAGGCAAGGATTGAGTCTTGCTGGAGAAGATCATGACCTGATCTCTGCACTGGCCAGAGTTTACATGCTTCTTGGACACGAAACAGAAGCTGAAAAAACACTCAAGCAATCAATTGCCTTAGAACCGGAGAGCCTTAGAAGTCTTGAGTCAAGAAAGCTTCTGGCCAATATTTACTTTCTAAGGGCCGACTATGAACAGGCTGAAAAGGAATTGGCAACTGTTCTGATACAGAATCCCCTGGATGCGCAGTCTCTGATGCTCAAGGGCAGGATGCTGGCTGGCCAAAACAAATTTTCAGATGCTGTTCACAATTTCAGGGTGGTGCTGAGGGAAAATCCAGATAACACTGCAGCATACTATTATCTGGCTCTGTGCCACTTTAAACTTGGCGAACCCCTGTTGGCAGTGGCAAACTTGCGCAGTGCTATGTCCATTGATCCTGAATATGTGCCGGCCAGACTGGAACTGGTCAGATATCACGCTTCAAGAATGGATTATGTTCGAGCTCATCAGGAACTTACTCAAATCCTGGAAATCCAGCCTCAAAACTCAGAAGCTTTGCTTATTAAAGGTGAAATTTTTGTCTATCTTGGAGATGCAATTCAAGCTCTTGAATACTTTTCCAGAGCCTCTAAATTCAGACCGGATTGGTCACTGCCATACCTCAAGATAGCAGAAATCCACCAACGAATGCAAAACCCGGACAAGGCCGAAGCTATACTGCAGCATGCACTGAAAAGTGCACACAATATTGATGCTGTCAGGTTTCAGCTGGCAGTATTTTATCAGCAAAATAATCATAAAAACCAGGCACAGCTTCTTTATGAACAGATCCTGGAAAAGTATCCAGATTTCCTGCCTGCGGCCAACAACCTGGCTTTTCTCTATTCCCAAAACGATGAATTTGAAAACCTGGAGAAGGCCTTAGCCCTGGCCCAGCATGCTGCGAAAAACGGCAACCCCCTGGCACTGGATACCTTGGGATGGGTTCATTATCGTTTAGGCCACATGGAACTTGCTTTGAAAACTCTGAATCAAGCCCTTCACGGCGATCCTGACAACAAAGAAATTGTCTACCATCTTGCTTTGGTTCTTGCGGAAACCGGACAAAGACAAAAGGCCAGAAATATCCTTGAAGATTTTCAAAACAGGATGGGAATAGACGCTTTGGACGAAAACTCCATGCAACTATATTTCAGTCTGTTTTAGATTGGCTGACAACCTTTTTTGCTGTCCCCCAATTTTTCACTCTCACTATTCTGCAAGGGACGCATCTCAAAAGTCTGCCCCCCTGTCTAAAACTTGAGCAGCGCGCATTTTTGTCGGTCCCTGCCCGCCCGTTAAAGATGTTCAAAAAAGCCTTGCCTGAGCATATAATAAAACATATCTCGAAATTATCCTCAGACTGTAATCTGCTCTGAAAAAAACTCATTTTATTCTTAAAAAACCTGCAAAACGTCTGATGTTAACAGACAAATTATCCCCATAATACTTCAGTTCATTTTAAAACATAAACTTTAAACATAAATACCTGAAATTAAACAACAATTATTCAATGGCATGCTTTTTTCATTATAATATGCAGCACTATAATCAAATACTTCAGGAGGAAATTATGAAGAATTTTTCAAGCATGCTTGTGAAGGCTGTTTTACTGGCAGGTACTTTTATACTGCTTGCCTGCCCGTCATGGGCGGCCTTGTACAGTGGGGCATGGACACCCACCAGTCAATCAGTAGAGTATTTCAACGTAACCTTTACTGATTTTTCACCTGATCCAAATTTCAGGTTTTTCATTTACAACAAAGACACAGGAGAGGAATTAACGGTTTTTAATCATTCACAATTTTTTAATGCGGCTACCATCCATTATACTGAAAGTGGAGGCAACTATTTTGCCAACCTTGGTGGCAATATTCTCAACCTGGGAACCAGGCCCCACTTCTGGTTGGGTTTTGATCTCGGAGCCGGCAATGTTTACGAGTATTCCTACTCATTGCTGGCTGGCAACGATCAGTATTCACTTAGCCTTTTGGACAAAATTTTTATTTCTTCTGATGCTTCACCCGTTCCTTTGCCAGCTTCATTCTGGCTGCTGGGCTCTGCTCTGGCAGGACTTGTGGGATTCGGTAGAAGGTTCATGAATATCTGACATCCATAATTAGACTCGAACAAAAAAAGGCGGACCGAATTTCAGTCCGCCTTTGCTGTGCAGCAGGCAAAACCTTAAACTTATACAAAAGTGTATGTATTACCACCCTTTTTTTTGGCCATGTACATGGCATTGTCAGCTAAGCTCATAATCTCATCAGGATCTGTCTGCTCATCTTTAGACATGAATATTCCAATGCTGATACCTACCTGAACACAGTGTTTATTTATGGCGATCTTTTCTTTCATACAGTCAATTATATTTTGGGCAAGCATTGTCATATCATCCTTACTTCCGGGATTATTCATCAGCAGACAAAATTCATCGCCCCCGAGACGGGCCAGAGTATCTGACTCTCTGATCTTACTTAGAATCCTCTTGACAACTTCAATGAGCACCAGATCTCCGCATTTGTGTCCGTATTTATCATTTACAGACTTGAATCCATCCAGATCCATGAACAAAACTGCAAACCCTTCAGTATATCTTCTCGACATTTTCACAGCCTGCTCTAAGCGATCATTCCATAAAATTCTGTTGGGCACCCCGGTCAGGCTGTCATGGGTAGCTTTTCTGTACAAATCTGTTTCCATTATTTTTTGATGTGAAATATCAGAAAAAATTATTTCAAAAAGCAACTGATCTCTTTTGGTCTTAACGCTCAACCCTGATATTTCAGCCCAGAACAAGGCTCTGTTGAATGAACTGATTTGCATCTCTGTTCTGATGATCTTGTCTTCACTGACTAATTGTCTGGAAATGCGATTCCAGTCTTGTTCATCTAAAAATATCCTCATATTCTGTCTATTAACTGCTTCTTTCAAATCCTGAGCTGATTCATAACCCAGCATGACAGCCAGGGCTTTGTTTGCTTCCACAAGCACACCATCCGGAGTAAACCTGCCAAGCCCTTTCATTGTTTCCTGAAAAATGGACTCGAACCTCTGCAAGGCCTGCATAAGCTCCTGTTCATGCTCCAACTGCTTTCTAATTTCATTCCTGAGCATTTCATTGGTCCGCGAGAGATTAGAAGTTCTTTTGGCAATATCCATTTCCATCTGCAAAGTATAATCGCTCTGATATATCTTATTGTCTATTAAACTACTGATGTTCATAAACGCACAAATTGTTCCCATATGCTTTTTGCCTTTTGTGATGTGTCTGATAAAGCCCGATACATGCACAATTCGACCTGTTTTTGTTTTAACTGGAACAGCTTCAATATATTGATCGTCAGGATCTTTTTTAAATGAGGCAAATATCTGTCCCAGGGGATGCAGTTCATAAAGTGGAGATACACTCTGATATTCTCTTATATTTCTGGAAAATCCGAAAATATCATAAAAGGCCTGGTTAATAAATACAGTTTTCTCACGATCATCCAAAAGAAGTACACCTATTCCCATTTTGTCCAGGATAAACTGGGTGGATTTAAGAATAGCCGGTTTATGGCTTACTGTTAATTCAGGCGGTATTCTCTTCTTTGTGCTTTTTGACTTTAAGCCCGCTGATGTTTTCATAAAGAATATCCTTTTCATTGGGAGCATTACGCGTTTCTAAAAAATGTAAATTTTTATTGTATATTCTGCTGATTTGGGGATAAAACCAGATTGTGGAGGATTGGCACGGCTTCCTGCCCGGAGGCTTACAGCCCGGAGGGGGACTGTCCCTGGCTCCGGGATGTCCCCAATTGACTTTTCAGAAACGAGTAATGCTGCCATTATTGATGATCATTTTACTCAGTTAATCCATGGTTCAGCCCTGATCAACCAGTGTATGATGTTTATATATACTATCAGACTTTTCTACCTGCAGGACAAGCTTATACACTTCGAGATACTTTACAGATTCAATTCCCCAATGCAATTCTTCACGCACCCTGTTTATTCCGAAATTACCCATACGTTTTCTAAGTTCAGGATTACTTAGAAGAGACGTGATTTTTGCAGCAAAATCAACAATATCATTAGGCCTGGCATAAAGGGATGCATCTAAAGCAGTGCGTCTGCCTTCTGTAAGGTCGTATTGCACAATGGGTTTACCTAAAGCCATGTACTCCATTATCTTATTCATGGTAGATTTATCATTCATTTCATTGGCTATATCAGGATTAACGCATACATCCGCAGTGCACAGGACCTCTGCAAGCACATGATCGGGAACTCTCCCGGTAAAAGTCACATAATCATTAAACCCCATATCGGCGCAAAGCATTTTCAACTTCTCCAGTTCAGTACCTCCGCCAACAAGGACAAACTGAATGTCTGTGCGCTTTTTTTGTTGAATCACAATTCCCACTGCTTCCAGGAGGTGGTCCAAACCCTCCTGGCAACCCATGACACCTACATATCCCACCATATACTCCCGGCCATTTTTCCATGCCGGATTGGGAGGTACTGGTTTAAACCTTTCCAGACTTGGACCACTTCTAACCACAAACACCCTGTCTCCATCCATACCGCCTCGTTCTATGGCTATTTTTTTGTAAGATTCATTAGTGGCAATGGAATAATCTGCTGCGGAAAAGGTCATTTTCTCCAAAAGAATCATCAACCTGTAAAGCAGATCTTTACGTCCAAATTTGGCCAGATAAAGTTCAGGGTTGATGTCATGATGGTCAAATATAAACTTTTTCCCCAGCAAATATTTATAAATGATGGCTATGAGAAAAATCAAATCAGGAGGGTTGCAGGCCTGAATTACTTCAAAGCCATGTTTCTTCCAGATTCTGGCCGCAAGTATAAATTCCCAGAACAAGGCAGATGAATATTCCAACAGATACCCAGTAATACCTTTTCCTTCCAAAACAATGGGATGACGGTAAATATGAATCCCGCTCAGTTCTTCATAACTTTTCTCATATCCCCTGCCCTTGGGGCAGATAGCACAAACCTGATATCCGGCCTGCCTGAGGCTCAAACATTCCTGCCATACCCTGCGGTCAAAGGGCAGAGGCAGATTTTCTACAATAATGAGAACTGATTTTTTTTTATGATTTTTGGTACTCATATCCGTTCACCTTCTGATCTAATGCTGGCTGTGCCCACAACCCTATTTAAACAGGGATCGTTAAGTTGAGGCAATAAACGTACTATTTGTTTGTTTGGAATTTTTGCTAAGCGTCTAAAGGCTTTGAAGCTGGACATCCTGGGCATGGCTTAGCATTGGCACGTGGTGCTTTACGTTCCCCCAGTCAGGACTGCCTGCCACAGCAGCCCCGCTCAGGTCTATGAGCACCTGGTCAATAGACAGCATCTCAGGAACCTGGCTGAAGTCAGGGTCATTGTTGCCCAGGACCACTACTTGCGCATGATCCAGCACTCCGCTTATAGTAGTCACCATCAATCTTGAAATATGCGGAATTTTGTTGAGTATATAGTCCCTGTTTGCACCCATCAGGCTGGCAATGTTTACGTTTTTATCATACAGTTTAATAGAGAAACCCTTTCCAATCAGCCTTTCAATAATTTCCACCACAGGGCTTTCCCGCAAATCGTCCGTTCCAGTCTTAAAGCTGAATCCCAGGATACCGACCCTCTTTTGGCCCAGGGCAAGTATGTCATTAAGTTTCCTGTCCACAAGAGCTTTATTGCTGGCAATAATATTGCTGATCACTGGAAGATCAAGATCCAGCGATCTGGCTTTGTAACAAAGAGCCCTCACATCCTTGGGAAGACATGAACCTCCAAATGCGAAGCCCGGCTTCAGGTACGCAGAAGATATGTTCAGCTTGGTATCCATACAGAATTTTTCCATGACTTCATGCGGGTCCAGATTCAGGCTCTGACAAATCGAACCGACTTCATTGGCAAAAACTATTTTAAGTGCATGCCAGACATTGTCTGTATACTTGATCATTTCAGCTGTTTCCAGATCAACACGCACCATGGGTGCTGCAATGTTTTCATAAAGAAGCATAAGCTGTTCACCTGATGTAGAATCCATTTCTCCTATCACTGTTTTGGGAGGGTTGAAATAATCATGAACAGCACTTCCTTCGCGCAGAAACTCAGGGTTCACGCATACTGCAAAATCTGTCTCTGCCTTTTTGCCTGAAAATTCTTCCAGAACAGGAATAACCACTTTTCTCATGGAACCTGGAAGCATTGTGCTGCGAACTGTAACTACATGGTATTCCTCCTTATTCTTCAAAGCCATGCCTATTTGTCTGCACACGGATTCTATATAACTCAAATCCAGGCTACCGTTAGCCATACTGGGAGTTCCTACACAGATTAAGGACAAATCAGTCTGTTGCACTGCAAGCTCCGCATCCTGAGTAGCGACTATCAGGCGATTGTTTACCCCATCGCTTATTAGTCGTCCAATATCCTTTTCAATAACCGGAGTCTGTCCATTATTAATCATATCAACCTTGACTTTGACAGGATCAACTCCCATTACCTCATGTCCTTCTCTGGCAAGACAACCCGCAGACACTGTTCCTACATAACCTAAGCCAAAAATACTGACTTTCATACTATATCTCCTGTTGTTTGAATTAGTAACTTACTCCTGAAACCCAGTCACAAATAAAAGAAAACTTGAATCGCAAAGGAGCGAAGGACTCAAAGTTCAAGACAATAAAGAAGATATTTTTGAATACCGGGCATCGGTTTTCAAAAAGGCTGCCTTTTCATTTGCCGCCTGCCTTGTTAAACAGACGTAGTCTCCGTCGCAGGCGGGTTTAACTGGGTTCCCAAACAATGAAAAAAAACTCTTTCTTCCTTTGTGCCCTTTGCTTGCCCTGTTAAACAACGCTGAAATTGCTCCTGTGCAGCAGGGTTTGTCTAAGCGTTTTGAGCTTGCCCGGCCTGCCCCGTAAAACCGGGGTCCCCCCTGGGGTGTTTTACTGGGGTTGAATAGAGCTTCGGTCTACGGCAAAGCCGTATTCAACTGGCTAAATCTTGGAACGGGCGGTTAAAATATCTTTTCTGGGTTGTGTGCACAGCCCGCATTAGCTGCCACTTGCAAATAGTATGCAACGTAAGCTTTTTTTTAACCTTTCAGGAAAAATCATCTGCTGTATTTTAATAGCCTGCTTAATGCAGGCTCCACTTCGATCCAGAAAATCCCCCTGAAATGACTGCTATTTTCTGCAAAATCTGTAAATAATTTTACCCTTAATAACTTGTCGAATAATTAACTGGCACAGTTCGCCAGGAAATTACTCATTCTGAGCTCCAGTTTTTATGGAATATTGACTGAAAAAAGCGGACTTCTAACAGCTCAAGGCTATTCTGAAAGCTATACAAGTTTACCTGGCTGCCTTGTTCTAAAGTACTACAGCCGGTCATATCCACGACTGTTCCATGAAGTTTATCTCTTGCATGCCGCATTTACTGGTAGTGCTGTTTGAAATCTGTAAGGCACAATATAAACATGGCATTAAAATTTCATAAGAACTTTTGGACAATGGTTCCAATTTGATAATCTTTCTATTTTTTTAATACCTTAAGGAGTTTTTTATGAAAGCAGTCATTTTAGCCGGTGGACTGGGAACCAGGATTTCAGAAGAAACAGCCGTCAAACCCAAACCTATGATGGAGATAGGAGGCATGCCCATCCTATGGCATATCATGAAAATATATTCTGCTCATGGAGTAAATGAATTCATTATTTGCTGCGGGTATAAGGGTGGAGCACTTAAAAATTTTTTTGAAGAATATTTTATAATGCGCTCTGATGTAACCTTTAATCTCAAAAAAAACAGGATGCGCATTCATAGAAACAATATTGAGCCGTGGGTAGTCACCCTTGTGGATACAGGACTAAACACTATGAAGGGAGGAAGAATGCTCAGGATCAAAGATCATCTTGAAGGTGAAACTTTTTTTATGACTTATGGCGATGGTTTAAGCAATGTTAATATCACAGCACTTCTGAAATTTCACAAAGAACAAGATGTTCTTGCCACCCTCACTGCAGTCCAGCCCCCTGGACGTTTTGGCGCATTCAGGCTTGGTGATAAGCAGAATATTATTACTGAATTTAAAGAAAAACCAAATGGAGACGCAGCATGGGTTAATGGAGGTTTTTTTGTACTTGAACCGCAATGCCTGGATTACATTAGCGGAGATGAAACAGACTGGGAAAATGAACCTATGGAAAACCTGGCAAAAGACTCAAACTTAGCCGCATTCAGACATGAAGGCTTCTGGCAGCCCATGGATACTCTTAGAGACAAATACTACCTTGAAAATCTTTGGTCCAAAGGCAATGCTCCCTGGAAGGTATGGTCATGAATCCTGATGATGTCAGTTCGGATGTTTTCTTCTGAACCTAACAGAATATTCTGCAAACTAAAAAGGTAATTAATAGTTACATCAATAAAATATTATGAAAACAACACGCAAAATACTTTTCCTTCTCAACCCCAGAGAACGTCGGCGAGGGACACTGGTGCTTGTCATGGTAATTACCATGTCGATTTTAGAAACAATTGGTGTAGCTTCGATCATGCCATTCCTAAGTGTGCTGGGCAATCCCGATATTGTTCACACCAACCAGTTACTATCCAATGTCTATTATGGCCTGAAGTTTGATTCCGTAGATACTTTCCTCATAATCTTGGGTGCCAGCGCCTTCATGGTAATTATTTTCTCATCCATATTTCGCATTTTAACTCACTACATCATGAATCGCTTCGCTCAAATGCGGCGACATAGCATAGGCAAACGTCTGCTTGAAACTTACTTACGCCAACCTTACTGGTTCTTTCTGGACAGACACAGCGGAGATTTGGCAAAAAATATCCTCTCAGAAGTAGACCAGGTCATCGGCAACATGTTTCAGCCGGGAATGCTGATGCTCGCTTACAGCGTGATTATTCTGGGCATAGTTGGAATGCTTATGTTCATAAGCCCGCTAATGACCACCTTAGTTATCCTGTTCATAGGCGGGATATACCTGATTATCTATCTCTCTGTACGCGGCATATTGGCCAGAAGTGGATTGGACAGAGCCAAAGCCAACCAGGAACGCTTCACAGCTGCCAGCGAAGCCTTGGGCGGGATCAAAGACATTAAGCTTCTGGGCCGTGAGCATGCCTATCTGTCCAGATTTAGCGGGCCATCCATCCGCCAGGCTAAGCATCAAGCCACTAACCTGACAATCAGTAAAGTTCCCAAGTTTGCCATCGAGGCAGTGGCCTTTGGCGGCATAGTCGCCCTGGTTTTGGCGCTCTTAGCTGCTCAGGGCGGGGCGACTGGAGATGCCTTAGGAGAAATTCTCCCCATGCTGGGCCTTTTTGCCTTTGCTGCTTATAAAACCTTGCCTGCAGCCCAGCACATTTTCCAGGGCTTTGCTCAACTGCGTTTCGGCATGGCTGCTTTGGATTCAATATGTGATGATCTTTATCAGCGAACGGCCTTGGTCGAGATATATAAAAAGGCTCCCCAGCCCCTGATCCCCTTGGATAAAATTATTCTCAGGGAGCTTACTTACACCTATCCCAATGCAGCCAAGCCTGCACTGAAAGACATTAACTTAACTATCCCTGCTGGTACATCAGTGGGCCTGGTCGGTTCCACAGGAGCAGGCAAAACCACTTTGGTGGATGTTCTGCTGGGACTTCTCAAGCCCCAGCAGGGCGAGTTATACGTCGATAATAATCCAATATTTGGAAACGAACATGCAAAACTCAAGCGCCAGGTCTTCATGCCCTGTGACTGCTCCAAGAAGCAGCACAGAAGGGCCCTTTTGACAGACAGGGGTTTCACCGAGTCTGCACACTCTAAGCTTAGATCCTGGCAACAGGCCCTTGGGTACGTTCCCCAGAATATCTTTCTGACTGACACTTCAATAGCTGAAAATATCGCCTTGGGCATAGCACAGGAAAACTTAGACATGGATCAGGTAAAAAAATGCGCACGCTTGGCCCAGGTGCACGATTTCATAATTAATGAACTATCTTGCGGATATGATACTCTGGTGGGTGAACGCGGAATACGTCTTTCTGGCGGACAACGCCAGCGCATAGGCATCGCACGCGCCCTGTACCACGACCCTCAGGTGCTGGTATTCGACGAAGCGACTTCCGCCCTGGATACTGTTACTGAGCGAGCAGTAATGCAGGCCATCGAACATATGCAGGGGACGCGGACCATCATTATTATAGCCCACCGCATGAGCACAGTTAAAAACTGCGATCAAATCTGTGTCCTGGAACATGGTAGCCTGGCTGCCCAGGGAACATATTGGCATCTGCTCAATAATAGTAATGACTTTCAAAAAATGGTAGCAGTAAACCAATAGGTGTTTCAACAAATGATATATAAGCCCTATATTAAGCAAATAAACGATAAAGAACAGGGAGCATTAAGCGTTTCTGAAAGCTTTAAAGTTGAGCTGTATGTCATAGCTATTTTGGGGTTAAAACCAGAATGTGACAGCTTGGCACCGCTCCCTGCCCGGAGGCATAAAACCCCGAGGGGGACTGTCACTTGCTTCCGAACAGTCCACAATTGACTTTTAGAAATGCGCAATGCTCCCAAAGAACAACCTGGAACTTAAACAATGGAATCACAATAACAGGCTGTACAGGGTTGGGAGCTGAAGTTACTGTTTAAGTAATAAAAATATAATCATAACATAATGACCATTTATAAATCAAGAAAGGATGACCATAACCATTGAAAAATTGTGGTAGTGGAAGTCGCGCTTTGGGCATTATTTAGGCTTAGGCACCTGATGGATAAACTTTGAACAGATGCACACTTCAAAGGAAAAGTAATGAATACAACTAATGCATACCTGAAAAAAATGAAAATAGCAAAATATTTACAAAAAATTTTTCTATTATTAAAAACAGGAAGCACAATTAAATTTGCTAACAAACCAATAAATCTAACTATAAAAAAACCAATAAATCTGGCCAATTCCGAAAGAATCTTTATCGGAGATAATGTAAATTTTGGACGAGGATGCACACTTTACGCAATAACAAATTATCCAACTCAAAAAATGAGTTCATCTAAATATAAACAAAAAATACAGATATTTAATCCCCTGCTAAAAATTGGCAACAACGTTACAGCGACAAGCAATGTGATGATTTCAGCAGTGAAAGAGATAATTATTGAGGATGATGTTATGCTCGCATCTAATATTTTTATTGGTGACCATCAGCATGGATATGATAATCCATATATACCATATAAATACCAACCAATATTCAGGATTGAACCAATAAAAATAAAAAAAGGGTGCTGGATCGGAAATAATTGTATTATTATGCCTGGCGTTACGATTGGAAAATACTCAATAATTGGTGCTAACAGTGTTGTAACTTATAGTATACCTGATCAATCTATAGCCTATGGCAGTCCTGCAAAAGTGATAAAGCGATGGGACGAGATGAAAAAAAAATGGATGGTGAAATAAGATGCTCAGTGATAAACCATTAGTCAGTATATTTACACCAGCATATAATTCAGAAAAATATATCTCTGAATGCATAGAAAGCGTTCTGATGCAAACATATGAAAACTGGGAATATACAATTGTCGATAATTGCAGCACTGATAATACTAAAAAAATAATCACAGAATATGTAAAAAAGGATAACAGGATTAAATTATATTCAAATAAATATTTTTTACCACAAATAAAAAACTGGAATAATGGATTAAAAAAAATAAATTTAGATAGCAAGTACTGTAAGGTTTTACATGCAGATGACTGGCTTTTCCCTGAATGTATAGAAATGATGGTAAAGGTTGGCGAAGGCAATACCAATGTTGGAATCATTAGTGCATATCGACTTGAAGAAGACAGAGTCACACTTAAAGGGTTAAGATACGACACAAATGTATTCAAAGGGCATGAAATATGCAGAAAACATTTACTCTCTGAAATTTTTGTTTTTGGTTCACCAACTGCGTTACTGATAAGAACAGATATAATAAAAAAATACAATTGCTTATACGATGAGGATGAAGTTCATGCTGATACATTTGCATGCTTAAAGATTCTTAAGGAATGGGACTTTGGTTTTGTACATCAGGTACTTACTTACACCAGAAGACATAACGAATCTGTTAGCAGTCATGTAAATCTATTTGATACAAAAGTCCTTGAAAGAATCAGAGCACTTGAAAAATTTGGTCAGTATTACCTAAGACCAAATGTACTGCAATATCATAAAACTAAAAGGTTACGAGGCTACCATAGGCTTCTGGCTAGAAGATTTTTTGAGTTAAGACCTCTTGATTATTGGAAATACCACCACAATGAACTTAACAGTATAGGATTAAGAGTTAACTGGGCTTTTGTGGGTATGTTAATCGCATTGCAGATATTTAGACCTATAGACACTTTTCCGCACATACGCAAAGGATGTGATAAAATATATCTCAAGCTCAAAAAAACAATAAAACCAAGAGTGTGGCATTAATACAATAATAAAAAATGGTAAAAATATAATACTATGTCAAACAACAATTTAGTTTCATGTATTATCACTACATATAATAGGTCAAACATTGTAATGGATGCTATAGAAAGCATCCTATGGCAAACCTATAAAAACTGGGAACTACTTATTGTAGATGACCAATCAACTGACAATACATGGGAAGTTATCAGGAAATATGAAAATAAAGACAGTCGCGTGCGATGTCTTAAAAATCCTAACAAAGGTGCCAACTTTGCTCGCAATTTAGGCATTGCCAATGCTGCGGGAAAGTACATTGCCTTTCTTGATGATGACGATATAAGCATGCAACATAGATTTGAGAGTCAGTATAATGCTATGCGCAATAGTGGTGCAAGATTCATTGTATCTTGGTATGAAATCAGGGACAGATCAAACGGAAAATTAATAAAAGTTGATAAGAAGGTACATAAAAGCTCAGAAGTAGGTTTTCCAAGCCGCTGGATGATTGAAAAGAGTTTACTTGAAGAAGTTGGGGGATTTAACCCAATAATGGTAGCAATGCAGGAAATCGAGTTGAGTTTTCGTTTGGCTCAAAAATATACTTTTGCCCATCATCATGAAGTTGTCTCTGTTATATATAACACTCCGGATTCTACTAGCAGCAACGATAAAGCAATTTTTGGAAAACTGCAATTACTGGATGAAGTAGGTAGTTTTATGCTGCCCGTTGAACGTGCTAACTGGAACTTACTGATTGCGTTGGACTTCTATAAAAAAGGCAACATAAAAAATGCAAAAAAGCACTTTAAGCATGCTGCCCATTTAAATTCAAACATTGTTACGAATGTTATATATTATTATTTTTTAATTATAAATCATAGCAAATCGATTTTATTTAAAAAATTAAATTGCAAAATTATAAAATATTTGAACCAAATATTTACACCATACTCAGTAAACCATAATATAGTTTAGTAATATTTCGATACTAATAAATACAAAATAATGATAAATACATATAATACTTCAAATACACTTAGTATTTATAATACAAAAAACATTAACAAGCTGATAGAGTATTATATGTTTTTTTTGATAATACTTATACCATTTACGCTTTCATTTGTTATACCACTGAACAACTTCTTATTGCTTGATTTTATCACACCTGTTTTGTTTTTATTTACCTTTGCTAAAGTTTTAAAACATGGCAATATGCTAATTCCACGACACTCTTTTCTGTTTTTTTCTGCCATACTTATATTAATACATGTCGCAATTATTCACTATATACTTAATCCTGTTTTCGGTAGTACATTTTTCGGTGGTGAATCAGGCATAAGACAATATTATTCAATTTTTACTGGAGTTTGTATATTTTTCCATAGTTTATGGGTCAGCAGATATTTCATTCCTATTGGCGATAATTTTTGGATGAAGTTTCTTCAGTGGCTGATTATTGCATGTGTAGCTTTTGGCATACTTAGAATCGTCTCTCATTTTTCTGGTTTTGACTTACCTTTTTGGGAAGGTCGCTTTGCCTATACTGCCATAAGCATAGATCCCGGGATGGGCGGTAGAATTGGCGGCCTGGCAGAACTTGGAACAGTCGGTCTGGCTGCATTACTGGCAGTTTACTATGATAATCGCTTTGATTTAAAATTTATCATAATCATTTCAATTTTTACTTTTTTTATTGTCATGAGTGGAGGCAGAGCAGCTTCTGTTGGTGCTTTTATTTGTGTTCTTATTTTCTTTTTTTTAATTCAAAAAAGTTTAGCAAGGTTTGCTTTTATCATAGCTATATTTTTTACCCTGATATTAAGTGCAACCATATTTGCACCTTTAGATGCCCAATTTAGCCGTATTTCTAATCTGGAAGGCGGCATGGAGGAGCTATCCCCACATCGCCATGCTTTCCAGCTTGCTTTACTTGATCATTTTTTAGAAAAGCCCTGGTTAGGTCAGGGAATTGGCACCAAGATACAGTTGATCGGTCCTGATGGTAATTATATTAGTTCTAATATAACATGGGGACATGGTACATATACAAGCATTTTAGCTATCTTTGGAATTTTGGGAGGGATATATTTATTTATTTTTTTGTTTGGATCAACAATTAAAATGTATTTTTTTAAAAGAAAATATATTAATCTTACCAATAATATCAATGACGGAATAATTATATTAATTTTTTGTATATTAAACTTAATAATATTATCAATCAGGTTTATTGCAGAAGGCAATGGATTTAATTTTCCAATACTTTTTTGCTTTGTAGGTTTGGGTATCGGCACAATATCAAAAATGGATCATTTGCTTAAGCACCCTAATAGTAATTACACAACAATTCAAATTATAAAAAAATAAATTATCTTTATGTCACCACAATATAAAATAATTATCACGTTTTCATCTTTTCAAGGACTTGGTGGTGTTGCCAATTACTATAAGATTCTTCTGCCTTACTTGGTTGATAAGCAGTTTTCTATAAAATATTTTGAATCTGGCTCAGTCAAAGGTAAAGGTAGATTTGCTCATTTCATAAGCGATCAGTTCAGATATAGACGATTACTAAAGACTAATGACATTCATTTAATACACATTAACCCTTCTCTAAATTTTAAAAGCTTCGTTCGTGACAGTTTGTTTATTTTACAGGCCAAAAAGAATGGTCTGCCTGTACTTGTTTTTTTTCGTGGCTGGGATGAATTATTTGCTAAATACATTGCTTCGTATTTTTTAAGTATTTTTGGCTATACGTTTGGAAAGGCTGATGCTTTTATCGTTTTGGCTTCCGAATTCAAGAAAAAGCTCAGGAAATGGGGAGTTACGGGTCCAATTTATTTGCAGACCACCACTGTAGATCCAGATCTTTTAAATGGATTTAACATTGAACAAAAAATGTTAAATCTTAAAGCCAATAAACTGTTAAGAGTACTTTACTTGGCTCGCATTGAAAAAGCCAAAGGAATTTTTGAAACTGTGGACGCAGTAAAATGCCTGGTTGACAAGGGGTTACAAATTAAACTTTCAATTGCTGGAGATGGCCCTGCACTTGAAAAGCTTCAGTCTTATGTTCAAGATCTGGAGCTGCCTCCTGGAACAATCAAATTTCTGGGATATGTCAGAGGTAATGACAAGGCTGTGGCTTTTAGTGAGCACGACCTTTACTGTTTTCCAACCTACTATGGTGAAGGCATGCCAAACTCAGTGCTGGAGGCCCTTGCTTTTGGCATGCCTGTCATTACTTGTCCTGTTGGAGGGCTGGTAGATATATTTCAGGACGGAGTTATGGGAGCGTTTGTGGCTCCAGGTGATGCTAATGCAATAGCTGATAAATTCCTGGCCTTTACTTCTGATCGAGAAGCTCTGGCTAAGATTTCGAAATTTAATCATAAATTCGCCCAAGAACACTTAATGGCCCCTAAAGTTGTTAAGAACTTACTGGAGATATACCGCAATACCCTGGAGGCAAGTACTGATGGACGATAACTCAGACGCTGGCAAACCTATTTTCATAGTCGGGACTCCCCGTTCCGGTACGACCCTCACCGCAAAAATATTAGGCAGACATTCTCGCCTTTTCATGCCTGGAGAGACTCATTTTTTCGAAGATATCTGGGCCAGGAGAAAGGATCTTGGCAGTAAGTTTGACCAGTCCTGCCGTCTTAAGATCCTGGAGAGGCTAAAGACATTGTATGCCCGTTATAACGAGCCTGATGATCAGGCCCTGGTTGAGGCTTTACTGGGTAATACCCAACTATGCAATAATATTATCAAAAGATGGAATTCTTATAAAGATGTTTTTTCTACCTTCATGGAAATGCAAATGCTTCATGAAGGCCAGAAACGCTGGGGGAATAATACACCTAAAGACATTTTTTATGTTCAAACAATAATAGAATTTTTTCCTCAAGCCAAAATTCTTGTCTGTGTACGAGATGTGCGTGATTTTTTGTTGTCGTACCAGGGAAAATGGCGTGCTACAGCCCCGGAAGAGGTTGAACGGCTGAAAAAACTCTACCATCCCCTGATAACTTCTCTACTCTGGAAATCCAGTGTAAATCTGCTGCCAGGCATTAAAAATATAGTTGCTCAGGAAAACTTACACATTATTCGCTATGAAGACCTGGTAACTGAGCCTGAGAATACAATGAGAGAGGTATGTGTCAAGATTGGAGAGGAATTTGAACAGGAAATGCTCGATGTTGGAACCTATGGCAGTGCTTACGGGGATAAGGGAAAGGGAATTTTTGCTACCTCTGTAGGACGATGGAAAACTCAGTTGAGCAAGGAAGAGACCTGGATTGCTCAAAAAATATGCAGGACAGAGATGGACTATCTTGGGTATGAAATGGCTCAAACAAAAAAAAACTATTTGAGAGTACTCGGGCTTTATACCAGCGCTCCAATAGCACTTTTCAGGGGGCTTTACGCCAACCGTCACAAGCGCGGTCCGTTTATTCCCTATCTTGCCCGGCGTCTTATGTTATTTCGATAGCATTAGCTTTTACCAGCAGTTTAGCACTGAACATGATACCTTCACTTATACTGGTTGTAAAATGAACATCCCCTGGCTCTTGCACCGTCTTTCCAAAATGCCCTTGTCTGAGATACCGTGGCGGCTTCTGGAAAAATCCAAAAAGATTATTGACCGACGAAAGGTATTTGCCTGTCCAGACAGCAACGCCAGTTTTGACAGCAAAATTTTTCAGCTTTGCGCAAACGCCGAGGTCGGTAGGTTACAGGAACTTTTTCCTGAAAGCCTTAATGT
This sequence comes from Desulfonatronovibrio magnus, assembly GCF_000934755.1. Lineage (NCBI taxonomy): Bacteria > Pseudomonadati > Thermodesulfobacteriota > Desulfovibrionia > Desulfovibrionales > Desulfonatronovibrionaceae > Desulfonatronovibrio > Desulfonatronovibrio magnus. The sequence continues at coordinate 114,800 of NZ_KN882179.1, forward strand.
TAACTTCTCAGTGGCCCGCGCTTCTATGGAGAACCGGTACCAGGCTTTTGGGGTTGCGATTGCCTTCCAGGACGAGATTCAGTGGCATCTTGATCCCATAACCAAAAAGGCCTGGCCGAACAAATTCTGGGGGGATATTAACTATCGGGACAAAAATTTTGGTGGGGTTAAGTTCGTCTGGGAGTTCAATCGGTTGTACTGTCTGTTTGCCCTGGGTTTATCCTACCGCATTACCAGGGAAATGCAATACGCGCACAAAATTCTGGAAATAGTTGCATCATGGTTAAAAGGTAATCCCTACCCCATGGGCGTTAACTGGTCCAGTGGTATTGAAAGTGGTGTGAGACTGGCCAACCTGGTTTGGGCCCTCAGTTTTCTGCATGATTACCCATTTTCCAAGGCACAACTGGAATCCATCAACAGTTTTGTCTGGCTGCATGCCATTCGTCTGCACAGATATCCTTCCAGGCATTCCTCGGCAAACAATCATCTGTTGGCTGAAGGTTTCGGGCTGTTCGCGGCTGGCCTGTATTTCCCCAATATGCCCGAGGCAAATTCATGGCTAAAACAGGGAAGGCAGATACTGGACGCGGAGGCAGGCCGTCAGATCCTGCCGGATGGTGGTAGTTTTGAATACTCCACCACTTATCTTTCCTTTGTCTTTGATTTTTTTCTGCTCTACCGGCATATGTGTCTGCTCTGCGGGCTAAGTTACAGCCCGGTGGTGGATGAGCGTCTTGAAAAGGCCTGTTTGTTCATCCATTCCATAATGGACAAGGACGACAACCTGCCCAATATCGGGGATCAGGACAGCGCCGTCCTGGTCAATTTTGGCCTTAGCAATACCCGGAATTTTAGTTCTATTCTTAATACCTGCGCAGTCTTGTTCAAGGCGCCTGAACTGGCCACTGATCAGCCAGATTTAAAGACATGGCTTCTTACCGGGCAGATACCGCAACCAGCCCCAAACCGCCAATTACTGAACAGGCCTGAATACTGGCTGCATGAACATAGCGGACTGGCGGTAATAAAGGATGAAGTCCAGGCCAAAGAAGTGCTTTTTGTGGGCAATGCCACGCCACTGGGGCTGGCTCCTCTGTACGCCCATGGCCACCTGGATGCCCTTTCCTTCACCCTTTCTGTGAATGGCATGGAATTATTGGTTGACCCAGGGACCTATCTTTATCACGGCGGAGGCAACTGGAGGGAATATTTCAGATCCACTGCCGCGCATAACACCATCCGCCTTAATCAGCAGGAACTTTCCAGACAAACAGGGGATTTTATGTTTGGCAGGCCCTACCGCATTACTGAAAACAGCCTGCAGGAACAAGGCGGCCGCATAATATGGTCGGCCAGCCATGACGCGTTTCTCAAAAATAATCCCCAGGCCCAGGTAGTGCGAAAGGTTGTCTGGGACAGAAGCAGCGCATCATTTACCATTGCCGACCAGATAGAGGCCAGAGGTAATTGTTTTGTTGAGCTTTTTTTTCATTGCCATCCTGAGTGTCTTGTAGTTGCCATTGACAATGGGCTTGCCATTGCCAGAGGGGTGGTCAGGCTCGACCTTCTGATCGATCCTGTTATGGAGGTCCAGATTTTGCGTGGATCACAATTTCCCATGGCTGGATGGTATTCTCCTGGTTTCAATGAAATTAAGGAATGCGTGACCATGCGTTTTTATGGAACATTGCCAGGAAAATCTGAGATTCTGACCTGTATGAAAGTCGCCTTTGGCTGATCATGCAAGTTCAAGGCTGTACAGGCACTGAATTACAAGGCCAGAAGTTTGGACCTGAACCTGCCTGTCATGAGCGGTATTCTTCCCAGCAACAATCTTCAGTTGAAGCGGATGTTTGCGTAAACCCGGATGTGATCAATGAGATGAACGATGAGTCGACCATGAACTAAATCATGGAATACATGGCCCTGGGCTGACCCATTGTCCAGTTATTGTCTGACCTGAGTTTAACTGTTAAACTTAAGTCTATGGAGCCATCTTACATACAATAATGCTGTGCAAAAAAATGCATCCAATTGATCTATCCGTGATACGTCTATAATATTTTGCTGGGAGATCTGACCGACAACAAGCTTAAATATTTTTCAGCGATATGTTCAATAGAAAAATCTTTTGCACGTAAGCGCAGGGAGCTAGAATCAACTGGATTAACAAGAGTAGAAAGAATCGCATCAGCTAAAGCATTTGGGTCTCCGACAGGAACTAATTTCCCATAATTGCCATTATCCAATATCTCCTTTGGCCCGCCTGGGCAGCGGGTAGATACAACTGGTATGCCAAGAGCTAAGGCTTCAATGAGTACGTTTCCAAACCCCTCAAAAACTGATGAAAGAACAAACAGCTCAGCCCCTTGATAAACTGAAAATGGATTGTCGAGATAACCAGGTAGATGCACTCGTCCGCTTAAATTAAGCTCAAGTACAAGACTTTCTATTTCTTTTCTTTTAGGCCCATCGCCTAAAATAACAAGGTCTAAATCACAATACCCAGCAATTTGAGCAAAAGCTTTGAGCAATGTTGGGTAATCCTTCTGGTAAATCAAACGGCCAACTGACAGTATATATTGCTTACCTTCCAACCAGGAAGGCTTAGTTTCTATAGCTTGCTGATGTATCCATTGCAGATCCACTGGATTATGCAAAACATGAATGCGCTTTCTGCTTGCCTTAAAACGATTTACTAGTTCGGATTTAACATCTTCTGATACAGCAATTGTAGCCCCAGTGATCCTGGTTAGAAAAAAAGAAAGCACATAAGTAAGCCTGCCACCAGTTTTAGCTGATGGTTCGTATAAATTCTCATAAGAAATAATTAAATTTTTCCATGAAATGCAGAAAATTGTTGAAAATAAAACTTTAATATTTGAAAGTCCAACTCGTGCAAAAATAATATCAGGCTTTATATTTTTAATATGTTTGCGTAATGAAAAAATATGATCAAAGTGTTTACTTCCATTAAGGCTTATAATTTTTACATCATCAAGTAATGATTTTTTATTAGGGCCTGATGGATTATCTACAACAATTGATACTTTATGACCAAGACGTGTGAATTCATTTGCAACTAAAACGCTGTTGCGCTCAGCTCCACCACCTGCAAAGGAAGGCATATAAAATACAATCTTTAGCATATTATTATTTGTTTTGTTGATAGTAATAGTTTCGCATTTTTTAGGATAGCAGAGGACAGGCACCCCAGCACTTATTTTTTGCCGTAATAATCATTATTTAAAAAATAAGGACTGAGAGAACCAGTTCCCGTGTCACATGCAAAGGGCTAAACTATTACTGTAGATAAAAAATAAGTATCATACTAATCCAATAAACTTATTTGCCAGTGACGTGTATATTGAGATTTTGAAGTAGAATAATCAACTGCTACAAGCCTACAAGAATCTTCTAATTTACCATATTCAGGTGAATAAAGGCTCTTCTCAATTTTAAATTCTGGCAATCCATTTATACTGAAAGCAATATCGCCATTCAAGACACAACTATTATTTACATTAAAGTCAGGATGTATATTCAAAAACCACTTGATACGATAAGAATTATTATTATGTATAGAATCAATTATATTTATAGTTTTTGTAGTAATATCTATTGACATCGTGCGTTGAACATTGACAATCTTATTATTATCAATCAATTTCATTGTTCCTGTAACAGATACATTATTATAATCAATCAATTTAGCTTCTGCATGATTTTTAGTATTGAACATACCAACAATTTGCATCTGAACAATATCATTTAATTTAAAAGTGTTATGCGATCTGTCATCACGCAATATGTTTCGCTCATGAATATAGTGATAAGAGTAAGATCCTGAATCAACAAATACAGGACTTTCATTAATAAATATAGAAAATGATAGTAAATCACAATGAACATGAGGGGCATAGCCTGGTAAATGTGGAAAATCCATTTTTCCAGCACGAAAATAGACTATAACAGGCATTGCACCGAAAAATCCATGCCAGCACCAATGTCCACTATCTGGAAGCACTCTTGGTTCAAACAGTTTAATTGGTGAAAAAGAAGAATTTAAAGTTTTATACATATCAAGTGCTTCAGTCATATCATCTGGCCTAGCAAACGGTTTAGTAGTAAAACAATGACCATTATCTTCATCTCCTACTAAAAGAAAAGTATTATCATTGATCTTTAAAGCATCCAAAGCACTCAGATGCTTATCGGCTATTTTAATCAATGAACTACGAAAATCATGATCTCTGCTTGTTAAAGCAGTGATTAGCAAACCTTCGAGAGTAAAGCGTTGGTAGTTAGTTGACTGCTCAACATTCATGCCGTCATTATAAGTCTGAAATAATATTTCCTCTAACAATAATGATTTTAAAGAGTCTAAAGACCTCTCGGTATCTACATCGGATACATGCTTAACAAAAGATGAAGAGATTAGCAGTCCACATATTTCTATAATTGTATGATTATTACGTAACTTGATATTTCCTGAATTTTGTGGAATATTAATTGATAAATTATCTTCTAAATACTTATGATGCTGAATTATACCCTTCATCACATAAATTATATTTTTGGTACCAGCAGAAGAACTATTTTGTATTAATGAAACTGCAAATATCCAATTGATAAGACGTATTGAAACCTCCATTGAGCTAGCCCAATTGAGTGTATAATAGACAGGATTTTGATCAATCCAGCTTGTTATATGATCAAGTATTGTTTTAGCATAAAGTTCATTTTCTGTAATTTTCCAGGCTAACCCTAAAAGAATTAAATGGTGATGCCTATTGAGTTCCCAAATATGTCGGTAATCTCCTCGCAGAGGAGAATTATCTGGAAAGCGATACCAGCGGACAAACTTACGTGGCCAAACACCTGAGCCAGTCAGGTCAGTGCTCCAGTCTATTGAACGGCCTAATTCATAATTTTTTGTATAAATATAAAACTTTCCATTACAAGCATCGTCAGCTGCCTGCAATAATGCATTTTTAGAGCTACTGTTTTTCTTTAAATCTTGTATCCTACTTGTTATGTATCTCATAACATTCCTATCATTACAAAGTAACCAGTTATCAATATTATTTTTTAATAAATTTTCATTATTAATACATAGATTATTTATATTATAATAATCTAACTTTTTTATTTTTCTTTTTTTTCTAAACATTCTGAAGATTTTACAGGTTAAAAGAAATGCACCAGTTAAAATTTGAAAAACATTACGTTCGCGTAATTTTATTAAATAGTAATTATTCATGATTTAATATACTTTTAATATCATGCTTTATCTAAAACATTTTCCAGCATATTTGCAAGATTTTTACGATCAAATAAGATTAAATCATCTACTGCAACTTGCTTGTGTATGCCATTTTGATAGTTCAACCAAGACTGATATATAGATTTGTAAATTCCTTCTTCATCATTATGATTAACTATATCACCAAGGTCGTATCCTTTAACGATTTCAGCTGCTGCACTATCATTTGAATCAAGAAGCAACATACGATTCCTGCTTCCCCAATATTCATAAACCTTGCCTGGAATTAGTGTTTTTATATTATAATTGATTGCTACTGGCACATGAGATCGCATCAAAACCTCTAAATATTCTTTACGAGGTAAGTATTCTTTTATATGTACGTACTCTGATATTCCACACCTCTGAATGGCAAGCCACTGATCAGTCGGGACGCGACCAATAATCATAAATTTAAAGTTTTGAGCAAAATTTGTGTTGTTATTTACCAATTTACGAATAGCTTTAAACAAACTTGACAAGTCACGCCTTGATGAAAAGACACCTGCATGCACAAGAGTAAATTTTTGAAATTTTTCAATAGTTTCTTCCCAGAATGGTAAATATTCATCTACATCACAGCCATTTGGAATATAATTAATGCGGTCTGCAACTTGAGGATATTTCTCCTGGTATGAATCCTGACTTTTTTTTGTCACAGTAATCACCTGGTCAGCTGCTTGTATACATTTGGCTTCCATACGCCTTTCTAAAGGCAACCGAAATCGCTTTATGCCACTATAACGCTCAGGAACTATCCAGTCATCTTTGATGTCCAGGACAAGGGGGAGACCGGTTTCTACTTTAAGCCTTACTGCTGAAAGCAAAGTCGAGAAGGGAGGCGCAGTGGCATAAATGACATCGTATTTTTTTTGGGCTAAAAGTTTGCGGGCTGCAACAAGTAAATGTCGACTCCACAATAGGTTGTCATCGGGAACAAGAATATACTTGTCTGCTGGCTTGGCCAGCACCAGCATTGTCTTACGAAGGATATTGCGTAGCAAACCTTTGAACAATGATGGCATTCTGAATTCCCTTGTGTTTGTCCTAACAATATCTGTATTCTCAGGGACTTCTTCAAGGCTGAAAGCAGAATTGCGACCAACAAGCAGTAAGTCAAGATCATCGCGCAAAGTCAAAACCGTTGGCGTCCACCTAGATTGATTCTGAGATAGATACTTTAAAAACTTAACTAACCGTATTGATCCACCAACAGTGCCATATGGGGGAAAAACATGTGTAATCATTAGTACTCGTTTCATGTTTTCTTTATAAAACCTTAAATTGATTAGTCATTTGGTATTAGTTTAGCCCTTTTCTAAGGTAAACAGGGGACAGGCACCCCAGCCCTTGTTTTTTGTTGATCTAAAACACAGACTTAATAAAACAAGGACTGGGAGAGCCAATCCCCGTGCCACATGCAAATGGCTAAACTGTTACGTCATTTTTTGTTATTTATATTGAATTACCCCGATATCTGGCGCCGCATCATAGTATAACAAGCTCACACCTTGATTTTCATAAAAATAAATTGGAATATTTACATACAGGATATTAGACTCATAATCTATTCCAACTACCTGCAACTTCTCACTATAACCCTCAAGCTTAATATGGTCACCTTCGATTAAGCCCCAGCCATCTGTAAAAAAATGAGCATCATCAACTGGTATGGTTGTAGTGTTATTGCCACTCGAAATTGTTCTGGCTATAAAAGCACCTGCGTTTATACATGGACTTCCAGCTTCAAGGTTGAAATCAGGGTATCCTTTATTTAAAGGATTTAATAACAAATGATCTGCATCAACGAACATTGGATCACCTGCTTCATGATTATTTTCTATTACTGAATTTACAGGGTAATCTTGTTCTACTATACTTTTATCATTTTTGTTTAAATAAAAGATGTTATTTTTTACTACTGTTCCTTCTATAGAGCCGGCAATCAAAAGTCCAGCTTCTCTGCCAGTAGGACCAGAAATATTTGAATATCCATTATAGAAAAAATTATTATGAAATATATAATTATTGCCAAGAAATTCTGCAGAGTGCCTGGGAGTAGTATGCAGGTGAATACCAGGGCCTTTGCTATCATAAAAGTGATTGCTACGAATAATATTATTATTCGAGGTCAGTTGTATTCCTGCCGAGAAGTCAGTATCGTTAGGAACTCCTGTGGCAGCAAAACGATTCCCCTCTACTAAATTCCAGGCACCACCACCATCAGCTCTAATTTCCATTATTCTATTACCATATAACGTCCCTTGATCTTCATACCATTCTTCATTATGGAAGTAGTTATTACGTACAATATTGTATTTGCTGTTTAGAACAATAACTGCATGTCCACCATGGTAAAAATAGCTATTTTCTATTAAATTATGTGAGTTGTTTCCTGCAGGAATTGCTCCTATCACAATCATATCTCCACGATCAACTGGCCTGTCAGTATGAGATGCAACAAAATCACCATATTTACCCATCGTACAACCGCTAATTGTATTATAACTTGAGTTCTCACCAATCCAAAACCCTCTCCATCTTTCAAATGTACGCATATTTTTAAATATACAATTTTTGATTAAATTATGGTTACCATTAATAATCCTACCAAAAACATCAATATTATAGAATAGTATGCCTTGTATAGATATATACGATCTGTTATTTAAATCAACAGCTAAATAGGTTTCGGTTATTATAACTATTTCTTCATTATAATTTTTGTATGTAATTCTGCTGTTCTCGCTGCCGCTATTTTCTGGCGCTATCTGCTGGTCGACATATATACCCTCTCGTATATAAACTAAATCACCGGCTTTTAATACTGCATTGGCCTTAGTGATCGTTTGCCAGGGCTGATCCTTTGTGCCAGGGCTGGAATCATCCCCATTAGAAGATACATAGTACACATTACCATATTGCCATTTTTCATTTTCAGGTTCAGCAGGACTTAACCCCAAGCTTCCCACAGACCACCAGGCCAGGTCAATGCTGTCTCCAGGCTTACGCAAGTACACCTGCAATCCTGCACCACCTATTAATCGGCCTTGAATTGGGTCCTGCCATTCAAGCATCCAGCTTTCCGGCTCCTGATGACCATGTAGCCATGTTTTGGCCTTAACCATATATGAACCGGCATCCATACGCCCGCGTACCCATATCCAGTCGTTAACTGTGTCTGTTGTCAGATTATGATTTATGTTTCCGGCATTGGATATCTCATTGCCTAAGACTTGCCTTCCGCGTATTTCATTTTGATTATTGCGAAGACCTGCTGCATAAGTTTCAAATTCGCCTTCACCGCTCATGCGTAAACAACCCAGAAGTTCTGTATCTCTTGCGTGGCTGCGCCTGAACAGGTAGAGAAATTCTATCTCCTCAAGATCAGTTGGAGCTTCAGTCCACAATAACCAGCGGTCAGCACCGCTGTTATATTCACTTGTTACATCCGTGGTAAAGCGTAACACCTTCGAACCAACAGGTGTACTCATTCCAATAATGCCTGTGTCCACACCAAGCTCATTAGATCCGGAACGACGCTGGACCAGACTGTTTCCAACTGGATTATGTCCTGACTCAAAGGCATTAGGATCAAACACAAAAATCTGGGGTTCAGGCTCTGCCTCCACATATTCAAAAGTGGCTGTAACCAGCTTATGTTGATCCATAACCAGGGTTATCGTTGGATCGGTACTTGCAAAATCACCACTCCACCCGGAAAATACCCATTGATCGTCTGGTTCTGCCAGGAGTTGTACTGACTCATCCTGCTCATAAAATGACAAGTCCGGAGTTACGATCACTGCACCTTCACCAACTACCACAACTTCAAGTCCAAAAAGTTCAACTGGCTCTGGCTCCGGCTCAGGCTCAGGAGCTGTTACTGGAAGCTCTTCAGGCTCCAGCGCCCCAAATCCTCCGACTCCCACCGACCACCACGCCAGATCTACAACATCCCCTGGAGTGCGCAGGTAAACCTGCAGCCCTGCTCCGCCACTGCTTATACTCTGGTCCGGGTCGCTCCATTCAAGCATCCATTCTGACGGCTCAGCATTTCCATGCTGCCAGGTTCTGGCCTTGACGATGTATGAGCCAGCTTCCATGTGCCCTCGCACCCATATCCAGTCGTTTACTGTGTCTGTTGCCAGGCCATGATTCACATTTCCTGCATTGGATATATTGCCATCCACCACCCGGCGCCCCCTGATCTCCTGTGCGTTATTGCGCAGGCCCGCACAATAGGTGTTTAAACCTTCCTGAGCACTCAAACGCATACAGCCGAGAAGTTCACTATCCCTGGCGTTGTTTCTTCGGAACAGATACAAATACTCCAATTCTACCTGATCAGGCACTTCGTTCCACCACAGCCAGCGGTCAGCGCCATTGCCATAATTAGATGTTTCACCAGTTGTAAAACGCATCACCTGATTGCCCACCGGACTGGCTGACTCAACTATGCCTGTACCGGTACCAAAATCCAGGGAGCCTTCATTGCGGTGCAGAAAAACATCTCCCACCGGATTATAACCAGCTTGATAGGAGCCTGGATCAAAAACAAAAAATTCTTCTACCGGTTCGGGAACAGGTTCCATATATTCAAAACCGGCTGTGATAATGTAATCTGAATACATCTCGATCTGAACCGGAGAGTCAGTTCCAGAAAGATCTCCTCCCCAGCCTGTAAATATCCAGTTTTCATCAGCCAGAGCCGATATTGAAACCCTGTCTCCCCAGTCATACTGTTCCTTGTCCGGAGCAAGTTCCACCCTGCCCTGACCTGATATCTGAATGGTCAGTTCCCAGACAGGGGGTTCAGGTTCTGCAGGAGGCTCAGGCAGCACCGGTTCAATGAGTTTGAGTTCATGAGGATAACTGGCAGTCTCCATGGTGCTGGTAAACTCTACTGCACCAAGGTCAGGTCCAGTCCCCCAGGGTCTGGACTGGCTGTAAAAATCATCAGCTACAACAACGTTTGTAAACTGTCCTATATTTAGAAATGGTGCATTTTGTGGGGGAAAAAACATGTATTCATCTTTTTGCCAGATTGAAGTGCCTCTAATTGAGTCCATTTCAAGCCCGCTTTGGGTCTGAAAGTCATTCAAGCTCGTGGTAAGTCTTGGAAAACCCAGTTCATCAAACCAAAAATTAAAAATTTCGTCCTGACTCAGATAGGCATTGCCTTGAGAAGTATTGTTCCGTGTTATAAAATGTGGATCGTAAAGCCCCAGATCAATCATCAGGCTGTCACTGAAAATATTGCTGGAAATGGTATTGTTGTTGTTTCCCGGGCTTCCAGCACTGCTGTCCATGAACTGAATCCCATAATAACTGGAGTGAATGGTATTAAAAAATACATGAGAATTGCTTATATAATCAGCACCTACAGCATAAATATTTCGACTGAAAATACTGTTCCCCAAATACAGTTCCCTGCTTCCTCTGGCGAAAACCCCCAAAACATTGTCAGCTACATAGGATTTTTTTATGGAGATCATCTCACATTCTGAGTCCAATACTATCCCGAACATATGATTGCGCCAGGCCAGATGACGTTCAATATCCACCCTGCTGCAATCCCCGGACAGGCTGATACCGCCTGGATTAAGACTGAAATGAAAACCTCTGGTATTGTTAATGCTGGTTTCATTGCCCATGAGACTGACATTTCTTACATACTGATCCGTTTTCATGCCACCTGGCATATATATTCCGGCCATTCCATTGAGCAGAAACGTATTATCCATTATCTGATGGTTCGTTCCTGATATGGAAAGGCCTGACATATCAGCCAAAAAAAAGTAGTTGTCCTTGAGTTGCCAGTTATCTCCACCAACATTAACCATGGATACGCTGTCTCCTGTTGTTCCTGTGCTGGAATGAGCAAATATTAGCCCCTGAAAAATTATATGGTCCAGGGTATTGGGTGCCACCAGAAATGGACGCACAGAAGCCTCCATAACCTGCTCATTGGGAGAAGAGCCATCAGGAAGCCACGCGTAAAGAGCTCCCATTTGCGTATCATACCAGAATGAACCAGGAAACATGTCAGAAAGATCAGACCCGATTATAGGCAAAGCCTGACCTGCTTCCAGTTCAAGACTGTGATATAGGCTGTTAGGGCCTATTTGCTGCAGTTGAATGCCCCCAGCAAACAATTGCTGGCTGTTGTGTTCCCAGCCGTGCCTGACCCATGTCTGATCAAAGGCATTCTCCCAGCCTGTAACAATGTCTGATCCCATGACAAAAACTGATCCAGGCGTCTCTGCCTTTAGAGTAATGTACTGGTCAGGCAAACCTCCCCTGACCAGTTCCATGACTTCACGGTATACTCCAGGTCCAATAATTACTGAATCTCCAGGCATGGCCCTTCTAAGTCCCTCGCTGATAGTCTTGAGCGGCTGCTCAGATGTTCCGGGATTATTGTCATCTGCCCAGAAATCATATCCGCTGACATGATATTGCGAGGCCATTACCGCAGAATACAATCCGGACAAAAGAACCATAAACAGCCAGATAGTAGCGCTACCGATAATTTTACTTAAGGTATTCATTGTATTATCCTGCCTGGAATTCAGTTTGTAATATTTTTGGGAGCATTGCGCGTTTCTAAAACTTTAATTTTGAGTTCTATGTCATAGCTATTTAGATGTTAAACCCGATTATAACGGCCTGGCTCGGCTTCCTGCCCGGAGGCTTACAGCCCGGAGGGGGACTGTCCCTGGCTTTGAGACCGTCCCCAAGTGACTTTTCAAAAACGCGTAATGCTCCCGATGAGAATTTTTTAACCACCTCACAGGAGCTCCTTTTACTTATTCCTCTAAGAGCATTCTCCGTCTGAAGGACTGTAGAGGAGACCTGTGAGCAATTGAATAAGATAGCTACTTAATTGAATTTAAGCTTGTTAAGATTGGGCACTGTTCCAAGAACCCTGGTCTGGAGATATCTTGAAGCCTGCCTCGGTGTATACAGCCTGGGATTCAGATATTGGTGCCCCCACATCAAAGACAGAATCAGGAAGGCTGAAATTCCCAGAATCCATAATGCAGGCAGATTTCTTTCTGGAGCGTACCATACTCTCGAGGCAGTGATATTAACTGGGCCTGCCATGATCACTCCAGACTCAATACCACTTGCTCCCATTTCCATCGCTGCCATGATTAGCGTTCTCTCTGCAGCCCTGCTGGACCCTGTAATAAGACGATGGGAGTAAAAGCTGACCATAGCCATACCCAGATCCTTATCCGGCCCTTTATATTCTAATGCAAAATGATTGTTGCTGCCGGAAGTCAGGCTAAAGCTTCCCTGCACAGCGCGCTGAACAAATACCGCAAAGCTTGATGGCAGCCAGGAAGCCCACTCCGGCCTGTGAAGGTCTCCACTTACCAGCAGATGATTTCTTAAGTCCATTAGAGCAAGATTGTCCGTAAAAAGAATATCCGGCCTGTGCACTACATTTTCCACTGTGTTCATTTCCATTGGGTTAGGGCCCAGGGCCAGCAAAGTGCTTCCCTCTGCGTTCATATCCTGAACTATATGATACTCGTAGGGAATATACGCTGAAACCAGCAAATATAGAATTGAAGGTATGACTATCAGTCCCAGATACTTCTTTTTTTCTTTAAGTGCGCATAAAAATATCCTAAAATGAAACAACATGGCTATTCTCCTGTATTTTTCTGCTAAGTATTGACATGGCTCACCTTGCCATCCGCCCCCTGACCCCTGACACCTGCCACCTGCCCCCTGACCTCTGCCCCCTGACCCCTGACTTCTGATCTCTGACTTCTGCCCCCAGACCATCCCCAAACATCCTCAAGCCCTGCCATGCATGGGATTTCTAAAGTCATTCATAAGAATCCCAGTCAGACTCAGCTCATACTCTTTGAAAATACTGACTGCTTTTTTGGCCATATCCCTGGGTGTTACTCCTGCCATAAAAACCAGCATTGTTCCTGCGGCATCACGGGCCAGACGGACTGGATCAAGCATAAATCTGTTGGCCGGAAACATGGAACAAGTATCTACAATAACTCTGTCGTAAGTTTTTTGCGCATTGGTCAATATTGATCTGCAAATATCCAATGAATCAGAAAACTGATCGCAATCCTTACTTTTGGGTGCAGTTAAAAGCTCAAGACCAGTATAGTTGGTCCTCTGAACATACTCCAATGGATCATCGCTGGATTTGAGATCTTGAAAACTGAAGTTCTGTTTTCTGTTAAAGAGCTCATGCAGTCGAGGGGTTCTCCAGTTAAAGTCAGCCAGCAGAACCTTGCCAGAAAGATTAACAGCTCTATGCATAGCCAGCCCTGTAGCCATAAGGCTCTTACCTTCCCCCACAAATGGACTGGTGACCACAAAAAAACCAGGACCAGATCCCATGGATTTTTCTTCCATTACAGAAGCAATCCTTTTAATTTCAGTCAATTGCGCCAATTTATCCATCATAACATGCTCCTTTCCTGCAAACCTGGTAAAATTGTTTGAAACAACTCAAAAAAAAAGTACAAAAGGACAATTTATTCCAAGGTGGAAGTGGGGGGATTGTCCCGATTTCGAGAAAGGTGAAAGTCTCGTATAGTTACTCTTAGGTAAGGCCCCGGGCCCACCTGGTAATTCGCTTACGAGTCTCGAAGCTATGATATTTATCATAATGGATTCTTCCACTGGTTCATAATCACTCCCACAAGTTCTGATTCACCTTTATCAAACATATGAACTGCCTTACGGATAATATCTCTTGGTGTTTTGCCTCCCATTATCACCAGCAGTGTTTCACCTGCCCATTCAGAAAAGTACACCGGATCCATCATTTGCCTGTTAACTGGAAAGATTGCACTTGAGTCCAGGATTACCCGATCATACATATCAGCCAGGCTGTTCAACTTTCCAGTTATGGCATGCACTGGATCCCCAGCAAGCTCTGGATTTTGAAACTCTGGGGCTGTCATTATGTCCAGTCCGGAAAAATCAGTCTTTTTGACAAACCTGTGAGGATCTTCCTCTGCAGTCAGTTCGTTATAATCAAAAGTCCTCTTTTTTCGGAAACAAAGATGAAGAGCTGGGTTATTCCAGTTCAAATCCACGACCAGAACTCTCTGATCAGTCTGGCTTGCAATCCTTGTGGCCAGCCCAGCGGTGATTATTGTTTTGCCTTCACCTGGGAGAGGACTGGTAACCAAAAGCCCGCGTCTGTTTCTATGTTTGGTGTTACATAGAGCCTGGGCAGCTCTTTTTATTTCAGTGAGCTGAATTATCCTGTTGACCACATCGGCCATTTCAAGGTCTTTCATCGTAACCTCATAAGGTTCATACACAGTTACCAATGGGAGCATTCAACTCCATCATATAGCTGTGCAATTAATATGCTATTTTATCCAATACGAGTTCGCATGCCTGATAAAAATATGGATGCAGGCTGTTCCCAAAGCATGGTGTATAGGCAGGGAGCATGGTCAGACACTCCGGGAGAGCCAGTCCCGATGTCGTATGCACAGGGCTACTCTGCTACCCGGCAACAAAGAAGCCGGACATTAAACTATGCCCGGCTTCTACTAAATGACTACAATGCAGTATTGATGTCCCCATGAAAAATGCGGGTACATCAAGGAAGCATTTAATCAATCACATGATACTTTTTTATAATGTATGAAAAAATATACTATTCCTCTCTTTTTAAACGCTTGCGCATCCAGATCATGCCAGTCAAACCGCTCATAAGCAGGACAATAGATGCTGGAACAGGCACAGCTGAGGAAACAAACTTAGCGCTTTCACCGCCAATATAATCCTGTACAAATATGCCTACCATTATATGGTCATCCATGAACAGTTTTAGCAGTTCATCGTTGTCGAAATCATTGTTGAATTCAAATGTTATGGATTCTCCATATCCGATTCTGTACTCAGGTCTGCTGAATCCAAAAGAAGTGTCCGCTTTTTTAGGAGGAGCATACAATTCAGGCAGAAAAGACGGAGTGGCAGGGGATTTAAAACCAGCCCCTGAATAATTTACATTTACATCTTTATTCTCAAAATAAAAATAAAATCCAGCCAGAAGTGAATCCTCTTTCTGGTTATAGATGGTCAGTTTGTTGTTTTCCAATGTACCGTAATAGTTTCCTGCCCCTCCACCACCAATAAGCTTAAAGTTAATAAGTGCTGCCAGTCCACATTGCGGCAGAAACAAAGCCAAAAAAAACAGATAAAGTCCAACTTTAATAGAAAAATTAATTGCTTTCTTCATGATCTTTCTCCCCGTTATTAACGTATTTTTTCTTCCACATCACTGCGTAGCAATGGGAATACTTAACCAAACACGCAAAAAAAAACTCGAATCTCACGAGAATAACTCAGGTCATGTAATTATAAAGCAATTAACGTGCCCCAAAAAGCCTTCTTAGTATTCCTGGTTTTGAGCTTGAGATTACCTGATCCATTTCTTTTGAATCGACTTTATGCATTTCATAACTTTCTTGCGTATCAGCCAGTTCATTGCTCAAATCCTGTATCCTCAGCCTGTATTGTGAACATTGAATAAGTAATCTGTCGCATTTTTTTCTCTCCTGATCCAATAACTGGGAGAACTTGCTGACAATAGCCTCATGCCCCATTTCATTTTCTTCTTTGTAATTTGTTATCTGCCATTCCAGGCGTGCTGCAAGATCTGCAACCCTGGATTCCAGAAATGCCAGACGACCTTCAGAGATATCCATTTTTCCAGAGCCATTACCATTTCCAGAGTTAGAGGTGCTTTCAACCCAAACCACGCCTTCCGGGACTACACCGTTTTCCTCCCTGTCCCGGACGGTCTGCTCCATTATTTCCGTGCTCACGCTTTTTTGCTCATCTGCGTAAGCGTAAACCAGGGCAGCATCACATAATATATTAATGGAACGTGGAATACCCTTGCTTTTTTCAAAGATCATATCCATGGCCTCATCACTGAAAACTTCTTCTCTAAGACTGCCGGCACTTTTCAGGCGATGGATTATGTATTCTTTTGACTCTTCCCTGTTCATGGGGGAAAGGTGATAACTGACAGCAATCCTCTGTGCCAGCTGAGCCAGCCTTGGATCTCTGATCCTGACTCTCAATTCAGGCTGGCCCACTAACATAATTTGCAGCAGGCTCTCTTTGTCCGTCTGCAGGTTTGACAACATGCGCACTTCTTCCAAGACTTCCATGCCAAGGTTCTGGGCCTCATCAATGACCAGCAACGGCCTTTTTCCCCTTGAAAACAAACTGATGAGATAGTTGTTCAGTCTATCCAAGTTGTCGCTCTTGTCATCTGCTGATTCTACCTCAAATTCCCGCAACACTTGCTTGATAAGCTCTTCAGGAGAAATATTGGTATTAAAAAGGACAGCCACTTCCATAGCTGAACCTATCCTGGACAGCAGGTGACGCACAAGAGTGGTCTTGCCGGTTCCAATCTCACCGGTCAGCAGAATAAAACCGATATTTTCGCTTAAACCATATTCCAGGTAGGTCAAAGCCATGGAATGCCTGGAACTGGGATATAGAAATCCCGGATTTGGAGCTATATTGAATGGCTTTTCACGAAATCCAAAAAATATGTTGTACATGGCAAACCATATTACCCTATTCCATCAGCTTTATTCAAAACCATTCCCAGGATATCAACCCCTCGATCTTTTAAAACCTGTACAGACCTGACCACGTCTTCTCTCTGGGTCCTGCCTGCCTGAACCACCAGCAGAACTGCGTCAACATAAGATGAAAAAACCAGCGTGTCCGGCATATCCAGGACATGAGGGGCATCAAAGATTACATATCTGTCCGGATATCTGGTTTTAAGCTCATCAACGAGAAACTTCATCCTGGGTGAACCAAGAATGTTGGAGGTGGCGCTTACCTTCTTTCCTGTGGGTAACACCACCATTTTATCCATTCCTGGAGAAAACAGCAGATCACCGACCTCAACTCCATTCATTAGATAATCAGTCAACCCCTTCATCTCTTCATTTATGCCCATATATTCACAAATTTTGGAATTTCTGATGTTTGCCCCCACAAGCAGAGCAGTCCTGCCCACTTCTCTCGCAATGGTCATGGCCAGATTAATTGAGGTCAGAGTTTTCCCCTCACCCGCTCTGGCACTGCTGATCATTATGCTGTTCCATTTATTTTTCCTGCATCGCTGCAAAATCTGAGTACACAAATAATCATAGCTGTCCCTGACTTCCGCTTTATCAATTATATTGACTAATCTCTGACTCATGGGAAAGTCACGACCTGGATCCAGTACAGAGGTACAGGTATAATCAGGTTTTGCATCCATCTCTGTCATGGGCTCAGCTACAAATCCAGGCATGGAGCGTTCACCAGCGCACTTGTATCCTGTATTGCTTTGATAAACATTCTTCTGTTTTTGTGGATCTATTTCATGTACTACTGTTCCATGACCAAGAGAGAAGCCGCCTCTCTCCTGCCGAGCCCTGTCTAAAGCTTTGCCCAGCTTGCTCATCATTGTTCTCCTGATTTAAAATATAATTTAAAATAGACAATAAATAACACTGCAACGATTCTACGGGAGCATTACGCGTTTCTGAAAAGCCATCTGGGGACAGTCCTGAAGCCAGGGACAGTCCCCCTCCGGGCTGTAAGCCTCCGGGCAGGGAGCCGTTCCAAGCCATGATAAACCGCTTTTAACCCAAAAAAGCTGTGACAAACACATCATTTTTTTCATTTGTCAGAAACGCGTAATGCTCCCAATTCTACCGTTGTTTCAACCATCAGCCTTCATGGAGTGATACCTTCAATCCATGGAGGCTGAGCTGTTATCTGCAATATAAGCCCCAACAGCTTAGCCCATATATTATCCAGCGGCTGATAAAAGTAATGCACCATCCCAAGAGCAAGACCGCACATGGATAAGACCAGGACAAGCCAGGCAAGTCTTGACAACCAGTTAATAATTATATCCCGTTTGCTCAAGAGGGGGGGGATTGATCCAAGTACAGGCTGTCCAGTTACTCTGGCCAAATTACCTGTATCACGTATAGTTGAGTCAAAATACTCAGCCATGGCCGTAGATCCCACGCCTAAACCTGAAGCCAGAACAAATCCCAGCATAATAATGGCCTTTCTGTTTGGCTTAACAGGGACTTTGGAAGCCTGTGGGGGGTCAATAACTGTCAGTTTTTCCGCCAATTGACCTTCTTCCAGTTCCAAGGCCTCCAAGGCGGCTTGCATCCTGGACATTGTTTCCTGGTATGCCTGCTGAACACTCTGGTAATCACGCTGCAGCAACTTAAATTGCTGCTCAATTGCAGGTGAATTTTCTATTCTTTGCTGATAGTCGGCAAAATGTCTTTCCAATTCCCTTATTTTGCCCTGGTTACTGTCAATTTCCAGCCTGGTTGATGCAATCTGAGTTCGAAGATTAATATAAACTGGATTTTCCTGTTCCAGGTTATCAATGTCCCTCAATATTGACCAGCTTGTATTCTTATCTGCCAGTAATGAATTGAGATTACCTATCTCTCGTGATAATCTGATTACATCAGGATGATTCTCTGAATATCTCTGCTGCAGAAGAGTCAGTTCATTTTGTTTTTCCTCCAGACTGACAACCAGATCTCTTATGTGATGACGCTGTAATGCCTCTTGATCCAGGCTGTTTATCTGATTCTTGAGCCTAATAACATCAGGATGGTTTTCAGTCTTGACTGCCTTAAGGCTCAGGTACTGGTTGTTAAGAAATCTGAGTTCATCTTCGAGAGAAGCTGAACGACCATTGGGTCCTGATCTGAACCTGACCGGTTCTATGGATGCCATTTGTCCCTGAAGATAAATCAGCCTGTTCATGCTACTCTGAACATCTTTTTGTCTGGCATCAATTTCATTTTTGGTCCTCTCTAACATCTGCATATTAAACTGCAAAAGTTCAGGCAGGGACAGAATATGCATCTCTTTGAATCTGGCGATGTCTTCTTCCCTGGCATCTATTTCCTTGCGTTGTTCACTTAGCTGCTGCCTGAAAAAATTCACTGCTCCGGCAGCCTTTTCTTCTCTGGCCCTGAGATTTTGTTCCAGATAAAGGGAGGTTAAAGCTCCGGCCACTCTGGAAGCCTGTTGAGGATCTTTGTCCTGATATGCTATGTTAAACGCAATGGTGGCTGTAATGGTCCTGCCCATCCTTGGGTTGGCTACCTGAGCCTGAATGGGAGTCACTTTAATGTTGTTGCGCATTCTGACTACCAGTTGCTCCATGGATTCTTTTTCCCTGAGTTCCGGATAAAGGTTAAGTCTTGTGATTATATCTTCAAGATTCACCCTGCTTAGAACTATCTGACTCAAGCTTTGCAATCGCTCTTCTACATATCCGGTAACAGTAGACCTGACCATCTCTTCAGGTATATTCTGCGTCTCAATGAGAATGGTCGCTCTGGAGCTGTAGATTGACGGAAGCATGACAGCTGCTCCTGCTGCAATAAAAATGATGATGACAAATGGAACAAGAAAATGCAGCTTTCTTCTTTTGAGCACGCCTTGTAAATAGATCAGGTCATTGGTATTGGTATCCATATTTTTTTCCTGCATAAACTTTAAATTTCTCTGGTTTAAGGTGTGTCATTGCAGTTTTATATAGTTTTTGGAAATCGGAAAGTCAGTTGCACATAAACTCTGTTTCCGTCTTCTCTGGTTTTAAGAATTCTGTCTCGGTTTTCCCGGTATCTGTACCCCATTGTAAACAGTACATTTTCTCTGATATTGTAACTTGCCGACAAACCTGCCTGCCAGCTATGCACCTTTTCTCTGCGCACCAGGCCCTGAGTTCTGGTATGGATATACGTACCATCCAGGCTCATGCTCAATCTCTCGGTCAGGCGGTGAGACAACCCGGCATGAAAACGATCACGTATATTATTTTCAGCATAAATACTCTGGTACTGTCCATGATTGTAACCCACAACCAAAGCAGTCTTTTCCATAATTTTCCAGTTAAGCCCGGAATCCAGCATAAAACCTGGCTCATCCTTACTTTTTCTCTCACCTTGTCTCTCAAATCTGGATACAGTCCAGGATGGCCCAGCCTTAATACTCATGCTTATCCTCTGGTTCAAATCCCAGTTAAATCCCGTACTCAAGCTGTACACAGTATGCTGACCCTGGCTAGCTTTATAATCAAAGTCCACGTGCTCAACCCCTATTCCCGCCAAAATACTGGTCCTTTCATCCCTGAGCATTCTGGACCAGAAAACATTACCTCCGGTTGTCCAGAAATCGGCCTTATCCTCGGCTTTGTTATCCCGTTGGGTATACCACAAATCCATATTGATCCGGTTTTTTTCATCAATCAGACAGGTTACGCCCGGCAGAACATGAAACTGGGTCCTTCTGCTTTTGTCAGCCACAATGCCTGACTCTTCAAGTTCGGTATCAAAAGCATAATCCACCCTGAACCTGCCACCCATTTTCAGGGTAAGCCTTTCAGTCAGATCGTATTCACCGCCTATGAAATAATTCTGATTATCCCTGTTAAACTCATCATATTCATAAAGCCTGATCACATCAGCCCTGGCCCCAATGTCCAGCCTTGAACGCTCTGACTTCATTTGAGCTCTAAGCGCAGGGGTTATGCGATGCTCAAAGTCTGAAATATCTTTGAACATGAGATTGTCATCATAAGTTTCAGTCAGGGAAATCTCAGGAGTTATGGTCCAGTCCCCAGCCAGAGAAAAACTGGGCATGGCCAGAGTAATAAACGTTGCCGTAACCAGGGCCCGGGCTGTCATGATGATCTTGCTGCTCATTTTCTTATGCTCCAGTGCTGATCATTACTGCTTGATACAGGAAGCCAAACATCACATCTCATGGAACTACAATAGTATCACCATCTTTTAGTGCGATATTACGTTCCAGAGATCTGCCATTTTCCACATCCGTATATCTAAAGTTAAACATCTGCTGTTCTTTACTGTTTTGTCTTATGATCAGAATATTGTTTCTGGAAGCAAATGGATTCAAACCTCCAGCCATGGCCAGCGCCTGAATCACAGTAGTATCCTTCTCCATGAGATAGAGACCGGGATTTACCACCTTGCCCACAATATACACTACAGGATAACTGATATAGTTCAAGATCACTGTCACCGGTGTGCCTGGTACATATTTGTCAATACTTTCCTCCATTTCTATACGAACATTTTCTACGGTTTTTCCTGCTGCCACCATGTCTCCGATTAATGGAAAGGAAATCCTGCCGTCGGGACGGATCATTACTTCACGGTACAAAGATTCATCATTCCAGACTGATATTTCAAGCATATCTCCTGGAGACAACAAGTATTGCTGGTTTTCATTATCGGCCCAGGCAAGTGAGCAAAATAACATTCCAAATAAATACATAACAAATAGTATCCTTTTCATCCTTCGTTCCTCCCTGATTCGTAAATGTTCAATCTTTGGCATACGCTTCCAAAGCAAACCGCCACTCAAGTCAATTATTGAATAACTGCCCTGAAAATTTTTACTGTAAAAATCTGGCTGACTGCCCTGGATAGTTAGTCTTTCTTTTATGGATATTTTTGTGAATGCCTGAAGTTTATCCTGAAAATTTGTTTACAATTTTCGGACCTTGTAAAATTTTCTCATAAATTTCAGCAAGTTAAAGCATATTTTTCTTAAGGATAGTTGTTTTGTAATAGTTTAGACCTTTTTTATGGAAACAGGAAACAGGAGCTCCGGGCCCCACTTAAGCAATAACCCATGTGTTAATCGTGCCTATTCTGAGGCACGTAGGTTCGGGAGGAACCATTCCCTGTGTTACATCACATGGATTATACATTGCGATTTTTTCCATTTTTTTCAGAAATTCCTGTAGACATGGAAATTAAAAGAAGTTATCGAAAAAATATTAATCGCTTTAAAAGGAATAAAATTTATTGAAGACGCGAAAGGTTTAAGGGGCAAGTCAATAGGCAGGATAGAAGATCTTGTTAGTAAGATGGCACGATTATTCCATAAAATATGGACGCGGTTAGATCAACCTTACTTTCACACATTGAAACCGACCCTCCAAGCAGGTCACAATCAAGTCCTGTACATCTGGCGCAAGGACAATAAGGTGTTCAAATCGGCAATAACTCACGTCAGATTTTTTTGGCGAAGTTGAATGCCGGAGTGTCTTTTGCTTGACTTAAAGGGCTTCATTGGTACCCAGACAGGTCTGCAGGTAAATGTCATGGCGTATATTCTTGTTATTGATGATGATCTTATTTTCAATGAATTGATGCAGGAACAGCTGAACTCCCTCGGGCATGACTGTGAAACCGTTGACAGGCTGCAAAAGGGCATAAATCAGGCACGGACCAATCTTTATGATGTAATTTTTCTTGATGTGACCTTGCCGGATGGTAATGGACTCAGGGAAATACAGACCTTGAAAAACTCTCCCTCAGCTCCAGAAATTATCATTATAACCAGTTTTGGGGATCCCGAAGGCGCTGAAGTAGCACTCAAAAACGGTGCATGGGACTATATCGAGAAACCAGCTTCAGTAAACACAATCAAACTGACTATCTCCAGAGTACTTCGCTACAGACTCAGCAAACACCATTCAGAAAATACCAGAAAGCTTAATAGAGATTCCATAGTCGGCAAAAGTCCGAAAATTCTGGACTGCCTTGCACTGGTTGCCCAGGCTGCTGCAGGAAATATTAACGTTCTTATAACTGGAGAAACTGGAACCGGTAAAGAAGTTTTTGCCAAGACCATCCACAACAACAGCAAAAGATCAGGCAAGCCATTTATTGTAGCTGACTGCACAAGCATCCCCGAGACTCTGGCAGAAAGCTTGTTGTTCGGGCATCAGAAAGGTTCCTTCACTGGAGCTACAACTACAAATAGCGGACTTTTTCTGCAGGCAGATGAGGGTACGCTTTTTCTTGATGAAATCGGTGATTTGTCGCTGCCGGTTCAGAAATCTTTTTTAAGAGTATTGCAGGAAAAGAAGTTTCGCCCTCTGGGATCAAAAGATGAAAAGGAAAGTAAATTTCGACTCATATCAGCTACAAACCGAAATCTGGAAAAAATGATCACTGATGGAGTATTCCGCAAGGACCTGTATTACAGGCTGCGAACCATGAACATACATCTTCCACCTTTGCGGGAACGTAAAGAAGACATTCCTCTGCTCCTGGAGCACTACATCCCGAAAATATGTGAGGAAATGGACATTGCTCCCAAAAAAATATCCGACGAATTTCTTGAGGCATGTTACAGGTATGACTGGCCCGGTAATGTCAGAGAATTTGTCAATACCATAAATATTGTCTGCTCCACTGCTCTGGACGACGATACCATTTTTCAATACCACTTACCTTTGGAAATAAGAGTGTATCTGGCAAAAACCAAGATGCACACCAGGCATGATTGTAAACATGCCCCTGAGCCAGAAGCAGTCAAACCCTATCAGGAAGCAGTCACATCAGGCTCGGAAAGGACAAAACCTATTGATAAATATCCTACTTACAAGCAGTCCAGAAAGAATGTTGTGGACAGAATGGAACCCAGATATTTGAAAGACTTGCTGCTCCTGACTTCCAAGGATTTTAATACGGCCTGCAAAGTGTCCGGACTTTCCAGGGCCAGACTATATGAGCTCTTGAAAAAACACTCCATATCAATCAAACATCTGTAAAAATATCTGTTATGGTCCTCATCAAGACCTGAGGACCTACAGGCTTGATAAGATAACCGTTCATACCAGCTTTTATCGCCTTTTGTTCATGGACTTCATCAGTGTAAGCGGTCAGTGCAATAATTGGCACTTGCGAAATGGCCGGGTCAGAATGCTGTCTGATTTTTCTGGCAGCTTCAAAGCCATTCAGGACAGGCATGTGCAAGTCCATAAAAATCAGATCATATCCTCGTGTAATCATGTCTAAGGCAATTTTTCCATTTTCCGCTATGTCAACAGTGCAACCTTTTTGGATTAGAATTTCATGCATAATTTCCTGATTAATTTCAAAGTCATCTACAAGAAGCACTTTGAGATTCAAGGGCTTTTGAATATCACCTGATATATCATCTTCAATCTCTTTAAAACTGCCCCTTTCAAAAGGCACAGCAAAGATAAATCTGCTGCCTTGCCCAGGGACGCTTTCCACCCAAATCCGCCCATCCATAATGGATACAAGCTCTTTACAGATGGCCAGTCCAAGTCCTGTCCCCGGGAAAATTCCTGCATAACCTTCATCAGCTCGAGTAAATTGTTCAAAAACTATTTCTTTCATATCCTCGGAAATGCCAATACCTGTATCTGCAACTGTGAAGCGCAGGAATACTTTGTTTTGCTCATATTGTTCAATATTGACTGCCACGTTCACGCGACCTTTGGAAGTAAACTTTACTGCATTGCCTGCCAGGTTGAAAAGAATACGTGTCAGGGAGTAGTCATCTCCCCGCAGCAAAACAGGAACATCACGCTCCCTGCACCAGGAAAAATGCAGGTTCTTTTCCTCAGCCTTATGCAAAAGCGCGTCATGGAGTTTATGCAGAACTTCATCAAGATTGAAATCTCTGATCCGCAGCTTGTAACGTCCTGCTTCAATACTGGCAAGATCAAGGATCTCATTGATAATTCGAAGCAGATGTTCAGAGAGGTTAAGTATCTTCTTCAGAGTCTGCTGCTGCTTCTCATATACTGGATTGTCATTTGCAGATGCCTGTCTGGCAAGCCCGATTATTCCACTCAAAGGAGTACGAATTTCATGACTCATATTGGCCAGAAATCGACTTTTGGCTTCACTGGCCTGCCTGACCTCATCCAGGGCTGATTCAAGCTTTTTCTCATTAGCTCTGGATTCTGTAATATCGATCCCTGCCTCCCAGGAAGTCCATCCGGCAATGGGGTATTTGTCAGAAAGCTTAATCCACCTAATAAGCTTTTTCTTGCCAGACTTGGTCACTGCCTCAACCTCGCAGGCATTTACCCCTTGAACTTTCGTGTCATTGCACATACTGGCTCTTTGCCTGTTTACCCTATCTGGATAAAGACGAAGAAAAATATCAGAATTTTTCTGCACCTCACGGGAGGTATATCCCAGAATCCTTTCACTTTCTTTGTTCCAGAAAGTATAATTACCTTGTTCATCGTGGCCGTGAATTATAACAGGAAGGTTATCCACCAGAAGTCTGAGACGCTGTTCGCTCTTTTGAATAGCTTTTTGGGCCTTTATGATTTCAGAAATATTATTTAAGACAACAACTACATGATGTGCTTTCCCAGTTGAGGCAGGAACAGGGGATATCTGAATGCTGTATAATGCCCTTCCAATCTTTTTTTCAAAACTAATTGCTTTTTGTGAGCATATGACCTCCCATACCTTATTTATAAAAAATTCAAATCGCCTCCAGGGCAATAAGCATTTGACATTTTTTCCAACAAGTTTTTCTGGTACTTCATGGTACGATGCAGCACCACTTTTATTCACAGCCAAAATATCACCATCACAATCAATTAAAAACACAAGATGGGCTGTAGCATCCAGAACAGAACGAAGCGTTTGTCTGCTCTGAGAAAGCTGTATTTCCAGCTTTCTACGTTCTAATACTTCCTGTTCCATCAAATGATTTATATTGATCAGAGCTTTGGTCTTTTGCGCTTCAGACATCCTTCCCGGACTGTATTGATTATTATTTTTGCGGATATGACCAAGCCTTGAGCAACAGATCCCCAAAATTTCAATTAAAGGAATGAAATTTTCCAGAAAGTTCACATCGAGCCTGTGTTGCAGACACATTACCATTTGCCCATAACTGCCAAGTCTGAACCCATATCGTTCCAATTCACCACAGGATGATGAGTAATAATAACCGCAATCTTTACCTTCCTTTAGATCTTCATCAAAAGAAGCGTCGCATGATTTTTGCGTCAGGCTACACCTTCCTGCTATCTCGGGAAAAGTCATTACCCTGATGAAGCTGCCATTTTTTTTCTCAAATACACTTATGACTTGACAGTCTGCAATATCTCTCAACAGAGGCAAAGCATTATGCAAAACTGTTACAGTGTCCTGTCTACCCGCAATAGCCTCGGCAAATAATAAAACATAATCCACATCCAGTCTTGACATAACACGCCTCCCCCTGTAACAGATGCAAATTAGCAGTATTCTCAGCACATGGTTTAGTAGTTTACTCCTGAAACCCTGTCGTAAAAACAAGAAAATTTGTAATAGTTTAGCCCTTTTCTAAGGAAAGCAGGGGACAGGCACCCCAGCCCTTGTTTTTTGTTGATGTAAAACACAGACTTAATAAAACAAGGGCTGGAAGAGCCAGTCCCCGTGCCACATGCAAATGGATAAACTATTACGAAAATTTGAATCGCAAAGACGCGAAGAACTCAAAGTTAAAGACAATAAAGAAGATATTTCTTACTTTGCGCCCTTTCCTGCCCGGTTAAACAACGCTGAAAGCGTTCCTGCGCAGCAGGGTTTAACTGGGCGTCTTGAGCTCGCCCGGCTTGCCCCGTAAAACCGGGGTCCCCCCTGGTGTTTTTTACTGGGGTTGAATAGACCTTCGGTCTACGGCAAAGCCATATTCAGGGTAAATCTTCCAACGGGCGGTTAAAATATCTTTTTTGTTGGGTTGTGGTCACAGCCCTCATTAGGAAGCATACACTTTTTTTGAAAAATAGCTGAAACAATCCTTGTATCAAGCGTTTAGGGTTATCCTTTCGTGACCATTACGAATTTCTGAAAACTGTAAATTTGAGTTGTATGTCATGGCTTTTTTGGGGTTAAATCCCAATTTGTGACAGCACGACACCGGAACTCCCCAATTGACTTTTCAGAAACGAGTAATGTTCCCCCTATGGTAACTCATTAATCATGATGTATGGCATGGATATTGAAAAAACTTTTAAAATTCTGTTAATATTTTTTATGGATAAAGATCAAGTAATTTTGTAAAGATTTTTGCAATTTTTATTCAACTTCAGCGTTCGGTGATGTCCCTGGTTATCTGTTCCTGGTTGAATGAAGTGCAAATAAT
This sequence comes from Desulfonatronovibrio magnus, assembly GCF_000934755.1. NCBI lineage: Bacteria > Pseudomonadati > Thermodesulfobacteriota > Desulfovibrionia > Desulfovibrionales > Desulfonatronovibrionaceae > Desulfonatronovibrio > Desulfonatronovibrio magnus. The sequence continues at coordinate 142,137 of NZ_KN882179.1, forward strand.
ATATTTGGATAGATACCTCGTCTGACCCGAAAGACTTATCTATCTGCCAAAAAAAATAATAAAAATTGGTATCTACATCATTTTTTGATTGTCCGGTTACCAAGATGCCCCAAAAAATCCCTAAAGTTTTCTCAATAAAAATCATTAGTGAATTGTCTCGTGCAATCTGCCTTGAATAATACAAAATATTTTTTAAAACAGTCTATCTGTTACTGTACAGGATAAAAGCTGCCATGAACAAAAAAAATGACTATTTTGAAAATTTGGACAAAATTTTTAATGGAGATCCAGCCTTGATTCACAAGGCGTGTCAAAGTTTTCTCAAGCACAGCACTGCCTATATGCAAGCTTTGGCTGATGCTTGTAAAATTAGAAACGGATCTGAATTTAAAAGAGTGGCGCACTCTTTCAAATCCTCATTTAACATGTTTGGAGATGTTGAGGCATGCAAAACAGCAGGCTTGCTGGAAAAAATTGGAGAAAATGATACCTGGGAAGGGTCTGTTGAACTTCTGAACGTATTTTGCACTCAAATCATAAATGCGAGACAAATCTCTCAGGATATTATCAATAATGGTATGGTTAGATAGAAGCGCCACACCCGGGCAGGCCGGGAAGCGAGCCTGTGAGCAACTTACACCGCTCGTTCCCAGGCTCCAGCCTGGGAACGTCTTACTCTTGCGGCTCCAGCCGCTTCTTCAAAATGTGGCTGGAGCCACAAAAAAAGGTGTTCCCGGGCTGGAGCCTGGGAACAAGAAAAAATCTGGATTCCGGCTTTCGCCGGAATGACGATAAAGAGTAATAGTTTGCTTTAACCGTCACCCCGGACTTGATCCGGGGTCCAGTTTTTTTGTAGTTACTTAGGAGCTCCTCACCCGGGCGACCTTGGACCGAACCTGTGGGTAACTAAAGATTAGCCTCAACACGTTTGAGATTGCCGCGCTCGAAGACTTGCTCGCAATGACACCTGAGCTGGCAGGGATGTAGTTGCTGAAAACCTGTCACCCACGAGGGAGCCTAAGCGACCGAAGTAATCTGTATGGCAAAACCATAATACTTTGAATTTATTTGTAATTTGGTTTTAGCTACTTGTAAGGGAACAGGCTCTCTTAACCCCACCTGAGCATCAACCAGAGATATAAACGTCTCCTCTTTAAAGCAAGCAGGTCCCGGAATAGACAGTCTGCTAACAACCATTTACCTTACCCGTCACTTTCCAGAAGTGTAAGGTTCTTACCCTGTTTTTTGGCCTGGTACATAAGCTTGTCAGCCCTCTCCACCAAGTGTTCAAGGTCTTCACCTTCTCTATGTTCTACAACTCCGGCACTGAAGGACAGCTTAAGAGAGTGGCTGCCTGACTGTACATATAGCTTTGAAGTTGACTGCCTGATTTTTTCTATTACAGCCTCGGCCTGAACTGCTGAACATCCACCCAGGAGAAGAACAAACTCTTCCCCTCCCCACCTGCACCATGCATCAACCTCTCTGATCAAATTCAAAACTGTCTCTGAAAATGCTTTAAGAGCCTCATCCCCAGTCTGATGACCATAATAATCATTAATGCTCTTAAAGTCATCAATGTCAATAAGCACAAGAGAAAGACTGCTGAGCCCCCTTTTCTTTTCCTTAACCTTGTGCGAAAAAATGAGAGAAAATGCGCTTCTGTTCAGGGCACCCGTTAAAACATCATAACGGACAAGCCTCTCCAGATTGCGATAATACTTCTTAAGAACCAAACTTACTACAGTAGCTACAATCAAGGTGATCAGCAGCCCGATGATGAAATTGAACTTGAGCCTGTCAAGCAGCCTTTCATAAACCTCATCATTATCCTTGAGTATGATCAGAAACAAGTCGAATTCCGGAATATACCTGGTGCTTACAAAATTGACCCTGCCTTCAATGTCATACCTGAATGAGGTTTCAGTGCTTGTTAGAATTTCATAAGTATGGCTTGAAAAATTTTCCCACCTGGTAATATCCCCAGGGAGATTAAAATCATCTGCATGCAGAATAACAATGCCTGAATTGTTAACAAACAATACCCTGCTATTATATTTTTCCTGATATGTATTGAGGATATGTCTGACCTGGTTAAGCTCTAACCCGGCCCCTGTGACCCCAAGGAGTTGATCATCATAACCATAGACCTTGTAGTTTATGAATATGGTCAGGCGAGTCTGATCTGCGGTGTCCGTATCAATATTGATTTCAAAAGGACTGACCATGTTTCGAGATCTGAAATACCATTCATCCTGAGGATCATCCTGCGAAACCTGCTTAAGTATACCGTCAGGATGATAATAATTGAGTGTTTGGTCAGACACAAAAAAAGAGGTCACTGTGTCATATTTCTCACGGATCTGGCTTAGGTATGAAATCATTCTTTCAGGTTCATTTTCCCCATCAAGAATCCAGTCCCATACAAACGTATCGTGGGCCATGAGAGATGAAATGTGAATGGACAACATCAGATCTTTCTGAATTTCAGAGTAAATATTGTCTCCGGTCAATGGGAGTGTGTTGTTTCTGATTTCTTCTCCCAGGGCTCGGTAGGCAACAAAATAGCTGGTCAGCATGGTTGTGGCAAATGCACCGAGCAAAAGAGACACGATGACAAAGATGATCCAATATTTTTTTATCATTTTTGAACCTGGTTTTGTGGTATGAGCCCCGGCGTTAATGTTTAAATCTCAGGGGAAAATAATTTTACGTCATCTTTTTAAAAAAAACAACCGGAAGCTTAGTGCTCCCGGTTGCATCTGTAAATTGCTGTTGAATATTTTTCATCCAGAAGGAAAGCCTTGCAGGATGGAATTTTCTCCTACCATTCGTCAAAGCTTATATTTCTCTTCCAGCACGACCCCAGTTCTTTGCAAAAGCAGTCATATAGGCCAGGCCCATGCCTGGAGTGCCTCTGGGTCCCCTGAGAGCTATGGCCTTGAGGTTTTTTGAGTCCATAACAGCCCCTGGTCCGCTGCGTCCCGCCTGTCGGTTGGTTTCCGACTTAGAGATTTAAAATGTCTGGATAATTATAAAAACCTTAAATTCACTTGCGGTAGATGTCAAGAAAGATGTCGCATCTAAGCCGCTTTTTTTTCTGTGTTAGATGTTCTTTTTTTATTCAAGGTAACTTCAGTCGGTGCGCTC
>NZ_KN882180.1:0-93432 GCF_000934755.1 Desulfonatronovibrio magnus
ATTTCTGCAGTCTTTCCTTTATCTCATCATCTGTCGGATCAGATTCAGGGTACATGCGGATTACCAGGTGGAAGTGGTTGCCTAAAAGTGCGAATCCCAGCACATCTACAAAGTAGAGTTGCGACAGTTTCTTGATCAGGCCCAGCAGAAAGTCATTGTCTTTGTCCTTGATGGGCAGGCCCTGCAGGGCGGTTCGGGATATAACATGGTATACTGTAGGTTGGTTTTCACGAATAAATCTGGCTATTCTTGGCATGGTAAACCTCTGTTAGGGCTTGTGGTTGTTGGGTTGAAGGGAATGTAGCGAAATATGGTAGAAAATGCAACTTAAAGAACCTGTCCCAAATTTCTCTTATAGAATACAAACCCTCCACCCCGCCAACGGGAGGGTAGAAAATGCAACTCAAAAAACCTGTCCCCAATTTCATTGTTCAATCATCTTCACATTTCGCGCTTGACGCGATGTGTGAAGATGATGGGCTGCGGTCACCAGAGCAAAAGCATTGTCAGATTCAAGAAGATTATCCAAATCAGGCTCCCAGTCCAGAAGCTTAACCACTGGAAAATCCAGTCTCATGCGGCAGCCAAAAACTTCATAACCAAAACTGTCAGGCCTCCATCCGGTATTATCATCTGCCAGCACGGCAAGGCTGGCCAACGGCCGGGCATAACGGTCAAACAAACGGTAATGGTAGGTAAACATCCGCCTGGCAAAAACGTCTTCAGGATCTCCCTGTACCTCAATATGAACACTGACCCAACCCTCTTCTCCTGCAACCCTGAGCACTTGAACCAGTTTGTCCACGAAACGCCGCCCCAGTTATGCATCCCGAGTCACTTGCTGCAGTTCTTTGTCCAGAAACTGATATCCCGCAGTCCAGTCAATCTCTTTATAAACATCAGGGAAAAAGAAGGCAATAAACTCTGGAAAATAGCGCTCCAAGGCTATCTTCCATGGGCTGACCTACTCATCCTGCATCAGATCATGCTCCAGTACACTTTATTGGTTATAGCTTAATCCCTGCTTTAATTAGGCTGAAAAAGATCAAATACACTTAGAAAATCCTATTAAGAAGGTATAGGTTTACAAGAGCTATCCCGTTCTCCATCTGTCACTCCATTAATTATCCTTACTTCACTATTCTTTGCATGTTCAGCGCATGTATCTTCTATATAAATAGTGCCTCCAGCATCAAACCTGATGCCTGTATTAGCACCAGATCTCTCGGTCGTTAATTGGGAGCGCTGGGCATATATATTTCCACCTGCCTCTAAATAAATGTTTATCCTGGCTTCAATATTGACACCACGAATATCAATATTTCCTCCTGCTTTTATATGTATTTCTTCTCTATCACCACCAGAATTGCTTTCTGTTGAAAAAATCACACCTTCTTCTAGTGTAATATCTCCATTTTCTGATTCTAAAATAATCGAGCCGTGACCACTGTCAGGAGATGCTAAATTAACTCCAGATTCGATATATATTCCTCCGGGTGCAATATAATTAAAATGTTGACTTGATTGTAGACCGACAGCTGAAGTTAAGACAAGTATTTGATTCGCAGCGCATTCTATATCAGCATCTATGTTGTCTTCATATCCTAAGTATTCGGTTGGTTCCTCACCCACACATAAAACAATACCGTCATTACCATTCACTGAGCACATCATCTGAGTATCAAGATAATGAAAAAATGAGTGACTACCCCAAGTCCTTATTCCTGTATGCAGGTTTTTCCCAACAGGGCTAAAGATGTATGTTTCTGAAAATGTAAGTCTATGTTCCCAAGGTCCGAAATAAAAATCAGTAAAGTTTTCCATGTAATCAGGATCTGTATAATAATTTGTAGGTTCAAGATCAAAAACAGATGCCTGGACATTCCTTTGACCATCAGAATTGCTGACGTATAATCTAATATAATGAAGGTCTGTCCACCATGGATCACTTCGAGGTTCAGGTATTTTAGGATCATCACTATTTGTTAATATTTTATGCCAATTAGTTGCGGCATTGACACTTCTTAATTGAAGTGCTCCTTTTTCACCAAGCCCTCTGTCAAACATAAATCTAAATCCTGGGTCTGCGTCATTATTTAAACCCAAAACGGTATCAAAGTATATTCCGTAACCATGACCACCAGAACCTGCTGTAGTCCTAGCAACCGCCCTAACAACATAGTCATCACATTCATCCGGAATGGGCAAAAAAAGTTTTTGTCCATCACCACCTACCGTGCTTGTGTTGCCAAGCACAACATTGCCTGTTACACGAGACTCATAACTGTTAGCATCTCCTGTTGAACCCCAGCGATCTTGATGGGGGTCGTCAGTGGGGTATATTGCGACGTCATGAATAAAGTCAGAAATTTGTACTTGATCCATGGTGGCAAAGTTAAATTCTGTTCCCTCAAGTCCACCATTCCCATTATCCGAACCTACCTGTGCATACCCAAACAAAGCAGTCAACGTCTCCCCAGAATGTACATTACTCCTCAGCCCAACCTTCAAAACACAAGCACCAGAAGGAGCATTCTGATCACAGTCGCTTTCCATATATGAACCATTATTTTGGACAAATTCAATAAGCTTATTGGTATCCACAGCAGCATCACTTCCAACAATACCTGTCACGCTATCCCTGAAATTTTTTAGGGATTCGATATCTTCAGGTGAATCTTTGCGGTATTCCCCGGTTATTTTTGCCATGACCGAACTCAAATTGGCCGCATGGTCCAGATTCTCCAGAGGTTCATGACTTCTGGTCAGGGCAGTGCTCATAAAAGGGACCATCACAGCGGCCACAATACCGCCAACAACAATAACGGCGATTATTTCGAGAAGAGTGAAGCCTGAATTTTTATTATGCATGACGATACCTTACTTATTCGGGACAGTTAATTTCAACCCCAGTTCCAGAGCCATCAAAAGTAGAACTATAAGTAGTTGAAATGGGACTTGAGTCAAAAATTGATACACTAATTTCAATGCAGTTGTTATCATTATAATTGGCTGTAACTAAATAATATGGACCTTGTCGCAAACCTGGCTCCATGCCATCTGTCCCTTCAACAATGCTCTCAATTACAATGTCTTCGGGATTCCAGCATCCATCACAATCAAATGTAAACGCTCTTCGTGGGATACCTTCAACTGATTGATCACTTTCATCTCGTATCCAGACTTTAAAACTGAAAGATTGGCCAGGGCTCGGATCAAAGGATGGAAAAAGATCTTCAGCATGGTGACTCCAGCTGATGCTTACAGGCTCGTCATGCCAAAGGTCTCTGTCAACTCTAAACTGAGACTCTCTTGTACTGCCTGGGAAAACACGCCCCACAGAGATTACCCTTGGGCGGACAATTCCAGATTCTCCTGGCGTTACCTCTTGGCTATGAAAAGATATGTCGATTTCTTCATTGTCACTCATTGTTAAGAGAATTGGTTCGCTATTCTGCCAATCATACTCATCGAGGTTCAAGATATCCTCTTCAGCTTCCAAGGCAAATAGTCCATAATTCACCCCGGACATAGCCAGATACCTGGCCCGGTCTGATGGGTTGTAGGTCAATTCCGTGAACGTGGAAGATGTGGTCAGAGAAACAATCCCCGCTCCAAGAGCACCTGCAACAACCAGCACTGCCACCAGATAAATAAGAATTGATCCCTGCTGGGAGTAGCACAAGTTCGCAATGTTTTCCTGATCGCTCTGTTTGTGTTTTTTCATGAACTATTCTTCATCCTCTTCAGGCAGGGCCATGGTTTTTACAAATGTTTTCTGAGCATTATTGGCGCCTTTCATGATCAGGGTTACTGTGAAATAGCCATCGCTGAGCTGGGAATCGTCAATTACAAATGATTCAACCCTGTCAGTCAGGTTATGTTGTATATTGTTTTTTTCAAAAATCAGAAAGTTTCCATCCAGTTCGAATTTATTCTCCGTTTCTTTAGAATTATCAGGATATATTGCATCGAACTTAATTACATCATTACCAAGCTCAACTTCATCAACAGAATCAGCGTAGGCCATCTCCACAGACATCCTTGTCAAAGCAACCTGGGCCTTTTGGGCCAGATGGGCGTTGTCCTCGGCCCACTTATAGCTCTGAACCATCCTGACCATGAACAGTCCTCCGAACACTCCAATTATTCCAATCAGGACCAGCACGGTGATAAGTTCTATCAGGGTAAAGCCCTTGTTGTTTCTTGTCATAACAATACCATATTTTTGTCAGGATTAAACATCCCCGCTGCTCCCCTCAAGCAACTGGTCCCCAATCCACTTCTTCATGGTGGTAAGCACCAGTTCAATATCGCCAAGGTGATCAGTGCATATTGTACGGATTTCCTCATTGGAATCACCATGATAAAAATGAACCATGCGATTTCTGTAACCCGCCATGTTTCTCAAAATTTGAACTTGATTATCAGGGATAAGTCTTACCCTGGCCAGGGCAGGGCCGATTTCCCTGTATTCTTCAACTGCCTGGCCAAATTTTTTGGCCTGAATATGTCTTCCAAGATCAAGCAGGGCTTCCAGGGCGCGGCGCAAGCATGATTCACAGGCCAGGGCGTTTCTGGGGTCCGCAAAAAAATCGTCAATGTTTTCAACAGGAAGTTCTCTTATGTTCGCGATCATGTTCTCAATCCATTGAACCCTGTCCGCAACAACGCGCCTGGAAATATCACCCCTGGTCATATGTTGCCTCCAAAAAGCAGGCGAAGCCTCTCCCTGTGAAAAGGCATCAGGTCTCCAGCCCTTCTCAGAATGTACAGGTCGTATTCATCGGCCTGGTATTCATCCGCAGCATAAAGCCTTTGTCCCTGGATGATCCTTGAAGCCAGAAAAGGTGGTGCTTCCGGCAGAAAAACCAGGTCCACCCGGCTGACCCCGAAAAAGTCTTCCAGCCGGCTGCAAAGCTCCACCTTTTGTTTTGGCGACGTCTTGACACCAGGCATGGGCAGGACCCCGATATCCAAGTCTGAACAGGATGCACGCATTTTTTCGGTTTGATTTCTGATCCAGGAATAAGCATCCTTTGCCCGGCTGCCAAAGGCGTAAGCAATGGTTATGGAAAACTCTCTGCAGATGGCGGCAAGGTCTTTTTCCCTGGATTCTGATTTATATATTGTTGTTGATAGAGACATAATCACTTGAGACTTAAAAGTTATCAGTTAATTGTTAAGGAGCATTACGCGTTTCTGACAACCAGATAGGGGACAGTCCCGAAGCCAGGGACAGTCCCCCTCCGGGCTGTAAGCCTCCGGGCAGGAAGCCGTGCCAAGGCATGATAAATCGCTTTTAACCCCAAAAAAAACTGTGACAAACACATCATTTTTTTCAGTTGTCAGAAACGCGTAATGCTCCCAATTGTTATTAGTTGAAGAAAAAACGTTATGATTTCAAATGTTTAGGCCGTGAAAACGTCTGGACATCTAAAGCTTGTAAAATGGAAATAAATCCAAGGGGTTGCACAAGAAATTTTGACTGTCCAGTTAAGGATTATGTTCTGGTATATATTCTGATTCATCAATTTCAGTCATAAGATAGAATTCGGTAATCCCCCCAGAAGCACTACTTGATCACCTTTTCCGCTGATTGCAGTTTTCTGTCCATTTATACCTGTTATTGAATAAACCCGGTTTCAGGGGTTATGGTGATTGTCTGTGTGTTGCCAACGGATATATCATATGGGTTGGAAAAATTTTCAGGATCGCTGCCTTCAAGATAAGGTCTGCCACGAGCGGCACTAAACATGATGGTATCCTGAGGAGAAAGAGTTGCATCAAGATCATTATTTTCTGCGCTGTTTTCCCCTGGTAGATTTGGAACTGAACCATTATCCCTTACAAGTGTATACTTATTCGCCTCAATCTCAATCCCCCAGGCAACAATATCCCCCATGGCCCGGAGCTGGGCGTAGCGAAGATGAGCCTTAAGGGTATTAGCCGCGGCCAGATCATCAGCCCCGGTATCCTGATATCTGGAAACAGCCACTGCTGCTATTATCCCCAGGATAATGAGGACCGCCACAACTTCCAGCAAGGTAAAGCCCTTGCATGACTTGGGGTATGTATGTACGTTATGTTGCTTATTCATCATAAACTTACCTTATCCGCAAGAAAAATAGAAAGTCAATTTAAAAAGTGATCAAAATATATATTTCTCTGAAAATACATGAAAGGCGATTATCCCATGCTGAAGCTCGTTAACAAGGTCATGGAGCAGTCCCATATTTGGACATTGGGACAGTCCCCGCGAGGAACTGTGAGAAAGATTGATACTGAACTGGTTTCTGGAAGAAATTTGCTTTAATGAAAAAATATACACAGCGAGGGACAGTCCCCCTCCGGGCTGTAAGCCTCAAAATTAATGAAGGAATATAAGCTTACAATGTTTTCATTGACAGGAATTTAGCTTTGATTCATAGTCAAACATCTGAGTGATAATAGGTAATCATATTTATGGTTTTTGTCTTCTATCATAACTCATAACTAATTCGGGCTGTGCCCATAACACAGATGAAATAAGGGGCGTTTAGTTGAAGCGCTTCACCCTGTGGGTCCGGGACCGAACCTACGACTAACTTGAAATAGCCTTAGCGCGAGATTGCTTCGCTTCGCGCGCAACAAGGATTGCCGCGCTCGAAGACTCGCTCGCAATGACACCTGAGCTGACAGGGATGTGGTAACTGAAAACCTGTCATTGCGAGGGAGCCTAAGCGACCGAAGCAATCTGTATCGTAAAACCGTAATGCTTTGAATTTATTGCATATACGTTTGTAGTTACTTAGAAGCTCCTCACCTGGGCGGACCGGGACCGAACCTGTGAGTAACTTTAGGATACTGTCACTTTTCTGGAAATTGGGACAGTCCCCGCGAGGTACTATAAAAAAGATTGATACTGCATTGGTTCCTGGTAGAAATTTGTTTTAATGGAAAAATTTACACAGCGAGGGACAGTCCCTGTGCCTGGCGCAAAGCTCCCATCTTTGACGGAACTTTGCTGGCAAATGTGCATCAATCAAAGCAAAAATCGTCAAAATGTGAAAACTGTAAACATCTGATTTTATTAGCAAAACGATTGTAGTTACTTGTAAGGATTATTTTAAAAACAATGATTTTTTATATAGTTTAGTCTGGAGTCCTTTGAATTGGTACTTTAGTTTGACTTCGGACATTGACTTTGCTGTTTTTGCATATCTCAAAATTTTTGGTTTTTTTCTGCGATTTTGAAATTATATTAGAATTGCAAATATTTAATTTCTGGAATTCCTGGCGGGAGTATAAAAGTGCGTAGACTTATATCATTATTTTGCATGTTGCTTTTGAGTTTTGCTTTGTTGTCTTGTGGAGGTGGGGGCAGTGGAGGGCACGGTACTGACTATATGGTCTCTTTTAGTGTGGTAGGCGATGAAACCACACAGGTCGGTCTTGGTGCATCCAGAACTATTATGGCAAATGTTTTGAAATTTGATGGTGAGAGTCCTGCACCTGGAATTAAAGTCAGCTTTTCTATAACGCAAAACAACACTGGTGCAAGTCTAAGCAACGTTCAGTCTGAAACTCTTTCCAATGGTTCAGCTTCAGCTGTTTACAGGGCAGGCACTATGCCTGGAGTGGATATTATTGAAGTCAAGGCTGGGGGTGCAAAAAGCAGCATTACATTTACCGTGGCCGGAGGTGGACAGGTTGTGAGCACGATGATTCTGTCCGCTGATCAAGATGATGTATCTATAGGTGGTTATAGCACAATAAGAGTCGAAGGCAGAACCTATGATGACCTGCCTGCTTCCAATAGCCGGGTTGATTTTTCATTTCAAGTAAACAATTCCAATGCATCTTTCATTCATAATAATGAAAACGTACAGTCATTCAGCACAAATTTAGACAATGATGGTGTAGCAACTCTTACTTATCGTGCAGGAAACAGTTCAGGTATGGATATCATTCAGGTAGTCTTTCCCCAGGCTGTTGATGTTCGCGATACAATCAGCATTAATGTTGGGCAGGGTAAAGCTCTGGGCGAAGTGCGATTAGAGGCTTTCAGAATGACGGAAGCTTATAACTGGATTGTCAGGGCAGTTGTTCGAGACAGGGATGGCAATTTGGCATCTGGAGTGCTGGTTAATTTTATCGCTGATAATGGCGATTTATATTGGGATCTTGGAGAAGTGCTTCGTGAATATGAAGTTGAAACCAATGAAAATGGCATAGCACAGGTAAGACTTGTCACTTATGGTCAAGCAAGAGTTTACGCAAATGTGGAAAATGTTAGGCATGATATAACCGTTTCCATATACGACTATCTGGAAGTTGATTCTTTGACCCTGGAAGCGCCAGCTTCTACTAATGAATCGCCCGTAGCTGTCCGGGCTGTGGTCAGAGATAAAGATAACTTTCCAATGAATGGAATGCAGGTCAGCTTTTATTCTAACAAAGGAATTTTGTCAGAAACAACTGTTTTAACAGACTTTAACGGAACTGCATCAACGCAATTGTCTGCTGAAGAATCAGGAACAGCCAGGGTCTGGGCCAATGTCGGGAATATCAGTGTGTCCAGAGTCATTACTTTTAATTTTCCTCTGCCTCCCGGACCGGAACCCGAACCGGATCTTCCAGCCATCACCACGGGATCGCCACTTCCCAGCGGAACCCAGAATTCCAGTTATGGATTTCAGCTTGCGGCAAGCGGAGGCTTTCAGCCTTACACTTGGGGCATTGCCAGCGGTACTTTACCGTCCGGCCTTACTTTAAACCCTGAAACAGGTCTAATTTCAGGCACTCCCACTGAATCAGGATGGTACTCTTTCAATGTGGTAGTCACAGATGCCCGTGGATTTAGCGGGACTGCTTCCTTGTCCATGGAAATTGAGTGGGATGATTTCTCGTTGGTAATTACCACGGGATCGCCACTTCCCAGCGGAACCCAGAATTCCAGTTATGGATTTCAGCTTGCGGCAAGCGGAGGCTTTCAGCCTTACACTTGGGGCATTGCCAGCGGTACTTTACCGTCCGGCCTTACTTTAAACCCTGAAACAGGTCTAATTTCAGGCACTCCCACTGAATCAGGATGGTACTCTTTCAATGTGGTAGTCACAGATGCCCGTGGATTTAGCGGGACTGCTTCCTTGTCCATGGAAATTGAGTGGGATGATTTCTCGTTGGTAATTTCCTCTGATAATGACCTTGAACAGGGGACAATCAACACTTACTACACAGAAGTGCTCGAGGCCGAAGGAGGTAGAAGACCTTATTTATGGAACATTAAAGACTCACTTGGCTCTTTACCAGATGGTCTTGTTCTGGATAATAACCATGGCATAATCAGTGGTCTACCGACTACTACAGGTCAATTCAACTTCGTCATTGAAGTTACGGACTCCGAAGGAGCCCAGCATTATCAGCGCATGCGCATAGTGGTCAGCTCAATGGATGTAAATATAATTACTTCGTCGCCTTTGCCAGACGCTTACACAGGCGAACCGTATGAGCTAGTCCTTGCTGCCACAGGGTTTGTTGTGGCCGTATGGGATGCTCTTGAGTCAACTGATGGGGATCCCTTTGGAGCTCTTCCTGATGGATTAATAATAGAGGACGGCTTGATTCGAGGAGTTCCAACTGGACCTGCTGGAGTGTATTCGTTTACAATCAGGGTTGACGAAGGTTTTGCCACGAGGGATCCCGCTTTCAAAAGGTTTGAGCTTACTGTAAGAGAATAACTGAAATATCACTCACTTTAAATTCGCCTGTAAAATATTATTTGCAGGCGATAAAAAATTTTTTTGCCCTGAATGACCAACTTTTATGGAGATAGAGCCAACAATAGGATTTATATGTCAAATGGTTTGGCACATAGGGCTATGTGTGTTAGTTTTTCGTGAAATCAACTGAGCATTATTAGGATCTGAAACAAACTTTTAGTGTCAAACGCATATGGTCAAATCCTAACCATAAGATACATATTTGTTTAAAAAAGCCAAACCCGCTGAGAGGCGGGGACGGAAAGCCACGGGCCCATAATTATTGATTGTATTGCTTATTTATTCTAATTGGTTTGCTCACTATTTGGTTAAACAAGCAGGTCGCATAATATGATCATAATTATTCCCTCAGTAGATTACATGGGTAGCCGGGTTGCAAGCAAAGTATTTTTATGCTGCAACCCGGCTTTTTTTGTTGCAGGCGTCTTATCCTGGCGAGCCCATCGAGCACGGATCTCATCAGGACCACGCTGAAGATACTATTTTTAAAACCCGATAGAGGCAATCTTGACAAAAGACAATGAGATTTCTTCCACAGATAAACTATTGAGCCTTATCAGGAGCAATAAGGATGATATCTATGATAACTCAAGTCCTGAAAAGCCCTCAATAGAACATTCTTCTAAAGTCGAGGATAAGGCTGACCTGGAATTTCCTGACTTATCTGATGACTTGTTTGAAGATAGATCTGCAAATGCTGATAGTAGTGAGGATCCAGGCAAACAGGAGGAGGTAGAGAGTTCAGACATTGATGACCATGACTTGAGCAGGGAGGAATCTTATGGCCTGCCTGCTGGCCACAAAGAAGAATCTTACGAGCAGAAGACAGAAGATCCAGTTTCTTCAAAATATCAGGCAAAGTCATCCTATCTGGGTTTTTTGAAAAAGATGAAATTCTGGCCCGGCAAAGGTCAGGAGACTGTTGCTGTAGATTTTTCGCGAAAATCTGTGAAGATGATACGCATGGGGCAGCATCATGGCTCTAAAGCAGTGCTGGATGCCAGGGTTGTCAACCTTGACAGGGAAGTGGACGTTGATGATCCTGCTTTTATAGCGGCTTTCAAGAAAGCCTTAGATGACTTTGTTAAAGGTCGTAACGTGCAGCTTTGGTCAAGAGTGTCATCTTCCAAGGCTGAAGTCTGGACCATAAAGGTGCCGGTGGTGAAAAAAGGGCTGGCCAGTGCCATATACTGGACAGCAAAAAAGGAAAAGTCATTTGATGAAAAGGAAAATATATTTGACTATCGCATTGCCGGGTTTGTAAAAGATGAAGATGTTCAGAAGTATCTTGTCAGTGTTTACACAGTTCCAAGGCAGGAAAAAGTTGATATGGAAAATATCTTCATCAGAGCCGGTTATAAATTACAAGGTCTGACTGTTTCCACTTTTGCATTTCAAAATATTTTCAAGCACAGAATTGTACCTGTTGAAAGTGAAGGGTTTGCTGTTTTATATATAGACAATGAATCCACCAGGATTGATATTTTTGAGGCTGACCGGTTAAGACTTAGCAGACTGATTAAAACAGGTCTTGACAGTATGCTGGAGTCCATCGCTTATGAGACCATGCGCCGCAGGGATGCAGGTCAGCCTGCTAATGACAGCCCTGATGGTTCACTTGAAGAGCAGGGGCCTCCATTGGAAGAGATGGAAAAAGCCTCTGAGATGCTTTTGTCCATGCTTTGCAGATTTGACGAAGATAATGACGATGACAGTGACTGTTTTGAGTATATCGCTCCTGTATTGAGAAGGCTGGCTCTCCAGGCAGAGCGCACTCTTGATCACTACGTCAATGTTTTGGGCAACACACCTGTGACTCAGGTTTTTCTGGCAGGAAGCTCTTCTGGTATAGCAGGCATGAAGAGCTTTATTGCTGAGCAGCTGGCAGTTCCGGTTGAAGTGCTTGATCCTCTTAACCCGGCTTATTCTCTTGGCTCATCCAGAGTCTCGCTGAACAGGCTTGACAGGATGGAACTGGCTCTGGCCACCGGACTTTCACTTTCCGAGAGCCTGCAGACAGCCAACCTGCTATTTACAGCCAAAGACTACGAGCAGCAGAAAACTTCCAATGTTGTAAGCAGGGTTACTGCTGCAGGTTGTATGGTCATTGTTCTCGCTGCCGTCAGCTATTCATGGACTCAAAAGCTTGAAGCTGATTCTCTCGCCCAGCAGGCTGACGTACTTGAGGCTCAGCTTGATGGGTTTGACCAAATTTTAACAACTGATTATATTCAGGGAATTGCAGAAGAGCTTGAAGATTCCAGCCTTATGCTGCGTGAGGCTGTGAGAAAAAATGTACCGCTTGGAATATTAAGTGAGTTGTCAAGGGTGACTCCAGGCAGTATTAGGATTTTAAACCTTGTATACAACCCGGACAACAAAGCCCGGGAAGCAATATCTGGTTTTTTGACTGTGGAGGGAATTGTTCGGGGTGATCCGCAAATGTTTGAGACCTATCTTTCAAGCTATATAAGAATTCTTGGCGGTTCAGGTTTATTTTCTGACTCATCAATACACAACAGCTATAGAGACAGTTTGTATGGAGAAGGGGAAGTTTACAGGTTTGTTATTAACGTAAATCTTCCCACAACATGATGGATCTGCAAAATCTTACTTTTCCAAGAAGAGCCATGTATTATCTGGCACTGGCTCTAATAACGGTGGCAGTCATATTTTTTTTGGCCATTCTGCCAGCCTGGGATGATATTGATCGCCTTGAGCTTAAAATTAAGGAAAATCAGGTTTTGCTGGAGGAACAGCAGATACTGTTTCCAGTGTATTCAAACCTGATGAGTATTGTGGACTCCACAACTGCTCGAAAGGCTGGCTTGGAAGATAAAGGTTCCAACTCTTCTCAGGTAAATGTTGATCAGGGAATCAGAATGTTGAATGTTGCCGCCTTAGAAGCCGGATTTGTTGATGTATCATTTTCCCCGGTGCCTGCGAGTTATTCCCAGTCTGGCAGCAGAATTATGGTCAACGCGGTCCTTAAAGGCTCTTACCAGGCTGTATATGAATTTTTGGCAGAACTGGCTTTAAAGCCATTTTTTCTGGAGTATCAACAATTTGAGATTCGCAGCAGGCCGGATGAGTTTCGAGTAATCATGGAAATATGGATTGCTGTTGATTAGTTGTTCACAGTATTTGAATGTTAATTGTTATCAGTTAATTGTTAATAGTTATCAGTTAATTGTTATCAGTTAATTGTTAATTGTTAATGGTTAATGGTTAATGGTTAAAGAAGATTAGAAGCTTCTCACCGGGGGGCCTGGGATCGAACCTGTGAGTAACTTATACCCCTCGTTCACAGGCTCCAGCCTGGGGACGTTTTGCTCTTGCGGCTCCAGCCGCTTCTTTGAAATGTGGCTTAAGCCACAAAAAAAGAGGTAATAGCCTCAACACGTTTGAGATTGCCGCGCTCGAAGACTCGCTCGCAATGACAGCTGAGGTGTCAGGGATGTGGTTGCTGAAAACCTGTCACCCACGAGGGAGCCTGAGAGACCGAAGTAATCTGTATGGCAAAACCATAATGCTTTGAATTTATTACTTATTTGGTTTTAGTTACTTAGAAGCTCCTCACCTGGGCGGCCTGGGATCGAACCTGTGAGTAACTGTCTTTAAAGTGGAGCCTGCATCCTGCAGGCTATTTAATTCCCGGCGGCTGGAAGCCGCCTCCACATTGAAGAACTGTCACTTTTCGGGAAATTGGGACAGTCCCCGCGAGGTACTTTAAAAAAGATTGATGCTACATTGGTTCCTGGAAGAGATTTTCTTTGATGACAAAATTTACACAGCGAGGGACAGTCCCCCTCCGGGCTGTAAGCCTCCGGGCAGGAAGCTGTGCCAGGCGCAAAGTTTCCATCTTTGACGGAACTTTTCAGACAAATGTGCATTAATCAAAGCAAAAATCGTCAAAAGATGAAAGTTATAACCATCTGATTTTATTAGCAAAACGATTGTAGTAAACTATAAGTCATCTTATGTTGGGGGTTTGCACAAAGCTTCATGCTTTATTCTAACTTGATAATTTGCAAGCGGGCTATGCACTCCCGCAAAAGCAGCTGAATAATATGGAAAAAAGGCAGAAAATTATCCTGGCGGTGATGGTTATTGCTATCCTGTACGGGATATATGATTTTTTTTTGAAATCACCAGGGCAGGCTCCACAGGTTGTGCAGGAGCAAAGAGTTGAAAGAACCCGGCAATTAACTTCAGATGTGTTGGCCAGAATTGATAATTTAACGCTGGATTCTGAAGAAATGCTTGTTCTCGAGGCTTCAGTGGGTCGACCTGGCACAGACATCTTCTATTCCTGGCCTTATGGTGAAAGACCAGAGGAGAGAGAACCCGAGGTAGTTCAGGAGGAAATCACAGGACCTCTTACATTTGGGGGGTTCATTGAGATGGGTGATAAGAAGATTGCCATTATCAATGGATATGAATATACGGTTGGGGAGGTTATCCCGGAAGAGGGACTGCGGATTGTCAGCATTCTTCCTAATGAAGTGGTGCTGGAGTCTATTTCAACAAATAGAAGATTGTCCATTTATTTTGAGGACTCTTTGTTCGGGGTTAACTGATTATACAAGAATATCTGTAAACTCGTAACAGTTTACTCCTTTGGCTGGAGCATGGGGTCTGGATCATCCTGGACCCGCTTGCCGTAAAAAATTACAAATTGAAAACATAGATTGATAGTTCAGGTGGATCTCGGACCACCTGCCCCTGCTTTCCTTAAAATAGGGCTAAACTTTTATGTAAACTTCAAACAGATAAATTGTTTGTTGTAGATGCTTATGTTTTGAGTTATGGGGAATCAAATCGTCCTGCTTACAAAAAACATACTGAGGAGCGCCTGCAGTCATCCTCTAAGATCATACAGGAAAAGGCTTTTGGAAAATAATACTACTATCAGCAGGAATAAGTTTCAGGTATGGACCGTAACCATTTGTTTTTTTGTGGTCATGTTGCTTATGAGCGGATGCGCACACAAGCAAAAGGATTCCGGCCCTGATTTTTTTGAAAAGTGGAGACTGATGGCGGAACAGTCTCAGGGATACTCACCACCTCCCAAGGAACATGAAGTTGAAGTAACTGATATATTTTTAACACTTGAAGACGAATATGAAGACGAAGATATACAGCCTGTGCGATCATTGCCCACCAACAGGGTTACCCTCAAATTCCGTGATGTAGACATTAGAGCAATCATGCGGGCCCTGGCAAGGGCCGCAGAAATGAATATCATAATGAGCAGCAGAGTACATGGTACTTTGAGCATCAATATTGACAACATGCCCTGGGATCAGGCTTTTATGAGTATAGTGCGCACTCACGGGCTTGATTTTGTATGGGAAGGCGACATCCTAAGGGTTATGAGTGTTGAGGATATGCAGCGTGATATCGAGATTGAAAATGTAAGAAACAATAGGATGACTGCTCTGGCCAAACAGAAAAGGCTTGAACCGCTTAAGACATCAGTAGTCAGAGTTCGCTATCTTAATTTGACTGACTCAGGTAGAACTTCTACTGATGACAGAATAACAACAGATAATAGAAGGGCACAAGCAACAAGAACTGTTCAGTCCAGTAGCGCAGATTCCATTAGGAATAACCTTGAGAGACTACTCACCAGGGATGAGCATGGCACTCCAAGGGGTTCAATTTCTGTTGATGGACATAACAATGCTCTTATCATCCAGGCCATAGAAGATGATACTCGACGAATACTCCGTCTTTTGCAAAGTTTGGACCAGCCAAGGCCACAAGTCCTGCTTAAAGCCCATATTGTTGAAACCACTCAGGATGTTGCAAGAGAACTGGGTGTGCAATGGGGGGGGCGCTACAGATCCAGATTATTAGATGGAGATAACAGATTGTATATTTCTCCGGGACAAGGTGCTGAAGTACCTGGAGATATCAGGGCAGATCGGGCACCATGGGGTGGAATCAGTCCTGTTGGTCCGATAGTTGATTTTCCAGGAGCATTTGAAGAAGGTGGCGCCAGGCTCAACTTGATGTACGGCATCCTCGACGGTAATATTTTAGAAATGCAGCTTTCCGCCCTGCAGTCTGACGGGAGGCTGAATATTCTTTCATCGCCTTCCATAACCACTCTTGATAATCAGATGGCATTTACTGAAAACGGCGAAAGGGTGCCTTATGTATCAAGGGATGGAGATGGCGATCCTGAAGTCAGGTTTGAGGATGCTGTACTTAGACTGGAAATTACTCCCAACATTATCGATGCAGAACAGCTCCGGCTAGCAGTCAAGGTTCATAAAGATGAAGTGGATCTTTCAAGGACAGTTCAAGGCAATCCGTTCATTATTAAGAAACAGACCGAGACAAACCTTGTAGTCGCTGACGGAGAAACCATTGTTATTTCGGGATTGACCAGAGAAAGAAATTTCACTGCTCAGGATGGTGTGCCCGGATTGAAAGATATCCCAGGTCTGGGCGCTTTTTTCAGAAGAGATTCCAGAGGACGAATTATGGAGGAAGTTCTGATTTTTATTACGCCTCATATTCTCCCTTACAGACCACCGCACAGCAGAGAGTTTCGCTGATAATATAACATCCAGCATAAATTATGGACTACTTTAGACTTCTTGACTTCTACACGGAACCTTTTTCCAACTCACCTGATCCAGAGTTTTTTTATGGTTCGGCAAGTCATGTAGACTGTTTGCAGAAGCTGGAAATTTCCATCAGACTCAAGCGTGGTTTATGTGTTGTTGTGGGACAGGTGGGGGCTGGAAAAACCACTTTGTGCCGCAGGCTCATACGGGACCTTAAAGATGACCCGGAAATAGATACCCATCTTATTCTGGATCCGACATTCATGGGTTCTTTAGAGATGCTCGGCCATCTTAACCGGCTGCTCAGGAGACCAAACCCCAAAGAGCGCCCGCCAACCTCTGAAGCAGGCTATAAGGAACTGATCAAAAACCATCTGTTTGACAGAGTCGTACAAAAAGGCAGAAATATTGTTCTGATTATTGATGAGGGACAGAAAATTTCACCCTCCTGTCTTGAAGTTTTGCGTGAGCTTCTGAATTATGAGACCAATGATCACAAGCTTTTGCAGATCGTAATATTTGCTCAAAATGAATTTATAAAAGTTCTCAAGTCCCACCCGAACTTCAATGATCGAGTCAGCTGTTTTTGTCGCATCAGGCCTTTGACTGTGGATGAAACAGAAAAGCTTATCAACTTTCGTATTGAAAAGGCTTCTAACTATAAATCATCCCCAAGACCCAGGATTCGCTTTACCAGGGGGGCAGTCAAAACACTGCACACATTAACCCGCGGACATCCCAGGCGGATAATGAACTTGTGCCATCTGGTCATGTTGCTGATCATTGTGCTCAACAGGTACCGGGTTACTTCCTCCATGGTCAAAAGGGCTGTGCAAAATCTGCCCGGTGCCCCCAGGCCTTCCTTTTTCCGCAGGCGTGCCAAATATGTAATAAGCGCGCTTACGCTGATTATCATGGTAACAATCGGGTATTTTTATTCATCTGAAATCAGAACAGGTGTAGCTTCCTTACTCCTGCCAGGAGTTGAATCATCAGGGACTGATGGTCCATATTATGTTCGAATGCGCCTGGACCCTGTTTCTGAAGTGGAAGCAGGCAGAGTTGTGATTATTGAGGATACCTTAGTAGAAAAACAGGAACAGGAGGGAAATCCTCATGAAGGGTTGATTGATTCTGAAAGTGAGGTTTCTCATGTTGGTTCAGACAATGCTTCTGATTCTGATACAGAAAATCCTGCTGCAGATAGTTCTGATTTAGAAGCGCCTGCTTTAGATAGTGATGAATATTACTCAGATTCAGATTATGACTTTACTTCGCAAAATCATGCAGATGCAGATGTAGAAGGTGTACTGGATGCAGTTGCAAATACTGCTACATTGGAGTCTGATGTATTGAATGATCATGTCCGCAAAATTATAATACCGGATGAGTTGGGCAAAATCAGGGTCAGAAGAAATGAGAACCTTTGGAATATTCAACAAAGAGTTTATGGAAACGCTACAATTTCCAGAACTGAAAAAATTGCAGCCTATAATCCTCATATTGATGATCTGAATACTCTGTATGAAGGTTTGCGTGTTTTTATGCCTGTCACCAACACTCGGGAGAGAAATGCAGATGAACGATTCTGGATTGTAACCGGAACTTTTGCAGATCTGCATGATGCCTACATGGAATTAATCCAGACAGACAGTCGAAGGCTCAGGCTTGTTTCTTATCTTGATTCTGAATCTGAATTGTTTTTTTCCGTAGCCTGGCCCAGAAGCTTTGCCACCCGGGAAGATGCTCTTAACGAGCTTGAAAGCATGCCCTCTCATCTTGCTGGAAGTTCTGATTTATTGGAGATTGAGGAGGGAGTGATTCTGAATTAGGAATGAGTCATGATGCATTATGATCATGAATGAAGAAAGGAGATGGGAGACAATGATGAATGCCGAATTAAGAGTGAAGTTATATGCGTAAGAAGATCCGTCTTGGTGAAATGCTTGTTAATGAGGGGTTGTTGACTGAGGAGCAGTTACAGTCTGCTCTGGAAAACAAGAAGGGCTCTCCCCTCAGGTTGGGGCAGTATCTTATTCGAAATGACTATTGTAAAGAAGAAGATATTGTCAACACTTTAAGTAAGCAGCTTAGAATTCCTCGTTACGAACCGGAAAAGCATCCTTTAGATATGGGAATGGCTGATGTTTTACCTGCTGATGTCGCCAGGAAAAATGGTGCTGTTCCTCTTTATTTGCGCGGCAGGGTGCTTATTGTGGTCATGACGGATCCTCTGGATATTGACGCCTTGGATGCCTTGGAAATATACACAGATCGAGAAGTTGAGCCAGTGGTCTGCACTGAAGCCGAGTTTACCCAGCTTTTTTCTTCTGTTTACGGTATGTACAGGGGGCTGGATGATATTCTGGAAAGTGTGGAGAATATTACCACAGGAGATGATCCTGATTTTGCTGATGGCCAGGATCTGGATGTTGGGACCCTGGAAAGCCAGGCTGATCAGGCCCCGGTTATCAGGCTTGTTAATTCCATAGTTGCCCAGGCAGTTTCAGAGAAAGCCAGTGATATTCATATCAGCCCGGAAAAGGACCGGGTACAGATTCGATTCAGGGTTGACGGCAGACTTAAGGACGTACCCGCTCCCTCCAAGAAGCTTATGCCATCCATTGTTTCCAGGATAAAGATTCTGGGCAGAATGGATATATCCGTGACCAGGGTGCCTCAGGATGGCAGGTTTACTGTCAATATGGAGGGCAAGGAAATTAATGTAAGGGTTTCATGTCTTCCCACCATTTATGGTGAAAATGTTGTCATGCGTATTCTGGATATGAGCGCAGGATTATATACCCTGGACCAGCTGGGCATGAATAAGATGGATCTCAAAAAGATTGATTCAATTATTTATAAGCCTTATGGTATGATTTTGTCTACAGGACCCACAGGAAGTGGTAAAAGTACCAGCCTGTATGCCATTCTTAAAAAGGTGAACCGGCCGGACGCCAATATTATTACTCTGGAAGATCCTGTTGAATACAGAGTGACCGGCATCAGGCAGGTGCAGCTGAACCGCAGAGCTGGAATGACCTTTGCTTCCGGGCTGAGATCTGTTTTACGTCAGGACCCGGATGTTATCATGGTAGGTGAGATTCGTGACTCTGAAACTGCAAACATTTCTGTTCAGTCTGCCATGACAGGCCACAGGGTATTGTCTACTGTCCATACCAATGACGCTGCAGGAGCCATAACAAGGCTTGTTGATATGGGGGTGGAACCCTTTCTTGTGGCATCAGTACTTTTGTCATCATTTGCCCAGAGGCTGGTGCGCAAGGTTTGTTCCAACTGTGCAGAACCTTTTGATCCCCCAGCGGCAGGTTTGCGGGCCCTTGGCATTGATTCAGGAGCAGACTGCAAGTTCATGAAAGGCAAAGGGTGTCATACTTGTTCAGATACAGGCTACAAAGGCAGGACAGGGGTCTTTGAAATTCTGGTAATCGATGATGAAATTCAGGATATGATTATGAAAAGGGCTTCTGCCGGTGAAATAACCCGTTCATGTATCAAAAGAGGCAAATTGTCCACTCTGCGCGAAGATGCTGCCGATAAGGTCTGTCAGGGAATTACTACGGTGGAAGAGGCGTTGACCGTAGTTATGGCTTAGGAAGAGTATGAGGAATGAATTTTAATTATACAGCAATAGATCATATAGGCACCAAGGTTACAGGAACAGTAGAGGCCGCGTCTCCGGATGAAGCCATGGAAAGGGTTGCGGCGAGGGGGCTGATTCCCACCAATGTAAAAAGTGCGCAAAAAAATAAAGGTGATACTCTTACTGACAGAATCAATCTGGCTCTGGCCAAGGTAAAAGTTCCTGAACTGATTATTTTTACAAAGCAGTTTCGCACTCTGTTCAGAGCAGGGCTTTCCATGCGCAATTTGTGGACAGTCATGCAGGAGCAGACAGACAACTTAAAGTTGAAAAATGCGGCCAAACAAATAGGCAAGGACATTGATTCTGGTTTCAGTCTTTCAGATGCTTTTAAAAAACATCCCAAGATTTTTTCCAATCTTTACAGCAGTATGATCCAGGCCGGAGAAAACAGCGGTCGTCTGCCCGAGGTTCTGGATCGCCTGGTATATCTTTTACAGCATGAGCATAAGGTAAAGTCTGACATCAAGGCGGCCTTGAGATATCCCATTATTGTTGTGTTTGCCCTGACCGGTGCGTTTTTCTTTTTGCTGGGCTTTGTCATTCCGCAATTTATTCAAATTTTTGAGGGGGCTGACATTGATCTGCCATTGCCTACCCAGATCGCTGTAACTCTTCATGCATGGATTATTGTCAACTGGCATATTTCCTTTGCGGTTTTTGGTGCTGTTCTTACAGCTCTTATATTATATCTAAAAACCGATCATGGTCAGCTTCAAAAGGATAGATTTCTTTTAAGACTGCCTATTCTCGGGCCGGTTTTTGTGAAAGGGGCCATGGCCAGATTTTCAAGTATTTTTGCTATTTTGCAGGCCAGTGGAGTGTCTGTGATAAATACGCTGGGTATTCTTTCAGGCACCATTGGCAATGTGGCCATATCCTTAGAGTTTGACAAATTGCAGGAGAAGTTAAGAGAAGGTAAGGGAATTTCCGGTCCGTTACGCCAGGCCAGGTATTTTACGCCTATGGTTGTGAATATGGTAGCCATTGGTGAAGAGTCAGGTAATCTTGATGAGATGCTTCAGGAAGTTTCCAGCCATTATGATGACGAAGTGGCTTATGTGGTCAGCCGCATGTCTGAGACCATAGGGCCAGTACTCATGGTGGCTCTGGCCGGGGTGGTGGGCTTTTTTGCTTTGGCTATTTTTATGCCCATGTGGGATTTGGTGCAGATGGTTTAAAGATGTGGCTGCAAAAATATTTTTGCATCCACAGGAGTCAGAACTCAGGGGTCAGGAGACAGTAAAAACAAAGAGTTATGGAGATGTTTTTGCTGAATAGTTATTTGTCCGACTTTTTGCAGGAAAATCTTTAAAATTTAAGAGTTCAAAGTTCCAGGTTTTTCGTTCCTGGATGCAGGAAATAAAGCCCATAAATTAAAATATATATGGCCTTGATCGAAAGACCTGTTGAACTACCAGCTACCAGCTATGAGCTAATTGTATGCCAACTATATCTTTTATAATCGGACTGCTGTTGTTAAGCACCGGAATTTTGACAGTACTCCACCCGGTCCTTGCCGGGAGGTTTTTATTGTCTGTCTGGAATATGCTTCCCGGGTTAAACGCATACTATCGCATTGAGCGTTACTATTACCGCCATCACAGGCTGAGCGGGCTGCTCACTGTAGCTGGTGGTTTGGCCCTTTTATATGTTTCTGCAATAATGGCTATGAATCTGGCTCAGCCAGGAAGTCAAAATATTGAAGCCATAATCAGAGATGCTGGAACTATTTTGTTTCTTCTTTGCGGTCTTTTGATCTCAATTTTTGGACTGACTGTATTTATCAGGCCAAGTGCCCTCAAACCCATTGAATCCTGGGCCAATCAGCCCGTGACCAGAGAAAGAGCTTATGAATTTTTTGTAAAAATCAAAAAGTTTATCAGACAGTTTATTATATCCTTTCCAAGGGTGGCAGGTCTTTTTGCTGCATTAACAGGACTGGTTCTGATTTGTTTAACTGGAAATTAATGTCCATAACATGAGTTGTTAGCATGCGAAAATACAAAGTTTATCATCACCCATCCCAAGGCCTGGTTGCAGTCAAAGATGGTTTTTGCTGGCCCGCTTTTCTTTTGTCCATCCTCTGGATGGCCTTTAAGAAACTCTGGTTTCATGTTCTTGCCTGGGCATACTGGATTTTTCTGACAGTATTTTTATATGGGGAATTTTCTGACAAGCTTGCAGACAGTTTTGTGTTTTATGGTGCAGCAGCAGTTTTTTTCATGGTATTTTTTCTGATTCCAGGTATTTCCGGGCATAAATGGTTACAAGTCAAGACTAAGAAACAGGGTTTTGAATACTTGGATAGTGTTGCTGCAGCAAATGCATCTGCTGCTGTTAATGCAGTTTCCCAAAAAAAGCTCAAGTGGACTATAGCAGATTATACTGATCCGGATGAATCATCTATGCAGGATGAGCAGCTTTCAAAACCTGTTAGATTCACTCAGAATAAAGCCTCAGAAAAGCCTGGAAATTCCCTGAGGTATGGAGTTCTGATTTTGCTTTTTCTAAGCCTTGGGGCTGTCTGGTGGTTTTTAAATCCTTCAATATTTTCCACTGAAGATAATGGACTGGATGAGCAGGTTCAAAAAACAGAACAGGCAGATGACATTAATGATCATGCTTCGCAGGAAGCAACAACTGCATCCTCAAAAAAATCAGCACAGGATCAGGATCTTACTGAAAAAACAGACATGGGAACAATTTCAGAGCGACCTGGTGAACATTCTTCAGAAAATGATGAGGTTCTTCAAACTGATATTGATTATGCAGCCCGGTGTAACCAGGATTTTCTAACTGAGGATTGGAAACGGGCAAAAGAATCCTGTCATAATGCCGTCCAGGAAAAACCCGAAGATGCTCAGCTCTGGAACAGGCTCGGCCAGGTTTACATGCAGACAGACCAGGCCCACCAGGCGGAACAAGCCTATGAACAGGCTGCCGGCATTAACCCTGAGAGTGTTCAGGCCTGGTCTGGAAAAGCAGATGCCTTGTTAATGCAGGATAAGTCAGAACAGGCGGTTCAGGCCCTGAGTCAGGTTGTGAGTTTGGACCCGGAAAATATGCAGGCTCGAGCCAGACTGGCTGATGAATATACTCGTACAGGCCAATCTCATAAGGCCATTGATGTCTGGAACCAGGCAGAAAATATTCAGCCTGGATCAGGCATACAGGGCCTGCAGGACATAACCCGCATCCAGCCGCAAAATCCAAAGGCCTGGCATGAGCTGGGAAATGCTTATGACAATGTTCAGGATTCAGGCGGTGCGGCCCGGGCATATCAGAAAGCAGTAGATATTGACAGCGGCCGGGCTGATACCTGGGAAAACCTTGGAAATGCTCAAATGGCTATGGGAGATTTTAAGCAGGCCATTTCTTCTTATGAAACAGCCACCAGCATCAACCCCTCTCTGTCAAAATCATGGTACGGCCAAGGCAGGGCTTATCTGAGCAGTGAAAATTTCCATGAGCAGGCTGCCTTAGTCGGTGCGGGACAGACACACGGCTTTTTTCATAAGGAGCTCAATGTCTGGCATGGATTTGAAATGACCGGGGATGACCTCCTGCTTAGACTCAAGGCTGTAAAGGCCTTCAATAATGCTGTGGCCATTGATCCGGGTTTTGCTGAAGCATGGTATGAAATGGGCAGTTTTTTTCTTTCAACAGGCCAGTGGATGAAACCAGCCATTGTTTATCTTGAAAAAGCTGTTGATATGAAACCTGATTATGATCAGGCCTGGAAAACCCTATCCAAGGCCTATGATGCTGTCGGCAGAAAAAGTCAAAGCATTGACGCCCTGGAAAAAGTGCTCAAACTGCAGAAATACAACCCCGAGAACTGGGAGGCCTTGATCAAAGCCTGTCAAGAACATGGGCTGGAGAACAGAGTGAAAAAATTGACCCGGGAAATGAAGGTCTATTTTGAGGAAGAGTGAACGTAATAGTTAAGTAATTTGCATGTGGCATGTGGACAGGCACTCCGGCACCCACTTGAAGATGAAAACAGGCTCAAAAGGCACAAAAAACATTCAAGTGGGTGCCGGATAGTGCCTGTCCCCTGCTTTCCTTCTTCAGCCTTCAGCCTGAAAATTATGGTTATCGCCCCAACTTAACGATCATTTGTTAAATTGGGTTGCAGGCAAAGCTCGCCTTAGCTGATATGCCCGTAATGGCGGTGACAGTATAAAAAGTACATATCTGCAAGAGAAGTTATCAAGCATAACATTTTTGCCTGGCACATGATTTGCTTTTTGTTTTTCACTGCCTGCCCCTGTGGGACAGATCAGTACTATGAGGGTTTAAAAATTTTGGTAACTGTTCACCACATATGGTATTAGGCTATTAAAACACCCTGGATTCCGGCTTTCGCCGGAATGACGGAAAAAGGCAACTATCTGCTTTAACCGTCACCCCGGACTTGATCCGGGGTCCATGTCTTCTTATTCGATCGTATTGAATAGTTACAATTTTAAAAAAGAAAATGAAAATAACGCTTGACAATAAGATAATAAATAACATTAAATGATTAAGAAACAATTTATATCGGTCTCAAGCATAAATAGTTGCGACTCATTTTCGCTTGGGCTAACAATCTTAACAATCACCTGCGGGTGAAGTGGAGGTAGAACATGGAAAGAAGGATTCAAGGCGGACAAGGCGGTTTTACTTTGATTGAATTAATTGCGGTTATTGTTATCTTGGGGATTTTGGCTGTTGTTGCAATACCCCGTTATGTTGACCTTCAGGAAAGTGCAAGAGTGGCAGCTGCTGATGGTGCATGTGCAGCTGTTAATTCTTCAGTTAGCCTTGGTTTTGCAGAGGCATTAATTGGTGGTGAAGACACATCTACTGCTGCTGGTACAGCATGTGCTGAGGGAATTGCAACTTCAATTAGCGGAGATTGGGCATTCTCCACTTTTACTGCATGTACTGACACTGGAAATGGTAGCGTAGAAATTAGTCGTTCTGATTGGGATGGTGATTATGAATGTACAATCTTTTCACCAACCCCTAGCCCATAATGAATAGCAAGATTGCAATCATTGTTAGCCGGTTAAAATTTTGACTATCTGTTGTTTTGTTGGCTAAAGATAATTGTTCTCATGCACAAGCTATGAGAACAATTATCTTTAGGCCTCTTAGAATCCAGGCAAGTCAAAATAGATGTACTTCTTCTTCATAATTTACTAAATTTCTAAAGAAATGAGGCTGTATTTTCAGAAACAACTTGGCATCACCTTATACCCTATTAATACTTTTCACAGACATTTACTTTTCTTTAACTTCCAATTGCTGAACAAGCTCGTGACTTGACGGGTATTGTTCAAAATATCCGATAGTTTCGGATATTTTGAACTTTCGATTGGAACATTTCACTTGAAGATTTTTGCTGCAAGACGGTAATCTTTGCACCTTCCCTTGAAATTTCAAGATAACCATCTCTCCATTGCATCATTTTTTCATCATGAAGCGCCCCGGTTATAAACCCCTCTAATGGATTATTGATCCACATCGACCAGTTGAATTTCGACAACTCTTAAATCAAATAACCAACACTCATGAAGCCTTGGATCTGCCCATGCTCCTGAAACCGTGAGTGCACATTTACAATTATTCCAATTATGCCGGTGAAAGAGAGTGGTAAAAAGCTTCATTAATTTTTCTTGGCTTTGATGCCCTATGGGAGATGAGATTGAAAAGTGGATAATTAGTGGACAAAATAACCCCATGTCGATGATAATCATACGACATAAATGCCAGTTCTATAATTTTATTCTCTGTGAACACTGCGCCTCTATCGGAATCTTCAAAGGGGGCAAGAAAAAATATCTCACGCCCGGCCTGAAGCAGGCGGTTAGATTGACAAGCCATGAATAATGTACAATACTTTTGTACAAATCATTTCAATTTGAGAATTAAACGCTTATAACTATGATATAAATTACCACAGGCAGAATAAGGAGTACAAAATGCACGCCATAAATATATCTGATGCCCGCAAAAATCTTCCCCACCTGATCTCTGAAATTGCCGCCTCCCGAAATGAAGTGCTCATCACCAGACACGGCAGGCCGATTGCCAGGCTTATAGCCTATGAGCCTGACAAAAGTACACAAAACAAATACCCTTTGCGCGGTCTTGAGTTTCAGGTTGAGGGAGATTTTGACGAACCAATGCCGGATATGTGGGACGCCATGAAGCTATGATCATCCTTGATACACATGTCTGGCTCTGGTGGCTGCACACCCCGAACCTGCTGTCTAATGCTGCCTACCAGCGAATCAAAGAGGAAGAAAAGCTTGGAGGGATCAGAGTTTCAGCAATTTCAATCTGGGAAATTGCCGTCAAAGTGCAGATAAAAAAGCTTGTTTTACCTCTGGATATTGAAACATGGTATTTTTCAGCCAGCTCATATCCCGGTTTGACTATTGAACCCCTGTATCCTTTAGATGCCATTGAGAGCACACGCCTGCCCGACATTTTTCACAAAGATCCAGCAGACCGGATTATTGTTGCTGTTTCCCGGCGCTACGGAGTTCCTCTTGTAACATGTGACCAGAAAATTCTGAATTATGATCACGTACAAACATTATGGTAATATACCGAACACTCCCTGACCCTCTGTCCGGGCCCTGGAAATTAAATTTTTATGGTTAATCCTACGTAACTATTCACCACATTTTTTTAAAAAAAAGCTTGACAGGGTTTTAGTCAAAATTTTCAAAAATCAGCTATCTTTTCTGTAAGGCTACAGCATGGCTATGTGGCCTCATAATAAGCCTTTAGAGGCATGCTTGCAGCGGACGACAAGAAGCCTTGTGGGAAAATTATTTGCGGCCCGTACAAGCAAAGCTGGAGACAAAAATTCCGTTTTTAAAACCTGTGATATAGTGTTTTCATCACACGGAGCACAGGCTTTTAAGCATGACCATAAACACTAAAAATATCCAAGACCTTTTAGCGCAGGTCGAAAAGCAGATTGCCGAAGAAGAGGATTTGTCTCCAGCTCTCAAGACAAGTCTTGAGTTGATGGTAATGGTCATTAATCTGCTTGCTCAAAAACTTGGACTCGATTCCACAAACAGCAGTATTCCTCCTTCTGCTGACCCAAACCGGAAAAAGAAGTCCAAGTCACAGGGCGATAAAAAACCTGGCGGACAAAAAGGCCGCAAAGGGATCAATCTTAAGCCTGTAGATAAGCCAGACATCATTCATCAGATCCCCGTTGATATAAACACTTTGCCACAAGGGCAATACCGAGCTGGTGGTTACGAACGTAGACAGGTCTTTGACATAGACATATCAATGATTGTTACAGAGTACCAGGCCCAGATATTTAACAATGAAAAGGGACAGCATTTTGTTGCTCCTTTTCCTGAGGGCGTCTCCAGGCCAGCTCAGTACGGCCCCGGAGTCAAAACGAATGCAGTCTATATGTCACTGTTCCAGCTCACGCCCTATAATCGTGTTCAGTGCGAAATATGCCTGGAGCTATACGCCCCATGAGATAAAAAAACATGGCCATGATGAAAAACATACCGGCCATGGAAGCCATGCGCTGCACTATAAAGGTTACTGAAGTAACCATGATGGGGCTGGTGGCCCACAGGGCAGCAGCCAGCAGGGCAATGGAACCGGCCCGGTCCATGTATTTCTCCCGCAGTCTGGGCAGGTGCAGGGTATGGAAAATAAACAGATACAGGAAGAGTGCTGACAAACAGTGCACTATAAAATTAACCAGGTGATAGCCCCAGGTATCTAAGCCATGAAAAAAATAGTTCAGCCCGAATGTCAGGTAGGCGAAGGGCCGGTCAAAGCTCTTACCCCTGATGCTTTCAAATGTCCTGGCAATGCCCTCCCAGTTCAGCTGCTCCATGTGTACGTATGGATTCTGGACAATATTGGGCTCATCATCAAATACCCATGCGCCATTAAAGCTGTTGGCATAGATTATGGACAGGAAAATAAACAGAAGAAGCAGAGGAAATAGATGCGTCCGCCAGCACCTGGTGTTATCCGGGGTACAGGTCGGGGTGATGGTGGTGGTTGTTTGGTTGTGCATGTTGGTTTGTGGCTTGAGAGTTAAAGGTTGTCAAGGGTCAGAGGTCAGATGTCAGATATCGGAGGTCAGAGATCAGAGGTCAGTGGTCAGAGATCTGAGGTCATAGTTCGTCAGTTATAGGGACTGACCTTAAGCGTGGAGGTGGTTTCTAACCGCCTTTGCTCTAATAGCCTGCAGGATGCAGGCTCCACTTCTTCTTACAAGTAACTATAATCGTTTTTGTAATAAAATCAGACGGTTATAATTTTCACAATTTTTATAATTTTTACATATGATTGATTCTCAATTTCCTGAAAAGTTCCTTCAAAGATGGGAACTTTGCGCCTGGCACAGCTTCCTGCCCGGAGGCTTACAGCCCGGAGGGGGACTGTCCCTCGCTGTGTATATTTTTTCATCAAAGCAAATTTCTTACAGGAACCAATGCAGCATCAATCTTTTTTATAGTACCTCGCGGGGACTGTCCCAATTTCCAGATATGGGACTGTTCTTCAAGGTGGAGGCGGCTTCCAGCCGCCTGGAATTAAATAGCCTGCAGGATGCAGGATCCAGTTATAAAGACAGTTACTCACAGGTTCGGTCCCGGTCCGCCCGGGTGAAGAGCTTCTAATTGCCTTTGCTCTAATAGCCTGCAGGATGCAGGCTCCACTTATAAAGGCAGTTGCTTATCGGCATGGCTGTAGTCTGCCCGGATGTGGCGATCAACTGGGCTGCTATATTTATTTACCAGTCATAAAATTGTCTGAAAGTTTATGTTGCGCCATCCTGAGGTATTTGGAGCACAGCACGGACTACTCCCCTCCTCTTCAAGGAGGGGTTGGGGGAGGTTTGATCTAAATGACCAGTCCCTCATTATAATTGACCAAGATTAACGTAATTATAACATGGCAGTAGCCATAATTACCGTGACTATTGTTATGAGTTGAGTAAGTATCAGACCAGTCATCCAGCGTATAACTTTCTGATTGCCGCTGGCAAAGTCTGTTTTTACTTCAGTACGCAACTGTTCTATCTCAATCTGCAAGTCAGCTTTAACTTGTGCTATTTCTTTACTTAAGTCGGCTCTAACCTGTTCAATATCTTTGGTCAGGTCGGATTTAACTTGCGCTATTTCTTTGCTTAAGTCGGCTCTAACCTGTTCAATATCTTTGGTCAGGTCGGATTTAACTTGTGCTATTTCTTTGCTTAAGTCGGCTCTAACCTGTTCAATATCTTTGCTCAGATCAGCTCTTGCTTTCTCAATTTCTCTACCTAACTCAAAACGTACTTCTTCTACTCGTAACTTCACCAACTCAATTTCTTTCTGCAGGCGCAGTTCACTTTCACGAACACCACCAGCAGTAGCCAGATCTTTTAGTTCTGGATAACGTTCTTCCAGCCGCTCAAAAGCTCCGGCTATTATTTTTGCTCTGGATTTTTCGTCTTCCGCGCTAACCAGGCTTTCATATAAATCAATCACTGAAGCAGCATGGGCCATTATTTTCTCCTTATTAAGATGGCATATTATCATCAATTGTAAAATATTTCAATCCTGCTGAGCATGGATTAGTGATATGAATTGAGTTTTAAGTTTTAAGATTTAAGTGTTAAGCTCCTCACCCGGGCGGCCCGGGACCGAACATGCGAGTAACGTCTTTAAAGTGGAGCCTGCATCCTGCAGGCTATTTAATTCCAGGCGGCTGGAAGCCGCCTCCACCTTTAGTTCTTGCGGCTCCAGCCGCTTCTTCAAAATGTGGCTGGAGCCACAAAAAAATAGGTGTTCCCAGGCTGGAGCCTGGGAACAAGAGCAAGTATACTGAAATTTGTAAGTGTTTGATTTGATAGTCATTACGATTCCAGTTACTTGCAAGCTCCTCATCCGGCTGGCCCGGGACCGAACCTGCGAGTAACTGAAAATGAGTCTCCTCTATGGACATTGGGACAGTCCCCGCAAGGAAACGTTAAAAAGTTTGATACTGAATTGGTTTTTGGCAAAAATCGGTTTTAATGAAAAAATTTACATAGCGAGGGACAGTCCCTGTGCCAAGCGCAAAGCTCCCATCTTTGACGGGACTTTTCTGGTAATTGTAAGTGAATCTTAAAGAAAAATCGTAAAAAACTGAAAACCATAACAGCTTGAAATGATTGACATAAAAATGTAGTTACTTAGAAGCTCCTCCCCCGGGCGGCCCGGGACCAAACCTGCGAGTAACTTTAAGACTCTGTCACTTTTCTGGAAATTGGGACAGTCCCCGCGAGGTACTATAAAAAAGATTGATTCTGCATTGGTTCCTGGAAGAAATTTGCTTTGATGAAAAAATCTACACAGCGAGGGACAGTCCCCCTCCGGGCTGTAAGCCTCCGGGCAGGAAGCTGTACCAGGCGTAAAGCTCTCATCTTTGACGGAACTTTTCTGGCAAATGTGCATCAATCATGAGAAAAAATCGTCAAAATATGAAAACTGTAAACATCTGATTTTATTGGCAAAAACATTGTAGTTACTTGTAAGCTCCTCACCCGGGCGGATCGGGACCGAACCTGTGAGTAACTAAAAAAACAGCCTTAGCACGTTAGAGATTGCCGCGCTCGCCCCAGTTGAATGGCTGCGCCTACACTGCGTGTATTCAACGAGGTAAAAAGAATCGCTCGCAATGACACCTGAGTTGTCAGGGATGTGGTTACTCAAAACCTGTCACTCACGAGGGAGCCTAAGCTACCTAAGCAATCTGTATGGTAAAACCATAATACTTTGAATTTATTACTAATTTGGCTTTAGTTACTTAGAAGTGTTAAGTGTTAAGTTTTAAGAAGGAAAGCAGGGGACAGGCACCCCAACCCTTGTTTTTTGTTGATGTAAAACACAGATTTAATAAAACAAGGGCTGGAAGAGCCAGTCCCCATGCCACATGCAAAGCGCTAAACAGATACAAGAAAATAAGGAAGATTTTTTTTAAAAACCGAGCATCGGTTTTTAAAAAAGCTGCCTTTTCATTTGCTGCCTGCCTTGTTAAACAGACGTAGTCTCCGTCGCAGACGGGTTTAACTGGGTGCCCCGGCAAATGAAAAAACTTCTTTCTTCCTTTGTGCCCTTTGCCTGCCCGGTTAAACAACGCTGAAAGCGTTCCTGCGCAGCAGGGTTTAACTGGACGTCTTGAGCTCGCCCGGCCTGCCACGTAAAACCGGGGTCCCCCCTGGGGTGTTTTACTGGGGTTGAATAGACCTTCGGTCTACGGCAATGCCGTATTCAACTGGGTAAATCTTCGAACGGGCGGTGAAAATATCTTTTTTGGGTTGCGGGTACAACCCGCATTAGTCTTGCTTTAATCAGCGAGTTGATGCAGAATTAAAATTCATTCGCAAACATAAAAGCTGGTCACCTGGGCAAGATTATGCGTTTCTGAGCACTATGTAATCGTTGAGCCATATGCAGGAGACGCAGGGACTGGCTCTGGGTTCGAAACAGCCTGTTGTTTATTTTTCCGAAATCGGACTGGCTATTGTTCACGACCAATTAGAGAAGGACACTACAAAAATTTCACAAACTATTAAGCCAACTCGCTGGATCCATCCAAATGAAAAAACTACCCATAGGAATTCAGACTTTTGAAAACCTGATTGATGAAGGCTATTATTACGTGGACAAGACTCATTTTGTTCACCAGTTATCCTCAGAGGGCAAATACTATTTCCTGTCCAGGCCGCGCAGGTTTGGCAAGAGCCTGTTTTTGAGCACCATCAAGGCAGCTTTTCAGGGTAAAAAGGATTTGTTTCAGGGGCTGTTCCTAGAAAATAACTGGGATTGGGACCGGGTAAACCCTGTGGTGCATGTGAGCTTTGGGTCAGGCGTGGTCCGAAATGTTAGTGAACTTGAGGTTTCATTTGATGAGATTCTTTATGATCACGGACTGAAGTATAATATTGAGTATGTTAAAAAAAGTTTGAAAGGCAAGTTTGCAGAATTAATTTTCACTTTGCACGAAAAAACAGGGCAAAAAGTTGTCATACTGATTGATGAATATGACAAGCCAGTATTAGACAATATTGAAAAGAAAGATATGGCTGTAGCCATCCGGGAAGAGCTTAAGAATTATTATTCCGTAATCAAGGATGCTGATCCATATATCAAGTTTGTATTTATTACCGGTGTGTCCAAGTTCAGCAAGGTGTCCCTTTTCAGTGGGTTGAACAATCTGGAAGATATTACTCTGAATCAGAAGTATTCAGATATATGCGGTTATACCCAAGATGAGCTGGAGACAGTATTTGCTGATTTTTTAGAAGGTGTGGACCTGAATCAGGTAAGGTTATGGTATAATGGTTATAACTGGCTAGGCAAAGAAGTCTATAATCCTTTTGACATTTTACTCTACCTTAAATCCAAAGTATTTTCCAATTACTGGTTTGAGACCGGTACGCCAAGTTTTTTAATCAAAATGCTCTATAATGGGCAATACAACATACCCGGCATAGAAAATCTTAAGGCTGGAGAAGAGATTGTGGGCAGTTTTGATGTGGAGAATATTACGGCTGAAACCCTGCTTTTTCAGGCCGGATACTTGACCATTACAGGATTTGAACAGGTTGGATCCTTCAGGCGCTATACACTGACCTATCCTAACATGGAGGTCAAATCCAGTTTAAACAATTCAATCCTGAGCACTCTGGCCAAAGACAGTCTGGCCAAAACCAGGAATCAGTCAGATCTCATAGATGCCCTGCTAGGCAATGATCTGGATAGCCTTAAGGATATTTTTCATGCCTTTTTTGCTTCCATTCCACATGACTGGTATCGCAAAAATCAATTGTCGAGATATGAAGGTTATTATGCTTCTGTGGTTTATTGCTATTTTGCAGCTCTTGGGCTTGATGTACGCGCTGAAGAGTCAACCAGCAAGGGGCGCTTGGATCTGGTTATCCGCTTCCAGGGCCGGGTTTATATTCTGGAGTTTAAGGTTGTTGAGCTTGCAGGTGAAGGCAGACCCATTGAACAGATTAAAGACAGAGGTTATGCAGATAAGTATGTGGGACAGGAAGTGTATCTCATCGGGGTTGAGTTCTCAAGTAAAGAGCGTAATGTGGTGGGTTTTGAGTGGGAGTGAGGACCATCCATCCTGGCGTCCGGGACCATATAGTTTTAAGCAGTGGGGCTGCGAACTTCATTTCCAGTTTCCTATGGTCAAGCTTCTTGATTACAACGACAGAATCGATGAATTGCTGAAGCAGTCCAACCCATTTGCCATTATAACTGCTGCTCACCTGAAGACAAAAACCACCAAAAACAACCCGGAGGAGCGCTATTCGTGGAAGTGGTCCATTGTTATGGCCCTTTATGAAAGAGGATTTTCAGCTGACGATATTTTGCAGCTATACAGGCTGATTGACTGGTTAATGATCTTACCAGAGGATTTGTCCCAGAGATTTACTGACAACCTTGTTGAATATGAGGAGGATAAAGAAGTGACATACGTAACAAGTGCTGAAAGACATGGGATTAAAAAAGGCAGGATTGAAGGTATTGAAATAGGCAGAGGTGAAGGTATTGAGATAGGAATGCTGTCTAATGCCCAGGAAACGGTCCTTGACGCATTAGACACAAAGTTCAGTTCAAATATTCCCTCAGATATTGAAGAAAGAATCAAAAAAATGACCAGCAGGATGATGCTGAAACAACTGCTACGCTCTGCCATTCAAAGCAGCGACATAGATAGTTTCAGAAAATCCATTGATGAATTGACTTCGGAATAATCCGCAGTTTCTTGCGGACCGTAATCCTCTGTCACTCGGAAGGCTTGTCAAACAGCATATTCGACTTGCTCCAAAAGCTCCCTGCATTTCTTTTGCTGACGCGAACCCCATTTATGGCTCACTGCTTCAATACTTCCAGCCCTGGAACAAAGTGCGTAAATTTCCTGCAGAACAGGTCTACAGGGCTACATTTATACAAGAAAAATTTTTCATCAAACATCAGAACTTTCCACCAGGCACAGCTTTCTGCCCGGAGGCTTACAGTCCGGAGGGGGAATGTCCCTCGCTGTGTAAATTTTCATTAAAACCGATTTCTGCCAAAGTCCCAGGCGTTACCTGTCATTTTAATGGTTCCTTGCTCGCAGTTCATTCTTTTCTTTATATCTGACAAAGATGGATTGCCGCGATGGGGCCCGGCAATGACAATATTAGACCCTTTTCTCTGACCATAATTCCCCCGTGTTTGGTTTGTTAAAAGTAGTTATTTAAAAAGTAAGAAATGAATTGCAAATAACAGGAAATAATAATATAGGCTGAAAAATTTTTGCGGCGTTATATTAGTTTGTAATTACTTTTTGTAACACTTTTAATTATGTACTATTCAGGAGGCGGGATGAGAGATGGTGTTAGTCTTAAAGCTTGTGTGTTGATGATTGTGCTGCTCTGTTTTGTCTATGTCGGGCATGTGAATGCCGCCGGTTTTGCACTTTATGAATGGGGTGCCAGGGGCACTTCCATGGGTGGAACCATGATAGGCCGTGCTGATGATCCTTCTGCGGTTGCCTATAATCCAGCCGGTATTACTCAGCTGGAGGGTATTCAGGCCAAGGCAGGCTTCTCTGTGGTCTCTCCCACAGGCAGAATTCAAACTCCCGAGGGATCCAAAAGCATTACCAGGAATCACTGGATACCTCCTTATGCTTACCTTACCTGGCAGATGAATGACAAGGCCTGGCTTGGACTGGGAATTTACAACAGGTTCGGTCTGGGTACAGAATATGATAAAGACTGGTTCGGCAGGTATAACAGCCAGTATACCAGAGTTCAGTCACTGTCCTTTAACCCTAATATTGCCTATAAGTTGACTGATACGCTGTCCATTGCTGTTGGAGCTGAAATCATGTGGTTTGATTTTCACCAGGAAAGAGCTATAAATGACTGGGCCAGGGGCATGAGAGCGGCTGATATCGATGCCAAACTTGACGGGGACAGCTATGGTTTTGGCGGTAATATTGCCTTGCACTACAAACCCAATGACACGTGGGCTTTTGGCTTGACTTATAAAAGCAGAGTTAAGCAAAGTATTTCAGGAGATGCAAAATTCAGCCGTCATCCC
The DNA here is from genome assembly GCF_000934755.1 of Desulfonatronovibrio magnus. NCBI lineage: Bacteria > Pseudomonadati > Thermodesulfobacteriota > Desulfovibrionia > Desulfovibrionales > Desulfonatronovibrionaceae > Desulfonatronovibrio > Desulfonatronovibrio magnus. Next base: position 35,132 of record NZ_KN882180.1, read on the forward strand.
GGTGCTGCAGTTCCTCAGCCCTGGTTTCAGAATACTTCAGCCAAAGGTGACATCACATTGCCTGACTCGTTTGCACTTGGTGTTACATTCAGTCCAATGGACAGGCTGAGTCTTGAAGGAAATGCTATTTACACTTTGTGGAGTACTTATGATGAGCTGAAAATTAATTTTGGACAGGACTTGACCCCAGGCAGTCCTTTGGGATCAACCACAACATCTTCCACTGATAAAAAATGGAAGGATGTCTGGCGTTTCCAGCTTGGCGCTGAATATGAACTGACTGATTTGATAAATGTTCGTCTTGGCTATGTGTATGATCAGATACCTGATCGTGACAGATATGCTGACTACATGACTCCCACCAACAACCGGCACATAATTACCACAGGCCTTGGTTTCAAGTGGGAAAAGGCCAGTTTGGACTTATCCTACTCATACCTGTGGTTCGCAAACAGGTCCATTGATGAACGTTACTTAGATGACGGAGTTTTGGACAGCAGGTTTAAAAATGGTCGGACTCACTTGACCGGAATAAGTTTCAGCTACAGGTTTTAATTATCGTAACAGTTTAGCCCTGCTTAAGGGAAGCTTGGGACCGGCTTTTCTGGTACCTGCTTGAACAATAACCATTGTTTTAAACTTGTTATTTATGAGGCAAGCGGGATCTGGAAGGTCCGGTCCTCTTGCCGGATCCAGGGCCTGAACTATTACAAATCGGAGAATTAATGAGTAAGGTGTATTTCTGGAATCTCAGGGCTTCGCGAAAAATGCCATATGATCTGCGTATAAAAAAGCTGCTGAAGAAATTAGAGCTGGGGGCTATGTTAGAGCCAGGAATGCTTGCAGCTGTTAAGATTCATTTTGGGGAAGGAGGGACAACCGGTTTTGTATCTCCACTCTGGCTTAAACCTGTTATCGATTTTGTTAAAAAATGTGGAGCTAAACCTTTTTTAATTGATACAAATACTCTTTATATAGGCAATCGAGGAGAAGCTGTCTCGCATCACCTGCAGGCCGCTGCCCATGGGTTTGATCCCAATGTTATCGGGGCACCAGTGATTATTGCTGATGGCATAAAAAGCCGTAATGAAAGGATCATAAACTATGCCGGCAACAGCTTGTCAGAATTTTATATTGCTGGTGACATTGTTGACAGTGACTTTATTGTCAACGTCAGTCACTTTAAAGGGCATGAACTTGCAGGATATGGTGGAGCACTAAAGAATCTGGCCATGGGTTGTGCCACCCGTCAGGGAAAAATGCGACAGCATTGTGGTTTAGGGCCCAAAGTTGATCTGAAGCATTGTATTGGTTGTGGTATGTGTGTGGAAGTATGCGCTCCCATGGCCTTAACTCTTGATGAAGAAAAGGTTGCCCTGGATCTGGGTAAATGCGTTGGTTGTGCTGCATGTTTTCTTGCTTGCAAGACTGGAGCACTGTCAATAAACTGGAAAACCGAAGTGGATGAATTTTTGAAAAGAATGATGGAATATGCTGGAGCGGTTTTGAGTCTTATGCATGATCGAGCCGTGCATATCAATTTTGTGTTTAATGTCACGCCTGACTGTGACTGTCCAGGTTTCAGCGATGCCCCTGTATGTGCAGATATTGGAGTGCTGGCATCCAAAGACCCTGTTGCCGTTGATCAGGCCTGTCTTGATCTTGTAGACAACGCTCAACCTCTGTTTCCCAGCAAACTTCCGGACAGCGCTGTCCCCGGAGATGACAAGTTCAAACTTGTCCATCCCAAAACCAATGGGCGGTGGTCTTTACAATATGCTGAGGATCTGGGCCTTGGTACCCGAAGCTACCAGTTAGAAACCATTTGATAATAATGACAGGTTTGGGCAGTATGTGTTTTGAGGTCTTTATTTCAATGATGCCTCAGACCTGGCTATGTCTCAGGGCAAAGAGCCAGCTGAAATGCCTTGGAAAATAAGGATAAACAAAATTCTGGACAGTGCATATTTTTTAATGCTATTTGTTAATATTGGTTCTCAGCGAAGAGATTTGATCCAAAGTATCTGTTTAGCGCTTTTAAGGAAAGCAGGGGACAGGCACTCGGGGACCCACTTGATAATCAATTTGTGCTCAAAATGACTCATTATTTTGGACAAGTGGGTCCCGGAAGAGCCAGTCCCCCTCCGGGCTGTATGCCTCCGGGCAGGAAGCCGTGCCACATCCAAAGCGCTAAACAGATATGATCCAAAAAAATAAATATCAATTCATAATCTCAGGAGGAATAAGTGGGAAGTCATAAAAAAATTGAGCGTAAAAAAGAGATTGACAGACGTCGCAGACGCCGCAGAAAAAGACTTAAGCAAAGAATCAGAGAAGCAAAAAGTGCAGCTAAAAAAGATTAGCTGTGAGGGACATTTTTTCAGCCTGAAGCTGAACACCTGCATTATTATTGCAGTGTAATTAATGCATTGTCCCCAGCTTTACAAGTTCTGATACAAAAATCATAATAGCTTAGACTTTTTTTATGGAAAGCAGGAAGACAGGCCCTCCTGACTCACTTGTGCACTAACCGGTGTTTTAAACATGATATTTGTCAGGCAAGTGGGCCCGGAGGTGCCAGTTCCCTGTTTCACATCCAAAGGTCTAAACTATTATTAGAAATCGTATCTGTTTAGCGCTTTTAAGGAAAGCAGGGGACAGGCACTCCGGGACCCACTTGAGCATCAATTTGTGCTCAAAGTGACTCATTTTTGGGACAAGTGGGCCCCGGAAGAGCCAGTCCCCCTCCGGGCTGTATGCCTCCGGGCAGGAAGCCGTGCCACATCCAAAGCGCTAAACAGATACTAGAAATCTATATCGCCTGTTAAGGAGGAAAAAGTAAATGCCTATTTATGAGTACAGGTGCAATGACTGCCAGCAGGTTTTTGAAGAGTGGCAAAAAGGCTTTGAAGACCTTGAAAAAGTCTGTCCTATCTGTGGTGGGGCGTCTTCAAGGCTCATATCCAACTCAGCTTTCGTGCTTAAAGGAAGTGGTTGGTATGTTACGGATTATTGCGGAAATAATTCAGCAGCCGGCAATGGGGATGGTAAGACGACTGAAAAAGAAAAGTCCGCCCCTGCTACTGAAACCAAGGCATCGGATACAGGCAGCACGCCTGCAACTTCAAGTTCCCAGGCAAGTTAGGCTTGCAAAGGCAGCTGGTCAGCTGCCTTTTTTTTATCAACTTGATTAAAACATTGTTAATGCTCAAGACTGGCCCGAAGAGCCTGTGCCCTGTTTTCCTTAAAAAGGGCTAACGCGGGCTGAACCCGCGACCCAGTTATCTGTTATCTGTTATCTGTTATCTGTTATTTGTTATTTGTTATCTGTTATCAGTGTAAGGCAGTGAATTCAGGCTTTTGTTCTTCAACAATTAACTATTAACAATTAACTGATAACAATTTCTTGTTTTTTATGACAGGGTTCCAGGTGTAAGTTACTAAACTGTAAGAATATTATATGGATTGTATTCATGATTGAACGATATACCAGAAAGGAGATGGGTGACATCTGGTCAATGGAAAACAGGTTCAAGTCATGGCTTGAGGTTGAGCTTGCCATTTGCGAAGCCTGGCATGAACTTGGAGTTATTCCAGCTGAAGATATGCAGCAGATTCGCAGCAATGCGGGATTTGATCTAAATCGTATTTTAGAGATTGAAGAGAAGACCAGGCATGACGTTATAGCTTTTTTAACGGCTGTTGAAGAGAAGGTGGGGCCATCTGCAAGATTTATTCACCTGGGATGTACTTCTTCTGATATTGTGGATACTGCCAATGCCTTGCTGCTTTTCAGAGCAGGCATGCTTATTTCAGGCGCATTAAACAGCCTGCTTGAGACTCTAAGTGATCTGGCTCACAGGCACAGGGGGCGCCTTGTCATGGGCAGAACTCATGGCATTCACGCTGAACCCACCAGTTTTGGTCTCAAGATGACCAACTTTTATGCTGAATTCAGTCGTCATCAGGCCCGGTGGAGAAGGGCTGTAGATAACATCAGGGTAGGTAAAATTTCCGGTGCTGTTGGCACCTATGCTCATTTAGATCCTGAAGTGGAAAGGATAACCTGTAAGCTCCTGGGACTTAAAGTTGATCCAATTTCTTCTCAGATTGTCCAGCGCGACAGGCATGCAGAATACTTTACAGCCCTGGCTTTGCTGGCCGGTGGAATTGAAAGGGTTTGTGTAGAACTCAGGCATCTGCAGCGCACTGAAGTTCTGGAAGTAGAAGAAGGATTCACCAAGGGACAGAAGGGGTCTTCAGCAATGCCTCATAAAAAGAACCCCATATCTGCTGAAAATTTGACTGGACTTTCCCGCCTGGTTCGAACCAATGCCTTAGCAGCCATGGAAAATATGGCTTTATGGCACGAACGTGATATCAGCCATTCATCAGTTGAAAGGGTTATTATGCCTGACTCAACCATCCTTATTCACTACATGTTATTCCGCTTGAATAACTTGCTGTCCAACCTTAAAATCAATGAAGCCAATATGGAGCGAAACCTTAATTCTTCCATGGGGCTCTATTTTTCCCAGCGTGTACTGCTTGGTCTCATTGAAAAGGGGATGCAGAGACAGGAAGCTTACGAATTAGTTCAGGGTCACGCCATGCACTGCTGGGAAAACCAGGTATTTTTTCCAGACAGAATCAGGTCAGACTCCAGAATTTGTGACTTTCTAAGTGCTGACAGGCTTGATACGCTTTTTGACACTCAATATTACCTTCAACACGAGAAACTAATCATGGACAGGGTGTTTGAAAATGGGAAATGACGAGCTTAAAATTAAACTTGCCAGGCTGCTTTATTCCAAATCCTACAAGGAAGGCGACTTTACCCTTACTTCAGGCAAAAAAAGTGATTACTATTTTGATTGCAAACAGACTGCCCTCCATCCTGAGGGCTGCTACCTGATAGGTAAGCTGTTTCTAAATATGATCCATGAGTCAGCTATGGAAATACAGGGTGTTGGAGGCATGACTCTGGGAGCAGATCCCTTGATTTCTGCTGTTACTGTTGTGTCATACTTAGAAAAAACCCCACTTCCAGGTTTTATTATCCGTAAAAAATCTAAAGGACACGGGACTAATGCCTATCTCGAAGGCATGGCCAACTTTAAGCCCGGAGACAAGGTATGCCTGCTGGAAGATGTTGTCACAACCGGTGGTACACTTCTGACAGCATGTGAAAGGGTTAAAGACCAGAAACTTGATATTCGCGGTATAATCTGTGTACTTGACCGTCAGGAAGGGGGCAGGGAAAATATTGCCAAGGCCGGTTACCAGCTGACATCCATTTTTACCAGAAAAGAACTGCTCCATGCGGCCCGGCAATAGCTGTTTTATTCTATCGGCCATTATTGTGCTAACTTTTTTGGGTATCGGCTGTCAGGTCAAAAAAGCACCCCATTTCCTTTGGCCGGATATGGACGATCCATATATTCAGACTACCCGTGAATGGACAAGATCTGGTGCCCTTTATTCCGGTATTGAGACCGACATACTGGTTCAGGCTACTTTAAAGAGCAAAGACTGGACCCAAGCCTATTTCAGAAAAAAACAAGCTGTTTTTTCACCTTCTCCGAGGGAAATCATGGAGCAGGAAGAAAGGGCCTTGCGAGATCTTGAAACCGAGATTACTGTGTTTGTTTCGCTGTTCAGCCCTGTACGGGATCATTCTAATCTGCGGTTCAACGATCCATTATGGTCAATTTTCATAGTTCAGGATGATGAAAATATTTACCCCATTGAAATAAGGCCGGTCAGGCTGCCTTTGGCCAGGCTGAAGGTGTTTTATCCTTATGTCGATCAGTGGCACAGAAACTTTAACATCCGGTTTCCAGCTCCTGCCGGAGAATCAGTGCTAATGGTCATGACAGGTCCTCTCGGGAGGATTGAACTTGAGTGGTGAGGTTAATAAATTGAGTCCAAGACTTTTATTTTTTTTACTTTTGTTTGTTCCTGCCCTGACCTATGCTGAGGCATGGAAGCCACACTTGACCGGCGATGCTTTTGCTCCTGAAACTATACTGACGGTAGATAAGCAAAATCAAAGCTTCTTAATTTTTTCCAACAAGAGTCCTTTGGTCAAGAAAGAGTCCTGGCAGTGCACAACAGGTCAGGCTCAAGGGGACAAACTGGTGGAGGGAGATCTCAAAACCCCCGAAGGGATTTATTTTTTAGAAAGAAGGATAGCCAACAATCCTTACCTGCCCTACGAGCTCTTTGGTGACCTGGCATTTACTCTGAACTATCCCAATCCAGTTGATCGCATAAAAAATAAAACAGGTCACAGCATATGGATTCACGGACGCGGCAGAGAGGTTGTTCCTTTTGATACTGAAGGCTGCGTGGCAATGGATATGGAGTATATGCTGGCTTTAGAAGATTATGTTGAATTTCGGAAAACTCCTGTAATCATTGCTGAAAAAATATCCTGGTCTCCTGATGAGATTGAGCATGAGCACTCTCGAGCAATTGCCCGCAACAGTCTGCAGTGGGCAGATGACTGGCGCAATAAATCCACTGCGTATTTTGAGCACTATGATTCCATACTTTTTCCCAAAAGCGAAGGGCAGAGTTTCAGAGCTTTCCAAGCCCATAAGCAAAGGCTCTTTAACCAGTATGCCTGGATGGATGTTTTTGTTGAGCAGCCCAAGGTTGTGCATGGACCGGACTATTCTGTCAGTTATTTTGGACAGGTTTTCAAGGCTCCTGGATTTTATTCCAGGGGGATTAAGAGACTTTACTGGAAACAAGATGATGACGGGCGATTCAGGATTGTAGGCGAAGAATGGCGTTCATATCCCAGTGCAGACCTGGAAAAGGCTTATCTTGACGCTCGCAAAGATGATATCTTAGAAGTACTTTCCAGGTGGCGAGAAGCCTGGTTAGATGCAGATCTTGATGCCTACGCCAGTTTTTATCACAATAATGCAGTTCAAAATAATCTCAGGGGCAGGAGCAGTATTGTTGATCATAAGGTTGATATCTGGGGCCGGGGACTATTGCCGAAAGCCATTGAAATCAGCAATATCAAGTTTGAAACATCCAATGAAGGATTTGTGCTGGTATTTTACCAGAATTATTCAAGTGTAACCGGTTTTTCAGATTTTGGTGAAAAAACTCTTACTTTGGCCCCTTTTAAAGATCAATGGAAGATAATTTCTGAACACTGGAGAGAAATTAGTTGAGCTCTCACAAGTATAATGTCATCTTAATGCGTGATGATACTTCAGTAAAGCGCTTTCGTCTCAGTCCTTTCTGGATCAGGTTTATTGTGCTTATTTTCCTGTTGCTGCTGAGCTCAACAGTGGCTGGGGGTTATTATACCTACTTTTTCTATAATCAGTATCAGACATTGAAAGTCTCATGCCAGTTGGATCGCGATGCTCTTGTTCAAGCCAACAGGGAACTAACCAGGCTTCAAAATATCAGTACTATGCTTGAAAGCCATAATGACGAAAAACTGCGCTCACTTCTGGCCCAGAGCAAGGAAAGACCAAGGGTTTATTCTGAAAGAGTTGACCTGCAGGACATTTTTGATCTTGTGGATTCAGGTCTTGTAGGTATCACCAATGTGCAGGCAAGGTTTGTCCGGGACAGTATGAGGGTTCAGCTTGAAGTCAACAACCTTGATTCCGGTCAGACAGTTTCGGGCAGGGTTCATATTTTTCTAGTTAGAAATGATGGTTTGATGATTGATCTTAATCTTGAAGACAGGGATCTTGACTTTTCAATCAACCGGTTCAAGTCTATGGATACCACTTTTGAACTGCCTGAGGTTATGGATCAGGATACAATTTTTGCCCTCAGGATTAAAGCCAACGATAACGAGGGGCAAGTTCTCTACAGTGAAACTTATCCCTTAAGCCATGTTCTTATATAGTTTAAAGCAGTCTGATGTTTTCTGATGGTTGCTATGCGACTTTTTTGCTTCTTTGTTTTACAATTAAAAAACTGGTATCTGTTTAGCGCTTTGGATGTGGCACGGCTTCCTGCCCGGAGGCATACAGCCCGGAGGGGAACTGGCTCTTCCGGGACCCACTTGTGCCAAAAATGAGTCACTTTGAGCACAAATTGATGCTCAAGTGGGTCCCGGAGTGCCTGTCCCCTGCTTTCCTTAAAAGCGCTAAACAGATACAAAAACTGCATAAAGCCTGTAGTATTCTGCCATGACCCGCTTTTTTGTCAATCTCCCATTAAGTTACAATCTTACTCAGCCTGATACATTTGATTTTTTCAGACACAACGCAGTATCTCCAGAGTTAGGCTTAGATCTGCTGACCCTTGAGGTTTACTCCACCGCTCACCATAAGATAACAGCTGGAAAGTTTGAACATCAGAAATTAAAAACAGCTGTGCATATGCCTTTTATCGATCTCAAACCGGGCAGTCCTGACAACTATATTCATGAGGCCAGCATCAGAAGGCTGAAAGAGGCGGTTGCATTTGCAAAGCTTTACTCTCCAGAACATATCATTGCACATACAGGATATGTTCCCAATGTTTATAACGGCCATTACAGCCGATGGATAGAGAATTCTCTTATCGCCTGGCGGGCAATCCTTGATGAAGCAGGCGACATTCCTGTTTATCTGGAAAATGTATATGAGCAGGATCCGACGGAGATAGGAGACTTACTTTCTGAACTTGGAGGCAGGGCTGGATTCTGTTTTGATCTTGGGCACTGGTTCAGCTTTGGGGGCGGTAAAAAGGGTGGTGATCTGACCAGTTGGCTGCAGGGTCTGGGGCCCTATCTGCGTCACCTCCATCTGCATGACAATGATGGCTTGCATGATGAACATCTCGGACTTGGAACCGGTAAGATTCCCTTTGTCGAGCTTTTTGCCGGACTTGAATTGTTAGATCTTTGTCCTGGGTTTACTCTTGAACCACACAGCCCGTATGACTTTGAAAAGAGTCTGGAGTTCATCTGCCAGAGGCAATACTGGTTCAGCCTGTTGGGATTCAAGAAGAATGACTTTGATCATATTCACAGACTGAAGTCACGAGTTCAGACTTTGAGATAGAGAGATATAATTCCGGATTAAACCTTCCTTCCCAGTCTGGCAGATGAGTGAAACTTTTTTTTCCCCAGTTTAGTCTGAAACTGTGCAGGTACATGGTTTTGCATTCTTTGTCTGTATGTTCTGTATCTCCAATAATTGGATGACCTTTTTGAGCTAGATGCAGTCTTATCTGATGAGTGCGCCCAGTATATATTCTGACCCTTAACAATGACATATCCTCAAAGCCGGCCACTACAGTTATTGAGCTTCGGGCTTCTTTTCCCCGGCTATCCACCCTTGCCCCAAGATGATCTTTTAGAATGCCTGCCTTAATTTCTGCAATATTTGCATCCCATTTCCCCTGAACCCATGCAAGATATTCTTTGCAGAACCCGGGTTGGTTCCAGATGCTCTGGATGTATCGCAACCATTTATAAGATTTGGCAAACAGTATTATGCCGGTGGTGTTTTTATCAAGCCTGTGCGCAGGTGTAGGTGCAAAAACAGCATGACTGTAAGCTGCATGAACACGCGTTACAAGGCTGTCGTTATGATATGTTCCAGGGTGAACCGGAAGTCCGGGAGGCTTGTCAAGGACAAGATATTCATGTGATTCATAAATTATATCAATGGGTCCGGCATCAGAGGTATCAGTTTTTGCTGATGAAGAGTGGGGGGGTACTCTTATTTCATCTGCAGCACAGACCCGTTGGAAAGGTTTGCATCTGCCTTTGTTCACCCGGACCTGGCCAGTCCTGATAAACTTCATTATGGCTGATCTGGGTATATCACGTCCAAGTTTTCGTTGCAGGTACGAAAATAGTTTCTGGCCGGATTCCTGTTCACTTACCTCATAGTATTTGACCTGGCTTGAGGTTTTCATTTTTTACGTGCTCTGCTGGGGCGGGCCGGACCGAACCTGTCAGTAACGCCTCGCCCCGAATCAAAATCAGGGTTGAGATGTCCGGCAACTTATTTTTATTGCTCTCTCCGGCCCATGGTTTCGGAGTCCAGCTTATATGCAAGCACTATAGTGCCCCGGTCCTGAAGACCTGTAATGCCCGGGTGCGTATTGACCAGTACTACAAGGTCTTTCTGGCCGTCGCCGTCAAAATCAAATAGTCCAAAATCCATGATTCCAGCTCTGATTTTTCTGGTATTCCAGTGAACATTTAAACCAATATCATCCCAGAACATTGCTCTGATTTCACCTTCAGGAAAGTTTCTGTGGCGAGCGAATATCCTTGTCATGCCGGCAAAATGCTTGTGGACAAGCAGGGTATAGTCTCTTGAATCTCCTATTCTGGCAGGCAACAGTCTTGTGGGTATATAGTAGTAATTTGGATCAACATCACTTCCGCGACCAAGGCCCGGCATAGTGTCATGTATTTCTATACCCAGCCTTGATCCAGCATATTCTTCAGTTGTGCTGTATCGCAGATTATGAGTGGAGCTGTAAACTTTCAGAATATCATTCTCAGCCAGGACAATGAGGTGGTCATCATCTTGTGGAAAGTAGGTGAAGTTAAAAACATTGGCGTTAGGTGGCAGAGATATTCTTGGCCCCAACTCAGGGCCGTCACTGGTCATAATGACTTCCTGTACCGAGTTGGGGTTGAAGAGTCTGGATCCGCTTGCAGGTCTCTGGCCGATAATGGCTGGCCTGTAATGAGGTGGAAGCATGACTATATTCATGTAAAATGGAATTCGCTGATGCAGGGTTGTGAACTCATCATTTTCAAACTTGAGAATAAGTGATCTAGCCCGTTCATCCTGCATTGCTGAGATGATTAATTCATCATTACCGTCTCTATTGATATCATAGGCGTTGATGTTGAGAGGCTGGTATGTCAGGGGAATTTCATAAGTATCAACAGGCATCATTCTGCCTTCCTGGAGCCGATAAGCATGGACATGGCGATCTCCAAGAATGAAAATAGTTTTGGTTCCGCTGGATTTAGACGAACCCAGAGCAATGCCTACACTGGAAAAAGATAAAGTCTGGCTTCTCCACCTCCCAGCGGCGTAAGGATCATCTTCAAATCGGAAATGCGGACTGACAAAAACATCGGCTTCTGCAGGTCGGGCAGGTGGTGCCGGGGTATCTGCAACGACCTCTTCCTGAGCAACGACAGTTTGCTCAGGAAGAGCCTGGCTGAGCAGGCTGGAGGCAACCTGCTCAAGAGAAGGAATAAGTTCAGACAGGGACGGCTGCTTAAGGATAGGTTCTAAAGGACCCTGAATGGATGCAGAAAATACATCAAGGCTGGCTTCTCTATCCATTATAGTTACATTGCCATATACAATGTAGTCAGCTCCCAGCATGGAGCGGATTTCCTGAGCCTGAGCTGTTGTATGGGGCAATTCCTGTACACGCTGATTGATTTGGCCGGCAGGAATTGATGAACTTTGACCAGCTCTGGTTAAACGTGAACTTAGCATGGACTGAATGCCCTGGGCAAGATATTGGTATTCCTGTGGTCCATGGACTTCAAAAGGAAGAACAGCAAAAGTCTTTTCTGACTGACTCCATGCCTGTCCAGCACTGAGTAAAAAGGCCAGAAAACTATAGAGTAAAATTCTTAATAGCATCATTTCCTCCGAACAAGATGTCTTAATTAATGTGTAATAGTTCAGGCGCAGGTGTACGGCCCGGGGACGTTTTTCTTTTCAGCATCACTTATATGCAACCCATATATCCCTGGCAGTAATCGGACTGTGCACAGCCATGGCCCAGGCGTTTATGATAAAGCTAAATTTATTCACTGATAATTCAACAGTTCAAAAATGATCCTGCAAAAAAAAACACTTAAGTTTCGCTGGACCATTAATGTTTGTCAACTTAAATTCTTGGCAATGCTGGTGGCAATGAAATCCTTTGTCAGGATCTAAGAATTTTAAGATAAACTTTAACCTGCCACTATAGCGGCATTTTTCGAGGATAATATATGAAGTCAGATAGTCGGTCCAGGCGCTGGTTTCGCCTTTGCTGCAGCAAAGGTGAGCGATCAGACGTACTGAGCCTGTTGCACAATGAAGGTTTTGAGTTTGCTGACTTTTCGGGTGATACTGAAATTATGTGTTTTACGTCTGGTGGAAATCCTCCCGGGGGTTCTCTAACCAACTATTTCGGGCTGATCTATATTCAGGACATTTCATCAATGCTGCCGGCCATGTTGCTTAATCCAGAGCCTGGGGCGGCAGTGCTGGACATGTGTGCCAGTCCAGGCAGCAAGGCCGGTCAGCTGGCTCAAATGGTTGGTTCCAATGGGCTGGTGGTGGCCAATGAACCAAACAGAACCAGGCTTGCAACACTAAGAGCGAATATCAGGCGTCTTAATCTGACCAATGTTGTAACTACAGGATATCTGGGACAGAACTTTCCTGACAGGAACATCAGCTTTGATTATATTTTACTTGATGTTCCATGCAGTGGATGGGGTACAGTGGATAAGAATCCCGAGGTTTTGAAGATATGGTCACAGGATAAAACTGGTTCACTTGTGGGACTTCAAAGAATTTTATTAAAATCTGCTGCCTCCCTTCTTGCTCCTGGAGGGCGGTTGGTTTACTCTACATGCACCACCAATGAACAGGAAAACCAGGAGCAGATTAATTGGGCTCTGCAGGAACTTCCACTGCAGATACCTTCAGGCAAAAACTTGCTTCCACAAGAGATTGCTCAATGTTCACAAGAGATTTTTTCCGGAATGTTCAAAGTTATGGGCAGAAGGCTGGGAGGACAGGATTTTTTCATGGCTGCTTTAGAATCCACCAAGGCTGACCAGGATGGACAAAGGCCAATTCCAATGAAAAAAAACCGGGCTGAACAGGTTGCATTTACAAATGATATGCGGCAATTAACCCATGGAAGGTTGTGGAACTTTTCCGGAAAAGTTTTCTTTGTTCCTGAAAGAGCATGGGAATTTATTGGTGCTGGAGTTAATGCTGCAGGCCTTCATGCAGGCAAGAGAAGCAGGAATAACTTTCTGGTGTGGCCTGGTATGCGGGCTTTTCTTCCTGGTAAGGATTGCGGAACATATTACGCAGTCAGGGATGTCTCTGAACTCAGGAGCTTAATCAATGGTCAAAGTCTCAGTGTTACAGGGGAAAGCAGGATGATTGGGTTATATTGGAATGATCTGGGGCTTGGCTGGGTGAAAATCAGGAAAAACAGGCTTTTCTGGTCGGATAGATAGGGCTTCAGGCTTGGACCTGGCGGTTGTTCGTGCTGGACGCAGGCGAATACGTGAGTTTTTATGTGCAGCATGTATAGTCAGGAGTCAGGAGTCAGGAGTCAGGGGGCAGGGGGGAACTTTTAACTCTCAAGATGAATAGTGCAGGAGAAGTATGACTGGACATAAACGAAGACTTGAACGTTTTTTTGATGTCAGGACACGCAAGACAATGATTTTGCCCATGGATCATGGAGTAAGCGAAGGCCTTGTGTCAGGATTAGATGATATGTCTAAGCTAATTTCCTCTTTAACCGACACTCAGGTTAAGGGGGTTGTTCTGCATAAAGGTACAGCAATGGAGCAAAGCGCTAACTTAAGCGTGAACCAGAATCTGGTGATTCACCTTTCAGCAGGTACCAAGCACGGGCTGCCATCATACGGCAGAGCACTGGTCTGCTCCATTCAGGAGGCCCTGCGCATTGGTGCTGATGCTGTTGCTGTACATATTAATATTGGTAATGATTTGGAAGACAGGATGCTTTCAGATCTTGGGCTTGTGGTTGATGAGGCGCACCAGCTTGGTGTTCCGGTGCTGGCCATGATTTATGCCCGGGGAGGACAGATTATTAATGAGCTTGATCCTCATCTTGTGGCGCATTGCATCCGAATTGGTTCTGAACTCGGTGCTGACATAATTAAGGTTCCATATAGCGGAGACAAAAAGATTTTTAACAGGGCAGTAAAATCAGTGTCCACGCCTGTTGTTATCGCTGGTGGCCCAAAGCAGGATGACTTTGAAAGTTTTCTGAATATGGTTGATGACAGTATCGAATGCGGTGCAGCAGGGGTCAGCATAGGCAGAAATATTTTTCAGCAGCCTGATCCTGTTTCGGCTATAGATAAGCTTTGGAAAAGAATAGCAGTAACAGGTTAGTAACTTACTCCTGAAGCTTTGTCATAAAAAACAAGAAAATTTGAACTGCTTTCTTCCTTTGCGCCCTTTGCGTCTTGAGTGAGTCTTCGAACGGGCGGTTAAAATATCTTTTTTTGGGTTGTGGGCACAGCCCGCGTTAGATTTTTGATTTTTGAATGTAACATGGAATTTGCAGTGTCTGCCCCTGCTTTGATTAAAGTAAGGCGAAACTATTTTGGATTTCGCAGGTGGTTATCCTGAATGAGGTATAAATGAAGGATTTTTTCAATATCATAAAAGTTAATGATTTTTTTTCCATACTTAAGAGACATCCTGTACTGGACAGTGTTGAGACAGAACTGGGTGAGGCTGGAGGGAGTTTTTCATCTGTTGATATTTTTGCTCCAGAAGATCTTCCTGCAACAGACAGGTCATCCATGGATGGCTACGCTGTAAGGTTTAAAGATACTTTTGGAGCAGGTGACTCCAATCCTGCCTATCTTGAGCTTTGTGAAAATATTGGCATTAATGCTGTATCCCTGCATGAACTAAAGCCAGGGCATTGCGCAGGCATTGTCACAGGCGCGACTTTACCTCCGGGTGCGGACAGTGTGGTAATGGTGGAGTATGCCCATGATATGGGAGAGGGATCAATTGAAATAAGAAGGCCTGTTGCTCCGTGGGAAAATGTTATGCTCAAAGGGGAAGATATTAAAAGCGGAGAACAGGTTCTTGGCGCTGGGGAGCAGATATCTTACCGCAAGATGGGGCTTCTTGCTGCTTTGGGTATTGAAAAGTTATCTGTTTACCAAAGACCTGCAGTGGGAGTCATTTCTACAGGCGATGAACTGGTGGAGATCAGCATGAGACCCTTGCCGGGATGCATCAGGGATATCAACTCCTTAGCTCTGGGGCAATTGTTGCGTGAGAATGGCTGTAATCCCACCATATACCAGATAGTACCTGACAGTGAATCCCTGCTGGAAGCATCACTCAGGCGTGCTCTGAAAGAAAATGATGTGGTTCTCATATCAGGTGGAAGCTCAGTGGGAAATAGAGATTATACAGTGAGTGCCATGAATGCCGTCCCAGAGCTGGAAATTCTGGTTCATGGAGTTGCAATCAGTCCGGGCAAACCGACGATTTTTGCTGCCAGGGGCAATAAATGCGTGTGGGGATTACCAGGTCAGGCCGGATCTGCCCAGGTTGTCATGCTGGCCCTGGTAATACCTTTTCTTAAGCATTTGCAAGGTGATCCAGATCCTTTTAATCCAAGAGAGGAACTCATGGTCAGAGCCAGCCTGTCACGGAATATTGCGTCAAAATACGGTCGCGAAGACCATATCCGGGTCAGGTTGGAGAAGAGTAATGGTCAGGTTTTTGCTGTGCCTGTGACAGGCAAGTCCGGTCTTTTGAAAACATTGCTCAAGGCCGATGGATTGATAAAAATTCCGGATAACTGCGAAGGGCTGTCTGAAAATGATGAGGTTCTGGTCAGGTTGTTTTAGCGGGCTGCACCTATCCACATGTAATTAACTTCTTGCTGAATAATAATGTATTGAACACCATTCTCCTTCTTGTTCAACCGTGGGGTCTTTTAAGCCAAGTTTAGAATAAACAGATATTACCTCATGGGCCTGGTCTATGAGAATACCTGACAGAATAAGATGGTATGAGTCATCAAGACAGGAAACCAGATGACTGGACAAATTTATAAGAGTGGAAGCCAGGATGTTGGCAAACACAAGGTTGAACCTTGTCTCAGAATTCAAGGCGCTCAAACTGCCCTGAATCACCGAAATACAGTCTTCTACACGGTTAAGCTTCATATTTTCCACGGTATTGACAACAGCTTCCTGATCAATATCCATGGCTAATCCCCTGTGACCCAATCGGGCAGCCCCAATGCTTAAAATGCCTGACCCGCATCCAAGGTCCAGAAAGTTGCACTTGGGCGGCATCATCCCGGTGCGTTGCAGCTTTGCCATGGTTTTGAGACAAAGTGCAGTCGTTGCGTGATGTCCGGTACCAAAGGCCATTTTGGGTGTAATCACAATTTTTATCATTTCTGTTTCTTTGCCAGCCAGCCAATGCGGTACAATGATGAATGTGCTGTGAATTTCAATGGGGGTGAAGTATTTTTTCCATTCTTCACTCCAGTCGGCTTCGTCTACCTCCTGACCGGAAAAAATAAAATTGTGGGGTAGTTTCTGAATAAGGGCCTTTATGTCCCGGGCTTTTTCCTGGCTTGAAAAATGGATGCTAACTGCCCCGGAATCATGTTCTTCCCATCCCCAGGAGATGCGCTGGTGAAGCAGGGGCAGAAGGCTGTCCATGCCTTCAGAGCTGGAATGTATGGTCAGGGCATACATTTAAGGCTCACAAAGTTCTTTACTGCCCAGCAACTGGTCAAGGGCAACGGCAAATGATTTCAGGTGATCTTCTTCAATAATTAGAGGAGGCAGCAACCTCAAAACTGTGTCCTGAGTCAGATTGAGAACAAAACCCTTTTCAAGCAGGGCCAGCCAAATCTTGTTGCCGGGAAAAGTTAGTTCTATTCCAACCATAAGGCCTTGACCGCGAATTTCTCTGATTTTTTCAGGATGTCTTTTTTTTACATTTTCAAGTTCAGCTTGAAGCATGAGGCCCTTTTGAGCTGCCATACTGATGATGTTATCTCGTTCTATAATTTCCAGGGTTTTAAGAGCAGCCATGCAGGATATGGGACTGCCGCCAAAGGTTGTTCCGTGAGTGCCCGGGCCAAAAGCAGAGGCAACATTATTTCGGGCCAGAACCGCACCCATGGGAAGGCCTCCTGCCAGTGCCTTGGCTGTGGTGATAATGTCCGGTTTCAGCTGGTAGTGTTCATGAGCCCAGAACCTGCCTGTCCGGGCTATGCCGGTCTGAATCTCGTCCACAATGAGCAGCAGGTCATGCTTTTGACATAATTCACTAATTTTGGCGACAAAGCTTTTTGTTACAGGTTTTACTCCTCCCTCACCCTGGATTACCTCAATCATAATAGCTGCTGTATCTTTGGTGATGGATTGCTCAAGGTGCTGTTCATCATTGAACCTGATAATTTTAAAACCCGGCAGAAGGGGGGCAAAGCCATCTTTGATTTTATCCTGACCGGTGGCGGTTAGCGTGGCCATAGTCCGGCCGTGAAAAGATCCTGTTAGAGTGATAATTTCAAACCGTGTTTGATTTTTAATTTTCTGCATATATCTGCGAGTCAGCTTAATGGCCCCTTCATTGGCCTCTGCTCCTGAGTTGCAGAAAAAAGCCTTGCTGTCCGGAAAGGTAGCTGTAAGCTTTCGGGCAAGCTGAATCTGTTCTTCCTGGTAAAACAGGTTGCTGACATGAATAAGCTTTTCTGCCTGCTGCTTGATGGACTCTACAATTTCAGGATGACTGTGGCCAAGGTTACAGACCGAAATTCCTGCAAGCAGGTCTAAGTATTCCCTGTCTTCAAAATCATAAAGCTTACAGCCTTTGGCTTTTTTTACAGCAAGAGGATATCTTGCATAAGTTGGGCAGATATAATCGCTGGTATTTTTCTGGAAAAAATCCACTTCAGACATGATTGAAACTCCTGTTACATATTTCCAGTATGGCCAAACCCGCCAGATCCGCGGGTTGTAGCGCAAAGATCCTCTACTTTGGCAATATCTGCCTGATAAAAGGGCATAAAAACCAGCTGGGCTATGCGCTGGCCTCTTTTGACATGGTGTGTTTGCTGGGAGGTGTTGCGCAGGCAGACTAATATTTCGCCGCGATAATCCGGATCGATGACTCCCACACCCTGGCAGACCACCAGCCCTTTTTTGGTTCCCAGACCGCTGCGGGAAAAGATAAAGCCTGCTACACCCGGATGCTGTGGCTCAATACTGATGCCAGCTGGAAAAAAAAAACTCTGGCCGGGTACAAGTTCCACAATTGATTCATCCATAAAGGCTCTCAGGTCAATGCCGGCTGACATGGATGTGGCATATTCAAGCCTGTTTCCAGATTGATCTGTCTGTCTTAAGAATTTTACCTTGACCGCGATACTATGCATTGTCGTTCCTTTTGTCTTGCGAGTAAAATATGGCCGATTGATAACCTTGAGTGGAAAAACCTGCAAGGATTAAATTTTAACTTTTTATGTAATAGTTTAGCCCTTTTCTAAGGAAAGCAGGGGACAGGCACCCCAGTCCTTGTTTTTTGTTGATGTAAAACACAGACTTAATAAAACAAGGGCTGGGAGAGCCAGTCCCCCTCCGGGCTGTATGCCTCCGGGCAGGAAGTCGTGCCACATGCAAATGGCTAAACTGATACCTTTTTATGAATTACAGGTTTGCAAAGATGTTTTTATGCCAGAAATGAGTTCTTGCAATTTCAAGCTTAGTTGGGCAAGATCACCAAAATGATTTAATCGGAGGTTTTTTATATGCGTCCACTGAAAGTTTACAGCGTCACGCCAAGGCTGCCGGACAATCTCACCCCCTTGTGGGACCTGGCTTTTAATTTCTGGTTTTCCTGGAATCACGATATCTGCGAATTGTTTGAGCGGATTGATTATCAGTTGTGGCAGCAATGTCGTCAAAATCCAGTAAAGTTTCTTAATCAGGTTTCGCAGGAAGCTATTGAAGAATTGTCCAAAGATGATTTTTTTCTTGAGCGGCTTCAACGCACGAGAGAAAGTCTGGAAAAATATACTGGAGCAACCAAGGCTGCTTTTGATTTCAAAGACAGCAAAGGTGAATCAGTTATTGCTTACTTCAGCGCCGAATACGGCATCAGCCGGTCGCTGCCCATTTATTCAGGAGGATTGGGGATTCTTGCCGGGGATCATCTTAAATCAGCCAGCGATCTTAATATTCCCTTAGTGGCCATTGGCCTTTGCTACCAGAACGGTTATTTCAGACAATATCTGACTGCTGATGGATGGCAGCAGGAAAGGTACCCTGTAAATGATTTTGAAGAAATGCCCATGACTCTGGTTCGAGACGAGGACGGCAATCCTTTGAAGGTGCAGGTTACTCTTCTGGATCGCCTGGTCAGTCTGCAGATTTGGAAAGCCAGAATTGGGAGAGTGGATCTTTTTCTTTTGGATACGAATCTCAATGAAAATATACCGAATGACCGAGAAATTACAGCCCAGCTTTATGGTGGTGACTGGGAAATGCGTCTTAAGCAGGAAGTGGTGCTGGGAATCGGCGGCATCCGGGCTTTAAAGGCTTTGGGGCTTAACCCCAGGGTAATTCATATGAATGAAGGGCATTCCGCTTTTGCTGGTCTGGAACGTATCAGTGTTTTCATGCGTGAGTATAATATGTCTTTTGAAGCAGCCACTGAGCTAGTTGCCTCCAGCAGTGTTTTTACTACACATACTCCTGTTCCAGCAGGCAATGACCGTTTTGATCCAGAACTTATGCGCAAATATTTTGAAAGTTATGCCCGTGAGCTGGGGCTGGCATTTAAGGTTTTCCTGGCATTGGGCAGAGAAGATCCCCGTGATGACAGTGAACTGTTTTGCCAGACGGTTCTGGCTTTGCGTCTTTCCAGATTTAATAACGGAGTCAGCAAACTCCACGGCAGGGTGGCCAGAAATATGTGGAAGCGAGTATGGCCTCAATATCCTGTAGACGATGTACCTATTGCAGCCATTACCAACGGTATTCACATTCCCACCTGGACTGCACCAGACATATCTTATCTTTTTGACCGCTATCTTGGTGCAGACTGGAGAGAAGATCCAGATTGTCAAAGGGTCTGGAAACAGGCTGAATCCATACCTGATTCAGAACTGTGGAGAACCCATGAACGACTAAGGGAAAGGCTGGTGGATTTTGTGCGTACCAGACTTAAAGATCTGACTCTGGCCCGCGGGGGAAAACGTTTAGAACTCCAGCTTGCCGGGGAAGTTCTTGATCCAGGTGCCCTGACCATTGGCTTTGCCAGGCGCTTTGCTACTTATAAAAGGGCAAACCTGATTCTAACGGATGTAAAAAGAATTCTCGAAATAATGAATAACTCCAAACAGCCTGTTCAGTTTATTTTTGCTGGAAAAGCCCATCCCAAGGATGTTGAGGGCAAGAAGATAATCCAGCAGATAGTGCAGTTTTGTCGCAAGTCCGAGTGCAGACATCATTTTGTATTTATTGAAGATTATGACATGGAAATTGCCGAACATATGCTTCAGGGCTGTGATGTATGGCTTAATAATCCCAAACGACCTCTTGAAGCCTGCGGCACCAGCGGTATGAAGGCTGTTGCCAACGGAGTTCTTAATTTGAGTGTTCTGGACGGATGGTGGGATGAGGCTCATACCCCGGACAACCGTTATGGTTGGGCCATAGGCGACGGTGAAGAACATTCTGACCAGGAATACCAGAACATGGTGGAAAGTCATTATTTATATAATGTACTGGAAAGAGATATTATTCCTACATTTTACAATCGCTCTCATGGCAATATGCCTGTTGAATGGATTAGAAAAATGAAAAACGGACTCAAGGATCTTTGTCCTGTTTTCAGTTCGCACAGAATGGTGGAGGATTATGCAACTACAGCGTATCTGCCTGCCTATGACAACTTTGTGAAGCTTGAAAAGAACGAATTTGAAAAGGCCAAGAGCCTGGCTTCATGGAGAATGGACCTTATGACCAAGTGGGGAGATGTCAAAATCAGAAATGTTCGCTCTGTGGAAGAGGATGTACTGCATTCCGGTGATGAACTAACCATTTCAGCAGAAGTATATATTAATGGTTTGTCAGCAAAGGATATTCAGGTTGAAATCTATTCAGGATCTGTGGACATAAATGGAGACTTTTTGAACAGAAATACAATGTGCATGGCTCGAAAAGAAGAGGTTGAAAAGGGGTGGATACGTTACGAAGGTACTATCAAAACCTCCACCACCGGGCGCTTTGGATACACCGTGCGTATTCTGCCTCACCATCCATTGCTCCTTGATCCTCATTGTCTGGGGCTGATCCACTGGGCCTGATGATTAACGCAAATAAATGAAAAGCAGGCAACGGGCGGACCAGCTGCTTTTTGATCAAGGTCTTGCTGAATCTCGAGAAAAGGCCAAAAGACTGATAATGGCCGGGCAGGTTTTTGTCCTGTCCGGTAATGACCGGGAAAGGATTGACAAGCCTGGTCGTGCCCTGAGCAAAGAATCTGCCTTAATGGTCCTGGAGGATCAGCGTTTTGTGAGCAGAGGGGGATATAAACTCTTGACTGCTGTTGAGAGATTTGATCTTCATATTCAGGATAAAATTTGTCTTGATGTGGGAGCATCCACTGGAGGTTTTACAGATTGCCTTTTGCAACATGGCGCAAGGAAAGTTTATGCTGTCGATGTTGGCTATGGGCAGCTCCATTGGAAGCTTCGTGAGCATGAAAGGGTTGTTAATCTCGAAAAAATCAATATTAGAACTGCTCCGGAAGATCTTCTTTCAGAGCAGGTTGATTTTTTGACAATGGATTGTTCTTTTATATCTGCTATTCTTGTTTTGAAGTCTGCCCTTAAATTTTTGCGACCTGGTGGAGAAATTGTGGCCCTGATCAAGCCTCAGTTTGAGGTTGGTCCGGGTCAGACCTGTAAAGGGGTTGTCAAATCTTTGGAAGTGGCTCAAGAAGCCCTGCACAGGGTAAGGGATACGTTTATACAGGACCTGGGGTTGACTTACAGAGGAGTTACGCCTTCAGCAATCAAAGGTCCAAAAGGAAATCAGGAATACCTTTTATATCTCGAAAAATATTATGACCCATAGACCACGAACACCTCAAAGGGCTGAGAGGATTCGTCAGGTCCTCAGCAGACGGCAAAAGGATCTGACCCTGGTAATCAATAATATTCACGACCCGCATAATGTGTCCGCCATTTTAAGAAGCTGTGATGCTTTTGGAATCAGCGCTGTTCACCTTCTTTACACCAGCAATACTTTTCCCGCCCTTGGTAAGAAATCATCTGCCTCAGCCAAAAAATGGGTGGAACAAATTAGACATCATGATGCTCAAGGACTGGTTCATGCCTTGAAAAAAAGCGGTCTGAATCTGGTCAGAACTGGTTTCAGCCATACTGCTGTGCCTTTGTTTGAGTGGGACTTTTCCCGGCCTACAGCAGTAATCCTCGGTAACGAGCACAGCGGAATTGAAGAAAACCTAATTAAATTTGTAGATCAGGAATTGTATATCCCCATGCAGGGTATGGTTCAGAGTCTGAATGTGTCTGTAGCTGCTGCCATTATTCTTTATGAAGCCTTCAGTCAGAGGCAGAAGGCAGGATTGTATGACAACCCATCTTTGGAGCCTGCAGAGCTGGATGAACTTTTTGATAATTGGATTCAGAAATAAGCTCCTCACCTGGGCGGCCCGGGACCGAACCTGTGAGTAGCTGTCTTTAAAGTGGAGCCTGCATCCTGCAGGCTATTAAAGACCAGGCGGCTGGAAGCCGCCTCCACATTGAAGAAAAGTCCCATATCTGGAAATTGGGACAGTCCCCGCGAGGTACTATAAAAAAGATTGATGCTGTATTTGTTCCTGGAGGAAATTTGCTTTAATGATAAAATTTACACAGCGAGGGACAGTCCCCTCCGGGCTGTAAGCCTCCGGGCAGGAAGCTGTGCCAGGCGTAAAGCTCTCATCTTTGACGGAACTTTTCAGGCAAATGTGCATTAATCAAAGCAAAAATCGTCAAATATGAAAATTATAACCATTTGATTTTATTAGCAAAACGATTGTAGTTACTTGTAAGCTAAGGTCAGGCTTAGTCCCAAAAATACACGATAATAGACAGTGATGAAGTATAGAAATGTTTACCTTATTGGCTATCGGGCCAGTGGAAAAACTACTTTGGCCAGGAAACTCGCAAGCCTGTTAAAGATCAGGTTTGTTGATGCGGATCATGAGCTTCAGCAGCAGTATGAGATGACTATTGATGAAATGGTTAATAAGCATGGGTGGCCATATTTTCGGGAAAGGGAAGAAAAGATTTTAAGTGAGATAAATGCAAGGCAGGGCCAGGTGGTGGCCACTGGAGGCGGCGTGATATTACGCTCTTCCAATCGGAACATCTTAACTCAAACACAGAACTATTGTGTTTATTTACAAGCAACTATATCCTTAGTTCTTGAGAGATTAAATGCTGATCCCATTTCCGGACAGAGGCCTGCGTTGTCAGATATGTCTCTTGAGCAGGAAATTTCAACTGTAATGAGTCAAAGAGAACAGCTTTATCTGTCCTGTGCTGACCTGGTTATGGACGTATCCCTGCCAGTAGAACAAATTGTAATTTCCATTGCAAGCCATTTGAAATAGTATTCATCTTCAAAAAGTATCCATTTCATGAAGCCATTAACTGGAATTATCTTTTTTTTTCTTATATTTATTTCGCAACAGACAAATGCCTGGTCCGGACATTCGCACCAGGCATTGGATATACCCTGTATTGAGTCTAACGAATGCGCGGTTGAATTCAGTTATTTTGTCCATTTGCAGCCACGCATGGCCAGTAATCAGTGGGCAATCTGGATAGAAAAGCCTGATGGTCAGTATGTGGCTACAGTATTCGCCACTGCCTATACAGCCAGGGGAGCTTATGAACACAGGCCCCTCAGCCTTCCCATGTGGAGAGAAGTTTCAGGCTGGAGCCATGAAAATACCGAATACGTGGATGCTGTGAGCGCAGCTACTCCAATTATATCAGGACGCCATTCCAGCATTTGGGACTGCCGGGATCATACAGGGGAACCTGTTGGGTCTGGAAAATATATCTTTCGCATGGAAGGCAATATTTTCTGGGAGCACAGGGTTGTCTGGTCTGGGGAACTGGTAATGGGAGACGATACTCGTGTATTTTCGGCCCAGCCCGAGTATATTCCAGAACGCGCCTTTCGAAGGGGCATACTTCTGGAAGATGTTAGAGCAGAAATATTGGTCAACCCCTGACATTTTTCTGGAGAGCTATTAATTGTCCAAAGTCCAGGATTCAAAGTCCAGTGCCTTCCACATCCAGCCTGAAGAAATTTAACCATCCCAATCATAATGATCCTTTTTTGAGTTGGGTTATGGGTAAAGCTTTCTTTAGACATGATTTCTCAGTTTAAGCTCCATTGGATGAGGATTTAGATAAACCTGCTGTCTCAGATAGGATTGATCGTATTTGCGCACATAGTGATTGAGCAGGGTTATCGGTACTATGAGAGGCACTAAGGAATCAGCATATGCCTGAATGATTTCCAGCAGTTCCTGTTTTTCATCGCTGGTAAGTTCTTTTTTAAAGTATCCCATGACATGATGCAGCACATTAACGTTCTTCTTGATGGTGGATGACATTTTGAGTGCCTGCATGAGTTTGGATATGTATTCCTCAGCAAGCTGGTCTGGATCATATTCTTTTGCCTTGGCCACCATGCGTCCCAGGTCTCTGTAAGCGTTGACATTATGGGACATGATGAGCAATTTATGTCTGGTGTGAAAATCCACCAGCCTGCCTGTGGTCAGGTCCTGGTCCAATACATCTCTCCATCTGCTGAAAACAAATATTCTGGCAATAAAGTTTTCTCTGAGCATGGGATCATTCATTCTACCGTCTTCTTCTACAGGAATCAGTGGAAATGCATCCATGAACATGCCGGCAAATATTCCCCTGCCTTTGGGTATGGGGTGGCCTTTTTCAGAATATACCTTGACCCTTTCCATCCCGCTGCTGGGAGATCTGGATTTGAAGATGAATCCGCAAAGTTTTGCCTTTTCCAGCTCTTTAAGTTTTTCTTTACCCCAGTTTTGCAAACGATCAGTGTGATCAATCCTGGTTTGGATAGTCAACAGCCTGGGGTTTTCAGGGTCACCCACAAGACGCATGGCCTCTCTTGGAATTGGCAGGCCTGATTCTGACTCCGGACAAACAGGTACATAGTTTACATATTTTCCTAACAGGTCGCGCAGATATTTATCTAACTTGTGCCCTCCGTCATAACGTACATTTTCACCCAAAAGACAGGTGCTTATTCCGATTTTCATAAATTATTTCTCCTGTATATATCTGTTTAGCAATTAGCATTGAGCATTGGTGGTTGACTTTTCCAGGTTCTACTTGTCTTAAAAAGGATGTCATTTGTAAGCTCATCACCCGGGCGTGCGGGACCGATCGTGTGAGTAACTGTCTTTAAAGTGGAGCCTGCATCCTGCAGGCTATTTAATTCCAGGCGGCTGGAAGCCGCCTCCACCTTGAAGAACTGTCACATATTTGTTCCCCTGGGGCGGCCCGGGACCGAACCTGCGAGTAACTGTCTTTAAAGTGGAGCCTGCATCCTGCAGGCTATTTAATTCCAGGCGGCTGGAAGCCGCCTCCACCTTGAAGAACAGTCCCATATTTGGAAATTGGGACAGTCCCCGCGAGGTACTATAAAAGAGATTGATGCTGCATTGGTTCCTGGATGAAATTTGCTTTAATGATAAAATTTACACAGCGAGGGACAGTCCCCCTCCGGGCTGTAAGCCTCCGGGCAGGAAGCTGTGCCAGGAGTAACGCTCTCATCTTTGACGGAACTTTTCTGGCAAATGTGCATTAATCAAAGCAAAAATCGTCAAAATATGAAAATTATAACCATCTGATTTTATTGGCAAAACAACTCCAGTTACTTGTAAGCTCATCACCCGGGCGGCCCGGGACCGAACTTGTGAGTAACTAATAATCAGCCTTAACACGAGATTGCTTCGCTTCGCTCGCAACAAGGATTGCCGCGCTCGCCCCAGTTGAATGGCTGCGCCTACACTGCGTGTATTCAACGAGGTAAAAAGACTCGCTCGCAATGACAGCTGAGGTGTCAGGGATGTGGTTGCTGAAAACCTGTCACCCACAAGGGAGCCTAAGCGACCGAAGCAATCTGTATGGTAAAACCATAATATTCTGAATTTATTGGATATTCGATTGTAGTTACGTGTAAGTTTAGCCAACATGTATATATTTTTCTGGATAAAGACAAGCCCTGCAAAAACGGAGTCTTCAGTTAACTTGAGAGGGGTGAATGTTTACCCCGTATTTCAGGAAAATACAGGACAGGCACTTTTGTGCATAGTTGAGCAATAGCCGATGTTTTGAATATGTCGCTTATGAGGCAAGTAGGTCCCGGAAGAGACTGAAGAGTACGTTGAAGTCTTCATCAACCTCTGGGATGTAAAAGAAAGCAAAGTGGAGCTGCCATGCAAAGAAGAAAGTCAATTGAGGTCAAAATAGGTCATGTGGGTATTGGGGGGGATAATCCAGTTCGAGTTCAAAGTATGACCAATACTGATACCAGAGACTCCGAAGCTACCTTGGAACAAATAAAACAGCTTGCCAGAGCAGGGTGTGAAGTAGTGAGGGTCGCAGTTCCGGATCAAGAAGCTGTGTCAGGTCTAAGGGAAATTGTGCTTTATTCTGAACTGCCTGTTGTGGCTGATATCCACTTTGATCATCGACTGGCTCTCGGGGCTATTGAATCTGGAGTCCACGGGCTGCGTCTTAATCCAGGAAATATTGGTGATGAATCCAGGGTGAACAGAGTTGTGGATGCAGCTAAATCGGCTCGTATACCTGTTCGCATTGGAGTTAACAGTGGTTCCATTGACAGGAAAATATTAAAAAAATATGGAGGTCCAACTGCTGAGGCCATGGTGGAAAGCGCTTTGGAACATATCCGCTTTTTGGAAAATAGAAATTTTAATCTCATCAAGATTTCTCTTAAATCATCTTCTGTGCAAAATACAATTGAAGCATACAGGCTGATGGCAGAAAAACGGGACTACCCCTTACATATTGGCATCACCGAGGCTGGCACCCCATTCAGGGGAGCCATAAAATCCGGGGTTGGCCTGGGTATACTTTTGTATCTTGGTCTTGGAGATACTTTGAGAGTTTCCCTGACAGGAAATCCTGTTGCGGAAATGCCTGTGGCCTGGGAAATACTACGTTCCCTTGGCATCAGGCAACGAGGACCTGAGATTATATCCTGTCCAACTTGCGGCCGCACTGAGATCGATCTGGTTAACATGGCCACTGCTGTGGAAGATCGTCTGCAAGATGTGGAGCAGGTGTTTACTGTGGCGGTAATGGGCTGTGTGGTTAACGGCCCTGGCGAAGCCAGAGAAGCGGATATTGGGTTGGCCGGAGGCCGGGATTGCGGGATTATTTTCAAAAAAGGCCAGGTGGTAAGGAAGGTGCGTGGTCAGAGCCTTTTGCAGGAATTCATGAAAGAGCTGGACAACTATCTTGAGAGCTCAATGAACGATTAGACCCTTAAAGAGATTTGTCAATTTATTGGAGCTTGACATACATGCATTGTAAGAATAAAAGAGACGGTTTACCTTGCTCTCGCGAGAGGGCCAAATGACCACAAGGAGGACCATTAATGAACATGACTTATGAAACCCTTCTTTTGCTGAGCCCTGAGCTTGGCTCAGAAGGCAGCAAAGAAGTGGTGGACACGCTGACAGGCATCATTGATCGCGATGGTGGCCAGAGCATCACAATTGACGACTGGGGCATAAAGGAGCTTGCCTATCCAGTGCGCAAGCAGGTCAGAGGGCAGTATATCCGTATGGAGTATACCCTTCCAGGGGATAAGGTGAATGAACTTGAAAGAAATATCAGAAACGCTGATGGAATTTTTAAGTTTTTGACAGTCAAGTTAGATCCCAAGGCCAAAGCTAAAGCCGAACAAAAGACCGAGTCCAAGGAGAGTTAAATGGCATTCAGAAAATTCGCCCCAAGAAAGAAATTTTGTCGTTTTTGTGCTAACAAGGAAATTCAGTTGGATTACAAGAATGTTGAGTTGCTTAATGATTTCATAACTGACCGTGGTAAAATCATTGCCCGCAGAATTACCGGCACCTGCGCCAAACACCAGCGCAAGCTTACCGGAGAGATCAAAAAGTCCAGGCAGATGGCGCTGCTTATCTATACTGCCACGCACAGCAATCAGGTGCATAGAAGAACTATCTAAGGCTGACTGTGCCCGCAATCCAGTTTAAATAAGGATCCTTAAGTTGGGGCGATAACCAGAATTTTCAGACTGAAGACTGAAGGCTGAAGAAAAAGGATTTTGGGTATTATTGCTCTTGTCAGGGTTAAAAATTTTCTTGTTTTTTTCTACAGGATTGAGGCAGTAAGTTACTAAGGCAAATAGTGCCCGCAACCCAGCTATTCTTTTGATTGCTTAAGACAAACAACAGTTAGTAAAGAATTTGTGTTGCAAATGTCATGTCCTCCTGAAAAAAATGGGCATCAAGACTGGTTGATGCCTGTTAACATCAGATGTGACAGGACACACACATTCTTTGTTTCAGGAGTATAATTATGCAGATAATTTTAAGAGCAGACGTTGACAACCTTGGTCGGCTCGGAGATGTGGTCAAGGTTAAACCCGGCTATGGTCGCAATTATCTTATCCCTCAGGGATATGCCATGCCTGCTACCAAGGCCAATATGAATGTATTTGAAAATGAGCGTAAAAAATTAGAAGCCAGAATGCAAAAAATCAGACAGGCTGCCCAGAGTCTGGCTGATCGCATAAATGCAGCCCACGTTATCATCCCGGTTCGTGTTGGGGAGAATGAAAAGCTATACGGATCAGT
Organism: Desulfonatronovibrio magnus; assembly: GCF_000934755.1. Taxonomy (NCBI): domain Bacteria; kingdom Pseudomonadati; phylum Thermodesulfobacteriota; class Desulfovibrionia; order Desulfovibrionales; family Desulfonatronovibrionaceae; genus Desulfonatronovibrio; species Desulfonatronovibrio magnus. The sequence goes on from NZ_KN882180.1 coordinate 63,844, forward strand.
AACTACAACTAATATCGGAGATGCCCTCACAGAAATGGGTATTGAACTTGACCGGCGCAAAATTGTTCTGGAAAATCCCATTCGTGCCCTGGGTGATTATACTGTAGAGGTTAAACTGCACCATGATATAAGCTGCTCCCTTAAGGTCAGCGTAATCAAACATGGTACAGAGTATCAGCCCTCAACCCAGAATGAACCGGAACAGTCTCAGGAGAATACTGAGCAGGAAACCGCCAAGTCTGAGTAATATACAAGAGTAGTCTGCGCAAAAATACATCAGTTCAACCATCTGCAATCGTCAATAGTTTGATTCTTTATAGATGACTGAACGTTACAGGCCATTATTAGATTCGCCCTTTGTCCTTGAATATTGAATAATCATGGCAAAGGGCGTTTTAATGGCAACCTTTGCAAGAAAATGAGCAACTTACCTATCTGTATCATTTATCATTAAATGAGGCTATCTGTGTGTCATCGCCAAAACAAGACAATTTTCCTGAAAGCTTAGACAGGGTCTCATCTGATTTGATCAGAAAAATGCCTCCCCAGAATATGGATGCCGAACGTGCAGTCCTGGGCGGGGTTTTTTTATCAAATACTGTCCTGCACTCCATCATTGATATCCTCACTGAAGAAGATTTCTATTCACCGGCTCATCAGATAATTTTTCGCTGTTTTCTGGATCTTTACCGCCGCAGCATTCCAGTGGACCTTGTGACTATTCATGAAGAGCTGGAAAAGAGAGGTCAGCTGGATGCAGTTGGGGGAGCTGTTTACATTGCTTCACTTGGCGAATCTGTGGCTTCGGCTTCCAATGCAATCTATTACGCTGGGATTGTTAAGGAAAAGTCCATCCGCAGGCATTTAATCCGGGCAGCCACTGAAATTATTTCCGAAAGTTATGAGCCAGGCTCTGAGGTCGGTGATCTTTTGGATTCATCCGAGCAAAAAATATTCACCATAAGCGAAGCTAAAACAAAACAGGTGTTTCGTTCTTCAAAAGAACTGGTGACAGATGTTTTTGAGATGCTTAGCAGGCGCGTGGAAGATAAAAATCTTGTAACCGGGGTACCCACCGGTTATCATGCCTTAGATGAAATCACTGCAGGGTTACAGCCTACTGACCTGATCATTATAGCTGCCCGCCCAAGCATGGGTAAGACTGCTTTTGCCTTGAATGTAGCCATGCGAACAGCTGCCTCTCATGAAGTTCCTGTGGCAATTTTTTCTTTAGAAATGTCCATGGAACAATTAATGATGCGCATGCTATGCTCATTTGGAAAGGTTGATCTTAAAAGTCTTCGTACCGGTTACCTCACAGATGAAGACTGGACCAGACTTTCCCAGTCAGCAGATGTGCTTTCCAGAGCTCCACTATATATTGATGACACTCCGGCGCTTTCCTCTCTCGAGATGCGTGCCAGATGCAGGCGCCTGAAATCTGAAAAGAATCTGGGCATGGTTATTGTGGATTATCTCCAACTCATGCGTGCCGGCAGACGAATTGATTCAAGAGAACAGGAAATTTCTGAAATATCCCGGTCTCTCAAGGCTCTGGCCAAGGAGATAAATGTGCCAGTGGTGGCTCTTTCTCAGCTCAACCGCAAAGTTGAAGACAGGAAAGACAAGCGGCCTGTTCTATCAGACTTGCGTGAGTCCGGAGCCATTGAGCAGGATGCTGATGTCATACTTTTTCTATACCGTGATGATGCTTATAATCAGAAAGAGGACAATCCCAAGCAGGGAATGGCAGAGGTTATTATTGGCAAACAGAGAAATGGTCCGGTGGGTATGGTGGAGTTATCCTTTTTGAAGAAATTTACAGCTTTTGAAAATCTGGCTGACATTCCAGCACCATCAGAGAACATTGACGATGGCTACGCCTGAGTTCCCTTAATTGTTAATTGTTGAAGAACAAAAGCCTGAATTCGCTGCCTTACCCTGATAACAAATAACAATTAACAATTAACAAATAACAGATAACAGATAACTGGATTGCGGGTACAGCTCGCGTTAGACATCTTAAGTCTGTAAAAGTCCAATATAGCCAAGGGTTTGCACGATAACTATTGACTGCCCATATATTTATAGCGACAAGGAATTTATATGCAGTATTTTGACAAAGTTGAGTTTGCGGACAGAAGTGAAATAGAACAAATACAGTCCATCAGGCTCAAAAATACAGTTTATCAGGCCACTGCTTCGCAGTTTTATCGAAACAAGCTGGCCATGGCCGGGATAAAAGTAGGTGACATTAAGACGCATAATGATGCTTCTAAGCTGCCCTACACTGTCAAGGAGGATTTAAGATCCAGTTATCCTTATGGTCTGCTGACTCAGCCAGTGGACAAAATGGTCCGCCTGCATGCTTCATCTGGAACTACCGGGGCAGCAACGGTTATTTTTCATACTGAAAACGATCTTAATTCCTGGGCTGATCTTGTGGCGAGATGTATGCATATGTCTGGAGTGCGATCCAGAGATGTATTTCAGAATATGAGCGGTTATGGCCTGTTCACAGGCGGTCTGGGTATACATTATGGAGCAGAACGTCTCGGTTGCCTTACAATTCCAGCCGGAGCAGGCAACAGCAAACGTCAGATAAAAATGCTCAGTGATTTCAAAGTCAGTGTGGCTCATATCATTCCTTCCTATGCATTGCATTTAAGCTCGGTTTTCACGAAACTGGACATTGATCCCAAATCCCTGCACCTTAAAATCATGCTCATTGGAGCAGAACCTCACTCCGAAGAAGTTCGGCAGAGAATTGAGGATATTTATGGGGTCAAGGCTTACAATTCCTACGGGCTGTCAGAAATGAACGGACCTGGAGTGGCTTTTGAATGTTCTGAACAGTCTGGAATGCACATCTGGGAAGATGCTTATCTGGCTGAAATCGTTGATCCTGAAACCTTGGAGCCTGTTCCTGAGGGAGAACTTGGTGAACTTGTGCTGACCACTCTCTGCCGTGAAGGCATGCCCATTATCCGGTACAGAACCAGGGATCTGACCAGATTTATTCCAGGTGAGTGTTCTTGTGGAAGGCAGCATAAGCGTATTGATCGCATCAGTGCCCGCTCTGATGACATGATTGTACTCAAAGGGGTGAATATTTTTCCCATGCAGGTTGAAAAAATACTCATGTCCATTCCTGAGGTTGGGGAAAATTATGTCATTGAATTAGAACGGCAAGGATACTTAGATCAGATGCGAGTCAAGGTGGAGATCAGAGACGAGTTTTTTGTGGAAGACATGCGCTCTCTTCAGGCTTTGCAAAAGAAAATCACTGGACAGTTGCGCGAGGAAATCCTCATTACCGCCAAAGTAGATTTGGTGGAGCGTGACAGTCTGCCCAAAAATGATGGCAAAGCAGTACGAGTGATTGATAATCGATAAATAGATATCTACAAGGCTGCAGGTGACATTTAGTGTATCAAAACAATAGTGCTGCTTTTGTTTTCTTGAGCTCGGTTTTTTGTGGCAGCTTAGTCATTGCTTCGGTAATTTCCTCCAAAATTATTACCATTGCAGGCGTAGTTCTGCCTGCGGGAATTCTGGCTTATTGCATTACGTTTGTGGCCTCTGATGTCATAAGCGAAATATGGGGCAAGGAAAAGGCACGACAGGTAGTTATGGGAGGATTCGCGGCGCTTATTGTGTGTCTGGGGCTGATTCATCTGGCACTGCTTTGGCCGGCTGCTGAATTCTGGGACAATCACCATGCATATGGTTCAGTACTGGGAGCTGCACCGAGGATCATTATAGCCTCGCTAATTGCCTATGTAGTGAGTCAAAATCATGATGTCTGGGCCTTTCATTTCTGGAAAAAAGTTTTCAAGGGTCGTCATCTCTGGATAAGGAATAATCTATCCACAGCCTCGTCTCAGGTAATAGACAGTGTGATATTTATTACCATTGCTTTTCTCGGGGTAATGCCCATTTTACCTCTGATTATCGGGCAAGTAATTATCAAAATGCTCATTGCTTTTATGGATACTCCTGTTGTTTATTTTCTGGTCTGGCTCATCAGACGTTCCGGAACCGGGACTGAAGCCAACAGGATAAGTCAGACAAGTTAGTTCAGTGGGCAGTCCGGAACCGGACTGCCCCAATACCATTTCTGACTATTTTTTCAGACCTTTCTGTCCAATATCCCGGCGCATATACTTATCCGCAAAATTTATTTTATCCGCCGCCTTGTAACAGCGGTCCATGGCATCTTCAAGGTCATTTCCCAGGGCAGTCACTCCAAGAACTCTTCCTCCATTGGTCAGGATCTGGTCATTTTCAAGCTTGGTGCCAGCCTGAAACACCTTGACCTTTGGATCAGACTCAGCATCTTCAATACCAGTAATGACGTTGCCTTTGGCATATTTTCCAGGATAACCATCAGCGGCAAGGACTACGCAAACACTGGTGTCCTGTCTGATATCAAGAGTTGTTTTACCAAGTCTTCCCTCAACACAGGCCATCATGACCTCAACAATATCCGACTCTACCCGCATAAGCAAAGGCTGACATTCCGGGTCACCAAAACGGACATTGTACTCCAGGACCTTGACTCCTTCAGCAGTGAACATAAGCCCGGCATAGAGAATACCCTTGAAAGGCCGTCCCATCTCTTCGAGGTGCTGGATAATGGGTCTTATGACCAGTTCAGCTGTTTCTTCGTATTTTTCTGCAGGCAGAATTGGTGCTGGACTGTATGCTCCCATGCCACCTGTATTGGGACCGGTATCATTTTCTCCTATACGCTTGTGATCCTGTGAAGAGGGCAGAAGTACAAAATCATGACCGTCGCAAAAGGCCAGAAATGAAGCCTCCTCACCTTGCAGGGCTTCTTCAATGACAACTATTTCACCGGCTTTGCCAAAAACCTGCTTCACCATCATATCATGCAGAGCTTCCTTGGCCTCTTCCCGGTTTTGAGCGATAATAACTCCTTTGCCTGCAGCCAAACCATCGGCTTTAACTACTAAGGGATATGTCTGTTTGTTGATGTAGTCCAATGCCTGGTGGTAATCTTCAAAAACTTTAAAAGCGGCAGTAGGCACCTCGGCTTTTTCCATGAGAAACTTGGAAAAAACCTTGCTGCCTTCAAGCTGGGCAGCGTATGAACCCGGACCGAAGCAGGGAATCTTTTCTCGGTCCAATGCATCGGCAAGTCCAAGAACCAGAGGCAGTTCAGGACCAGCAACCACGAGATTGATTTCTTTTTCTCTGACCAGCCTGATTATGGCAGGGATATCATCTGCATCCACATCAATATTTGTCCCAAGTGTGGCAGTACCACCATTACCAGGTGCAATATAAAGGTTTTTGAGTAGAGGGCTCTGTTTGATTTTCCAGGCCAGGGAGTGTTCTCTTCCTCCTGAACCCACAATGAGAATATTCATACAACCTCCTGTTGATCTTGAAAGTTATCTTTTAAACATTTTTTCCAGTTCTTTTGAGCCAAGCTCCCGCGTAATGGGACGGCCATGTGGACAATACTGGTTATTGTCGCATGACAACAGTTGATCCATCAATCCCAAAGCCTCGTCAGACGTCATATTTGATCCTGCCTTAATGGAAGACTTGCAGGCCATGGTAATGAAAATTTCATCCAGGTCGGACTTTTTTTCCGCCATAATATCACGCAGAACCTCAGTGGCTTCAGATATGTTCATAAAGTCAGGAATACCTGAGATTAGAAGAGTGCTGTCCTCCTGAAGTTCCAGTATATAGCCCATGGTCCTGATTTTTTTCCAAATGCCCTGGATCATATCCAGTTCAGAAGGGTGCAAACTGAGTCTTTCAGGCAAGGCAAGTTTTTTTATGACAATTTTCCTGAACCCTTTTTTGTATCCTTCCAGCATAACCCTTTCATGCGCTGCGTGCTGATCAACAATTAGCAGATTATGGTCCTGTTTTTTAAATAGCAGGTAGGAATTAACGATCTGACCAAGATAAGCCAGCCTGCCCACAACAAAACGGTCCTTGCTCTGATGGTTTTCAACCTGATCTACAATTGTTTCATGAACCTGTGAAGTGTGAGGCACAAAGTCATAGCTCGACTTTTTTTCTTTAAATCGGCGCTGCAGGCTTTCCTGCTCCTGGTAAGTTTCGGACATATTATCTTCATGTATACCCTCGCCTTGAAATGCAGCAGATAGTTCAGAACTATCTCCACCATTTCCACCACCATCTTCATTATCGAACTGTCTGGTAACATGAGAAGATGATTGATAAATATTATCATTTAATATGGATCCAATGCCTGCTACAATCAGAGAAAAGATTTCTTTTTCGTTTCTGAATCGTACCTGGGTTTTGGCTGGATGCACATTGACGTCCACTTCTTCTAAGGGAACAGAGATAAAAATAACAGCCTGTGGATATTCCCGGGAAAGCAGGCGACCCTGATAAGCCTGTCGCAATGCAGCAAGAAGCATCCTGTCGCTTACAGGTCTGTTGTTGATATAAAACATGATTCTGTCGGCCCTGGCTTGAGCGCTTTCAGGGCTTGAAGCCAGACCATGTATGGCAAAATCATGACGTCGCAAAGAGAATTCACGCAAATGTTCACAAACCTGATTCGGCCAGATGGCTTCAATTCTTTGCTGCAGTGTTTCACCCGGGTAAAAACGATAAAGGGATCTGGACTCTGAAAGCAGCTCAAAGTCAGTATACAGATTGGTCAGAGAATGCCTGATGAAGGCCTCTACGCACTTTTTACCTTCTGTAGCTCTGGTTTTGAGAAATTTAAGCCTGGCAGGCACATTGGATAGCAGGTTTTCCACCCTGATTCTGGTACCGCGGGTCATAGCGAGAGGTCCCTGGTCAGCCACTTCACCAAAAATCAGTTTATAAAAGTATCCCTCATTATTATTTCCGGGGCATGATGATATGGTCATTTTGGAAATGGATGCAATGCTTGGCAGAGCTTCTCCGCGAAATCCATAACTGGATATGCGGCTTAGTTCTTCCAGAGCCGAAATTTTACTTGTGGCGTGCCTGGTCAAGGCCAGTGGAATATCTTCAGGTCTCATGCCCTGTCCATTGTCAATGATCTTGATAAGACTCTGACCGCCAGACTCGAGATGAACCTGAATACTGGTTGCACCGGCGTCAAGACTGTTTTCCATAAGCTCCTTGACAACTGCAGATGGACGTTCAACAACCTCGCCTGCAGCTATCTGGTTTTGAAGTCCTGGCGGTAAAACCCGGATCATGCTCATAATTTATCCACCAAATGTCCCAAGGTTCAACAGATTTAAACGAACCTCAAACTTGCGGTCAAAGTCGGATTCAGTATATTTGAACCTGATACTGTAACATTGATGCTGATAGAATATACCAACTCCGCGCTCCACATCTTCGTTAAACTCCAGATCTCTTCGGTAGGTCAGGTTAAATTGCCAGTTGGGAATAAATTCCAGAGTAGTACCGATTTCCATGATGCTTGTTCTGGAGTTAATGCGGCGTTTGTATTCATCAATTTTTTCCAGGAAATCGAGGCTGAACCATGCAGATGCCTTTTGAGGCCAGTTCATGGTCAACGTATGCTCATGTTCTGTGATGCGGTTTTCGTATGGAGAATACCATGTTTTGTTGCGCAGGTTGACCCATTTACCGGGAAAGACTGTTGTTTCAGCTAATATATCTGAAAAGGGACGCCTGGAATATGTTTCTAAGTCCTGGCTGCGTCTCGCTTCCCGAAAATCATAGCTTTGTTCAAATTTTATGCGGAAAAAATCCAGATAGTTAGCGCTTAATGCTGGACCAGTAGAGCTATCACCCGGCACTACAGTGTCTGAACGGCGAGTAAAAACATTGCTCAGGGAATAAGTAAGCTCTTCTCTTGGTTCAATCCTGTCACTGGAATCAAAGACAGGATGTTTTTCCTGATTTACGTTGGGTATATAGTCAAAATCAATTTCCGGTCTGACGCTGTGCTGAATTCTTGTCCACTTGCTCATGCCGAGATTTTGCAGGGAGGGTTCAGGCATGCTGTTTAACTCAAATATCCTGTGCAGGCTTGTAAAGGCATTGATATTGATGTCATACAAGCCCCTGGTTTGCATGGAGTTATCTGTGTCGCGCTCAGAAGGTTCATTTTCAAAGCGATCAATGGCCCATAAAGTCTGACGCCAGCCAATGCTGGGAGTAAGAGTACCGAAATTGTTTCTTAAGGGGGAACTCAAGCGAGGATGTACATCAAACCTTCCCGCTCTGGTGCCGTACTCACGCCAGAAATATACGCCCTGGGCAGCGGCTTCAAGTTCAAGCGGGGTCTGCCCGAGGTTTGTTCTGAACAGATTGAGATTGAGCTCAGGCAGACGTTGAACTGTAGGGTTTAAACTTGATGGAAGGTTGTCATTTTTGTGTCTTAAGTTGTCGGAATAGACCAGTCGGGTATCAAGGCCCACATTAGTCCAATAACGGGTTGCACTGACAATATTGGTTCTGATAAAGCTGTTGTGATCATCAATATCCCGCCCGAATTTTTTTAGAAATTCGTTACGTGAATTATCAAATCCGGAAATGCCGGATTTGAACTCTCTAAGGTAGTAGTGATCAGAGACATAATCCAGGTCAAGTTTATAAAACCATCCGCTCTCAGGATGATGCCCATCATATTTACCTCTGAGCCAGTAGCGGTCAGTATTGTCTCGCATCATCCCGTCATCTCTGAAGCGTCTGGGCTTTGATTCAGGGGTATCGTGTTTTTCGCGGTCATTAAGCCAGTCTAACCTCCACAATCCCTTGCTAAGTAAAGATGGGGTGTGCCGATACTCGAGCCCTGTCATGAGTCCCCGTTTGGAGTAATAGTTGGCATAGATGGTAGCATCGCGCTGTTCATCTATAGCCCAATAATAAGGAAGGTTTATGTTGGTTCCGTATTCAGAGCCATAGCCGACATCAGGTAGTAAAAAACCGCTTTGTCGTTCTGTCTTGACAGGGACAATCATGTATGGAGCATAAAAGACTGACTGATCTTTGATCCGCAGCCTGGGGTGACGCATGGTAGCGTATCCATCAACATTGATGCGTCCACTGGTTGATACAATGGACCATGGAGGACGTTCTCCATCGCATGATGTCATGGATCCCTCAACAAAAGTATAAGTGTTTTCATCTAATTTTTTCAGTTTTTCGCCGGTAAAGTACACGTGTTCTTTTGCCACGAATATTTGGCCATGCGTGATCCAGCCCACATTATGTTCGAGATCAAATTCAGCCTCTTGACCCTCAAGATAATCACCATCCCAGTAAGCCCGGATGTTTCCCTTAAGATAAAGAAGACTGGTTTCGGTGTGCAGTCTGGCATAGTCTGCCTGTAGAAAATTATCTTGCCTGTGCAAATAGACATCATCAAAAGCTTCAATGATTTTATCGCCTTCATGGGATGTGAGGCGTTGTGCTTCGAGATGCCACGGAACTTCGGCATGACTGAAGTCAAAAGTATGGAGCAGTGTAAAAAATGTTATAAGCAGGATTAATCTTGTTGTTTTCACTGGAAGGGCTTGCTGGAAAAATGGTTAAGAGGATCTGCCTGTGATTGTGTAAAAGCGGTTTATCACTAATGCGACATTTAATGTAAATTAATGCCTCGGCTAATGAGGACAGGCGTTTTTGCCGATTTTATCATGGATTCAGGCATATCATCGATTTTTGCTTACAAGTAACAATAATCATATCTGAAATAAATTCACAGCATTATGGTTTTACCATAAAGATTGCTTCAGTCGCTCAGGCTCCCTCGTGGGTGACAGTTTTTCAGCAACTACATCCCTGACAGCTCAGGTGTCATTGCGAGCGAGTCTTTTTACCTCGTTGAATACACGCAGTGTAGGCGCAGCCATTCAACTGGGGCGAGCGCGGCAATCCTTGTTGCGAGCGAAGCGAAGCAATCTCGTGTTAAGGCTGTTTCAAGTTTTTTTACGATTTTTGCTCATGATTGATGCACATTTGCCTGAAAAGTTCCGTCAAAGATAGGAACTTTGCGCCTGGCACAGCTTCCTGCCCGGAGGCTTACAGCCCGGAGGGGGACTGTCCCTCGCTGTGTAAATTTTTTCATTAAAGCAAATTTCTTCCAGGAACCAATGCAGCATCAATCATTTTTATAGTACCTCGCGGGGACTGTCCCAATTTCCAAATATGGGACTGTTCTTCAAGGTGGAGGCGGCTTCCAGCCGCCTGGAATTAAATAGCCTGCAGGATGCAGGCTCCACGTTAAAGACAGTTACTCACAAGTTCGGTCCCGGTCCGCCCAGGTGAGGAGCTTCTAAGCAACTGCCCGGAGATAGGCAAAACGTCTTCTTGTAATTTAGGCGAAACGTATATAATGTTTTATGTCATCAACAACTGATGACGATAGCATAATGAGTATTTGTTCGCAACTTATTACTTGCAGGTGAGTTCAGCAATATGGATCAAATTTTTGAAGAGTCTGTAGAGTTTCATGATACGCAGGGTATCCAGGAGCTTTTTGGCCCTCAGGGCATTAATCTGAGTATTATTCATGCCGGTACCGGAGCCAGGATAGAAAACCGAGGGGGGCTGGTTACTCTTGCAGGTCCTGATAAATCAAAGCTTAAACTGGCCAAGGCCTGTCTTGTGCAGCTCTACAGGCTGATTCTTTCAGGTTATAAGATAGTTCCACAAGATGTTGAGGCAGCATTGCGCATACTTGAAGGCGATTCTCAAGCAGACTTGAAAAAGGTTTTTAAGAAAGAGGTCTTCATTGTTTCCAATAAGAAGACTATAGTTCCTAAAAGCGCTACTCAACGACAGTACCTTAACGCCATTAAGACCAGGGATCTGGTTTTTGGAGTGGGACCTGCCGGAACAGGCAAAACTTATCTTGCTGTTGCCGTGGCTGTCTCCTGCCTGACACAGAAAATGGTCAAGCGCATAATCCTGACCAGACCGGCTGTGGAGGCTGGAGAAAAACTGGGTTTTCTGCCTGGAGATATGATGGAAAAGGTCAATCCCTACCTGCGCCCTCTTTATGATGCACTGCACGACATGCTTGATTTTCGCAGGGTTCAGGAAATGCTTGAGACAGGCATAATTGAAGTAGCTCCACTGGCCTTTATGCGGGGCAGAACCCTGAATGATTCTTTCATTATTCTGGATGAAGCCCAGAATACCACACCAGAACAGATGAAAATGTTTCTGACCAGGATGGGGCTTGGCTCTAAGGCTGTGGTGACCGGAGATGTTACCCAGGTTGATCTGCCTGGAACATCAATTTCCGGACTTATTCAAAGTGTCAAGGTGCTGCAGGGGGTTGAGGGTATTGAGTTTGTTCATTTCAATCAAAAAGATGTCATACGACACAGTCTTGTGGGCAGGATTGTGCATGCTTATGACCAATATGATCAGGCCAGGCATAAGGGGAAGGCTGAAGGGGGAAGGCTGAAGACTGAAGACTGAAGGAGGAAGGGGGAAGGCTGAAGGCTGAAGGGGGAAGGCTGAAGACTGAAGGAGGAAGGGGGAAGGCTGAAGGCTGAAGGGGAAAAGAGCTGGGTATAACACCTCTGACCTACAGCTTTAACCTTGTAGACTGGACAGGCAAAAGTTTCTGTAAATATTTATTGCAAACTGGAAAGCAAGACTAAATAACAAGACCTGCAACCACGAACCTTGAACCATGAACCAGGAACCACGAACCAGGAACGAAGAACCAGGAACGAAGAACCATCAAGGTATGATAAATATTCATTCTGACACAAATCTTGTTTTACGTGTAATCATAAGCCTGCGAGAGGTTAAGTTTTTATGTGCACGTATATGTGCAGAACTTGGTTGTATGGATCCTGAACTGGATATCCTTATCAGTCATGATGCAGCCATGGCTCGTTTTAACAAGGATTTTCTGGACATGGAAGGCCCTACCAATGTACTCAGTTTTCCTGAAGATGAAAGTTGTGATAGTATTTGCGGACAAATTATAATCAATGCCGACGCGGTCAAGCGGGAAGCATTGCTGTACGGAGAAACCCCGCTGGATTGCTTCAGACGCCTCATAACACACGGCATTCTGCATTTGAGCGGTTTGGATCATGGTCCTGAAATGGAGGCCATGGCCCGTAGAATTCAAGAGGTCTGCCATGCCTGAAGATTTTCAAAGGCTAAAAATCCTGATAGTTCTGCCCATGTATGGAGGATCTCTGCCAGTGGGCAGAAGTTGTGCCCAGGCCTTGAAAAAGCAGGGGCACCTTGTGGAAGTGTTTGAAGCACCTGGGTTTTACAGTTCGTTTACAGCTCTGAAAGAGCTTCGAGTCAGCTCAGTCAGTCTTGAACAACTGGAAAACAGCTTTTTGCAGGTTGTGTCCAATGCTGTTCTGGCCAAGGTTGATTTTTTTGAGCCGGACCTTGTTCTTTCCCTGGCCCAGGCACCTTTGAGCAGGCAGGCCCTGCGCAAGCTGCGCGGGGATAAGGTGCCCACAGCCATGTGGTTTGTGGAGGATTTTCAGGTATTTACTTACTGGCAGGCCTTTGCGCCATATTATGATATTTTCGCCGTGATTCAGAAGGAACCCTTTTTTTCTCAGCTTAAGTCCATTGGCGTGGAAAATTATCTTTATCTTCCTATGGCTGCTGATCCGGATTTTCATTGTCCTGTTAATCTGAGTCCGGTGGATCAAAAAAAATGGGGTAGTGATCTGTCCTTTATGGGGGCCGGGTATCCCAATCGGCGCAGGGCATTTAAGGAATTGACCCATTATGATTTCAAGATCTGGGGTTCGGAATGGCAGGGAGATACTGTTCTTGCACCCTATCTGCAGCTTCAGGGAAGGCGTATAACTGCTGAAGAATGCGTCAAGATTTTTAATGCTTCCAAAATCAATCTAAACCTGCATTCCAGTGTGCAGGGTGATAAGGAAGTCCAGCCGGGGGATTTTGTCAACCCCCGAACTTTTGAACTGGCATCGTGCGCTGCCTTTCAACTGGTGGACGAGCGTACCCTCATGCCGGAACTGTTTGATCAGGATGAACTGATCACTTTTACTGATATGAATGATCTCAAGGAAAAAATTGATTATTTTTTGAGTAATCCGGAAAAAAGAATCAGCCTGGGTCAAAAGGCCAGAGACAGGGTGATTCAGGATCACACCTATGACAGACGCATGCGGGAGCTTATTGACTTTGCAGTCAGTCGGAAAGGTATTCAGACCCGTCAGGCTCAGTACACAGTGTTTGATGAATTGCCAAAGGACCTGAAAAATGAACTGGAAAATCTTCTGTCTGAGCTGGGGCTTTCTAAACATGTTAGTTTTGAAGATCTGGTGCATTATGTTAGACAGGAAAAGGGGCAGCTGAGTTCTCTCGAAACAGCTATATTGTTTCTGGATGAGTGGAGAAAACAGTATAAAAAAAATTAGTGTTTATCTTGATAGTTACAAGTTACCTGTAAATTATCACTGTTTGGAAAAATTATGATAGATTCAAAAACTCAAATTAGATGGGAAGGGCTGAATGCCATTATTATGGTAGTGCTGTGTACTCTGGTTTTTGCTATTCTTGGCTGGTGGTGGGCAGCCCTGACAGGTCTGGTTGTGACCGGTCTGGTCCTAAATTTTTTTCGCGATCCCGAAAGGGTTGTACCGGATGAGACGGGTGTTGTGGTTGCACCGGCAGATGGTAAAATAATTAAAATTGAACATATGCGCGATCCTTTCAGCGGGGAGAGCAGACAGACCATTTGTGTGTTTATGAATGTTTTCAACGTTCATGTGAACAGGATGCCTGTCAGCGGAACCATCAAGGGCATCAAATATTTTCCGGGAAAATTCATCAATGCCTCATTTGACAAGGCTTCGACAGATAATGAGCGGTGCGCCTGGCAAATTTCAGATGAAAATGGTGATGAATGGACCATGGTCCAGATTGCAGGCCTTGTGGCCAGAAGAATAGTACCGTTGGCCGAAAAAGGAGATCAGCTTTCCATGGGCGAGAGATATGGTTTGATTAAATTTGGTTCCAGGGTTGACCTTTATATGCCAAAGGGCTATGATCTTGTAGTAGATAAAGGAGATAAAGCTTTTGCTGGCCAGACTGTACTTGCTAAGCGCATAAGGGGTTTGAGAAGCAATTAGCTCGAAATTTTAAACAATTGCCTTTAACGCTTAATGCTCTCATCAGGAACTTTAGCGAAAATAACACATAGTTTCCAATTATTGCATAATAAAATCAATGACCCAGAAAATTGGCCCCCGACATAAAGGTTTTTATATCCTGCCCAACTTGCTGACAACAGCCAGCCTGTTTATTGGTTTTATGGGCATTTTATGGGCAATAGAAGGTCGTTTTCACCTCACTGCCATAGCAATTTTGGGAGCCTGTGTTTTTGACGGACTCGATGGTAAAATAGCAAGACTTACCAATTCCTCATCAGATTTTGGTATCCAGTTTGACTCTCTCTCCGATCTTGTTTCGTTTGGAGTTTGTCCTGCTCTGACAATGTATTTATGGCAGCTTGGCAGTTTTGATCAGGCTGGTCTTGCTGTGGCCTTTTTATTCATGGCCTGTGGAGCCCTCAGGCTTGCCAGGTTCAATCTCATTACCAAAAGTTCTCCTAAAAAGTTTTTTGTCGGTCTGCCCATTCCTGCTGCAGCCTGTACTCTGGCAGCTTTTATTCTCTTCAGCAGTTATCTGCCTCATAGTTTTGCTGAAGTAATACTTCCCAAGGCCACATTAATGTTGACCTTTGTGCTGGGTCTTCTCATGATCAGCAAGGTTAAGTACGCTTCCTTTAAAGAGTTTGAAATGGTCCGGCTGCATCCCTTTTCTTCCATAGTGACAGCCATTATGATTTTTGTGCTTGTTGCTTCGGAGCCCAAGTTTATTCTTTTTCTGTTTTTTATTACCTATGTTTTTTCCGGCCTTATCTACACTTACCTGTACCTTCCTCTACGCAAGCCAGCCAATCTACGGGAGCCCGAAAGGCGCTCTCATAATAGTTAATATACTCTCATATCAACCGTTTTGGTTATTTTTTCAGGCAGGAAGATTCAGGCTGAATGTTTTAGACTGAAGGCTGTAGGTTGAAGGCTGAAGGCTGAAGGCTGAAGGTTGAAGGCTGTAGGCTGTAGGTTGTAGGATGAAGGCTGTAGGCTGTAGGTTGTAGGATGAAGGTTTGAAAGTTTGAAGGGCTGATTATAATCCTGCTATATGGGAATGTTGGAAGGTAAGACACAGTTTAAATTTCAATCAAAATTGACATCTACAAGATTTCAGGCAAAATTTAGTTTATACAGATAGAACCGGGAATAACCATCACCGGACATCAATTAACAATTAGCGAATAACTATTAACAACTAACTATTAACAGATAACTATTAACAGATAACGTTCAACTATTAATTAAAAATCAGGAGATATACAATGTCTGACAGAATTTATATTTTTGACACAACTTTGCGAGATGGAGAACAGTCTCCGGGCGCCACCATGAACATGAGAGAAAAGGTCCGTCTGGCAAGGCAGTTAGAAAGACTGGGAGTAGATATCATTGAAGCTGGTTTTCCGGCAGCCAGCCAGGGAGATTTTGAATCAGTGGCCAAAATTGCAGAAGCAGTCAAGGATTGCAGTGTGGCAGGCCTTTGCAGATCAGTGAAAAGTGATATTGACGCTGCATGGGGGGCAATTAAAGGCGGAGTATCCCCCAGGATTCATACCTTTATTGCTACATCAGATATTCACATGAAATACAAGCTTGGAAAAAACCGTGATCAGGTTCTGGAAATGACGAAAGAGGCAGTGTCTTATGCTGCTGGTTTATGTCCGGATGTTGAGTTTTCCGCTGAAGATGCTTCACGCTCTGAGCCTGTTTTTCTGGCCCAGGTTGTGCAAACGGCTATAGCTGCTGGTGCCCGCACCATCAATATTCCGGATACAGTTGGTTATGCGCAGCCCCAGGAATATGGTGAGCTTATCAGGTATCTTATTGATAATGTTCCCAACAGCCAGGAAGCAATATTCAGTGTTCATTGTCATAATGATCTTGGGCTTGGAGTAGCCAATACTCTGGCTGCCATTAAGGCAGGTGCCAGACAGGCTGAGGTAACTTTAAGCGGCATAGGAGAGCGGGCTGGCAATGCTGCCATGGAAGAAGTAATTATGGCTCTCAATGTCCGCAGGGATTACTACAATCTTGAGACCCGTGTGGACACTCAACAGATTTACCCTTCCTGCAGATTGCTTTCCATGATTATCGGTCAGCCTATTCCACCATACAAGGCCATTACTGGAGCAAATGCCTTTGCACATGAGTCCGGCATTCATCAGGACGGCATGCTCAAAAACAGACAGACCTATGAAATAATGACACCAGACAGCATTGGAAAGTCATCCAGCGATATTGTCATAGGCAAGCATTCAGGCCGACATGCTCTCAAGAGTAAACTGGACGAACTTGGCTATAAGCTTACAGAAGAGCAGTTGACCCAGGTTTTTCAGGCAGTCAAGAACCTTGCAGATAAGAAAAAGCAGGTATTTATCGAAGATGTGGAAGCTGTTGTCCTGGAAGAGGTTTACAGGATACCGGACAGGTTCAAGCTTAAATATCTGAGTTCCATGTCTGGAAATATGGCCATCCCAACAGCAGCACTCAGGATGGAGGTACGGGGCGAGGAAAAGCAGCTTTCAGATTTTGGCGTAGGTCCCATTGACGCAGTTTTCAATACCATTGATCGGCTTGTGGAAAGACACCCCAAGCTTTTACGCTATTCAGTAAATGCCATAACCGGTGGCACTGACGCCCAGGGTGAAGTCACTGTTAAGCTGGAAGAAAATGCCATGACATCAGTAGGGCGAGCATCTGATCCAGATATTATTGTTGCCAGCGCCAAGGCTTATATCAATGCCTTGAACAGACTGGCAAAAAAGGAAGGTGACCCGAGAAGTGATGTTGGCTATTATGACTCAGTCACCCCATAATACTGCAAACAAAAAGGTAACAGCCCTTTGCATGAGGCATGTGGGCTGCATTTCTCCGGGGTTCAGCTTAGGGTCAAAATAGGAAATTACAGGATATTTTTGCTACGAGCCCCGGAAACATACCTGTTAGAATGACATTAAAATAAGGAGAATGAAATTGTGGCACAGACATTAGCTCAGAAGATATTGCAACGACATTGTTCAGAGGAGGTCGGAGTTGCGGGAAATATTGTACAGTGCAGCACCAGTCTTGTGCTGGCCAATGATATTACTGCTCCATTGTCCATTGATTCTTTTAGAAAAATGGGAGCCAGAAAAGTTTTTGATCGTGAAAAGATTGCTCTGGTTTGTGATCATTTTACCCCTAACAAGGATATTGATTCTGCCGAGCAGGTAAAAAAGGTACGCGAATTTGCCAGAGAAATGGATATTTTGCACTATTACGAAGGCGGTAATTCAGGAGTTGAGCACGCTCTTTTGCCTGAGCTGGGCTTAGTTGGTCCAGGTGATATAGTAGTCGGTGCTGACAGTCACACCTGTACTTATGGAGGTCTTGGGGCATTTGCCACAGGCATGGGCAGTACTGATATCGCCGGTGCCATGGCGCTTGGTGAGACGTGGTTCAAGGTTCCGGAAACCATACGGGTTAATATTACGGGCAATTTAGAAAAATTTACCACTTCCAAGGATCTCATCTTGCATCTCATCGGTGTTATAGGTGTGGACGGAGCATTGTACAGAGCTCTCGAGTTCGGAGGTTCGGTTGTGGATGAAATGGAGATTGAAGCCAGAATGACCATGGCCAACATGGCCATTGAAGCCGGAGGCAAGGCAGGGCTTTTTCCTGCCGATTCCAGAACAATAGCTTATTGTACTGATAGCGGATTTGCTGATCCTGAAGAAATTTATCCAGACAGTGGAGCTGAGTATTTTCGAGTAGTTGATATCGATGTCAGCGGCATGTCTCCGCAAATCGCCTGTCCACATCTGCCGGACAATGTGAAGCCTGTGGAAGAGCTGAAAAATGTGAAGGTGGATCAGGTTGTGCTTGGTTCCTGTACCAATGGACGCATCAGTGATCTGCGGGCAGCTGCAGAAATTATCAAAGGCAGGAAAGTGCATAAGGATGTAAGATTTATTGTTCTGCCTGCCACGCCTCGGATTTATGAACAAGCTTTGGATGAGGGCTTGATAAAGATTTTTGCCCAAGCCGGCGGCATTGTGGGCCCCCCCACATGCGGGCCATGCCTTGGCGGTCATATGGGCATCCTGGCAGCCGGGGAAAGATGTCTCGCCACTACCAACAGAAACTTTAAAGGTCGGATGGGCAGCTTAGAAAGCGAGGTTTATCTTGGCTCACCAATTACAGCTGCAGCTGCTGCTCTAACGGGTGAGATTATTCATCCTGAGAAGGTATAACTCTTAACAATAACCATTGATCTTGGAGTAAGATATGAAATACGCAGGCAAAGCCCATAAAGTGGGCGATCACATTGATACTGACGCCATAATTCCAGCCAGGTTTCTGGTCACCTCGGATCCACAAGAGCTGGGTCAAAAATGTTTTGAAGGTCTTGAGGAGGGTTGGGTAAAACGGGTCAATGCAGGAGATATCCTGGTAGGAGGCAAGAATTTTGGTTGTGGATCATCGAGAGAGCATGCTCCCATTGCCATTCTTGGCGCGGGAATGCCCGTGGTCATTGCTCACAGTTATGCACGCATCTTTTACCGCAATGGCTTTAATATGGGGCTTGTGCTGTTAGAGATTGGCGATGACATAGAAAGAATTTCTGATGGTGATGAACTGGAAGTAGATGCCAAATCCGGCACCATTCAGAACAAAACCACCAATGAGGTCATTAAAAGTCTTCCTGTGCCTGAATTTATGACGGAAATCCTGACCAGCGGCGGGCTTGTTGAGTATGTTCGCAAAAAGGTTGCTTAAGGTTACTTGTAAGCTCCTCACCCGGGCGGCCCGGGACCGAACTTGTGAGTAATTTATACCCAAACCTGGATTCCGGCTTTCGCCGGAATGACGATAAAGAGTAAAAAAATCTGCTATAACCGTCACCCCGGTTCCGGCTCGAGTCCGGGATGACGGATTCGGGGTTCTTTTTTTAGTTTCTTCTAAGTAAATGGAATCGTATATGTAATCGTATATGTAATAAATTCAGATCATTACGGTTTTACGATACAGGTTGCTTCGGTCGCTTAGGCTCCCTCGCAATGACAGGTTTTCAGCAACCACATCCCTGACAGCTCAGGTGTCATTGCGAGCGAGTCTTCGAGCGCGGCAACCCTTGTTGCGAGCGAAGCGAAGCAATCTCGCGTTGAGGCTATTTCAAGTTACTCACACGTTCGGTCTCGAGCCACCCGGGTGAAGAGCTTATAAGGCAAGGCTCAACTCTATAGAAAATTAAGCTCATTGTTGTAATATTTATATACATCAACTCATAAGGATATTTTAATATGAATATGAAAATATGTGTTCTGGCCGGTGATGGCATTGGCCAGGAAATTATGGTTCAGGCTGAAAAGGTTATGAATAAAGTTTGTGATCAGTACCAACATGACCTTGAAATAAGTTATGGTCTTATAGGCGGTGCAGCAATAGACCAGACAGGAGTTCCGTTACCTGAAGAAACCATATCCACATGTTCTGATGTGGATGCCATTTTGCTTGGAGCAGTAGGTGGTCCCAAGTGGGATGATATTGATAAATCCATCCGCCCTGAAAAGGGGCTGCTGGGTATAAGAAAAGAGTTTGATCTGTTTGCAAACCTGCGTCCAGCCATACTTTTTCCAGAGCTTAAACAGGCATCTTTGTTAAGGCCTGATATTGTGTCTAATGGTATTGACCTGCTTGTGGTGCGTGAACTGACCAGCGGAGTTTATTTTGGCGAACCCAGGGGAGAGGAAATCCGCAATGGCAGGCGCGTTGCTTTTAACACCATGATTTATTCCGAGGATGAAGTAAGAAGGGTGGCCAGAGTTGCTTTTGATGCAGCGCGCAAAAGAAGTTCCAAAGTCTGTTCAGTGGATAAGGCCAATGTTCTGGATGTCTCCCAGCTTTGGCGCGAGGTGGTGATTGAGGTGGCCGGCGAGTATCCGGATGTTGAACTCAGTCATCTATACGTAGACAACGCAGCCATGCAACTTGTGCGTGATCCATCCATGTTTGATGTCATTGTGACTTCCAACCTGTTTGGAGACATATTATCTGATGAGGCGGCAGTGATTACCGGTTCTCTCGGTATGTTGCCATCAGCTTCCATGGGAGACAAAAAACCGGCCCTGTATGAACCTATCCACGGTTCGGCCCCGGATATTGCCGGAAAAGATCTGGCCAATCCTTTAGCCACCATCCTGTCAGTAGCCATGATGCTCAAGCATTCATTTTCTCTTGATGCCGAAGCTGAAATTGTGGAGGCTGCAGTTAAAAATGTTCTGGCCCAGGGTTATCGCACCGGAGATATCATGTCTTCAGGCATGAAGCAGGTGGGATGTCAGGAAATGGGTGATCTTGTGGTTCAGGCTATACAGGGTTGAGTTGGAGTCAGAGATCAGAGGTCAGAAGTCAGAAGTCAGAGGTCAGGGGGCAGATGTTGTTTACTATCGGCAGATCATTTCTAAATAGTCGAAAGTTCCTGTCCCCTTTTTTCATAAAAAAAGCTAAACAATTACTATCGCTGTAGTTTTAAGTGCCAAGGTTTTGCCTGATCCTGCAGACACCACAAACATCTTCTGATGTTGGGTAGGAGCACTGCGAACATGGAGTGGGTAAAACCCCTTCATCCTGATCCTGTCTTGCAAAGGCCTTTCTTCCTTTGGAAAGAAAACCTTCATAAAAGCTTATTTTGCGGCCAGGTTGTTTATGTTCCAGCTCATCCAAAATGGTTTTGTAAAAGGTAAAGCTTGCGCCTTTGCTGTACGGGCAGGGCGCAAAGCCATAGTCGATACCTGCAATAAAACAGTAATTGGCTGTCTCAAACTCTGAAACACGGAATAATGGCTTTACTTTGCGTGCAAAACCTTTTTCAGCCGGAAGTGCCGGCCCCTGATCACCGAGGTAGGCGGCATCCCATCTGAAAACATTGGAAAAGAGTCTGGCTGCTTCATCATCTAAGTTATGTCCTGTGGCCAGGACAGTAAATCCATGGTCCAGGGCGTGCTTATTAAAATAGTATCTTTTTATCTTACCGCACACCGAGCAGACAGGTCTTCTGATTTTTTCTTTGACACGTGGTATGGGCAAACCTAATGCATCCATTTCCAGAACATGCATTTCTATATCGTACATAGTACAGAATCTTTCCACATATCCACGGGCAATGGGTGAGGATTCAGGAATAGCCAGATCAATATGCAGTCCGGTTATGTCATAGCCCAGATCTTTAAGTTGTTTTGCCAGGGCCAGTGAATCTTTGCCTCCACTTAAGGCTACAAGAATTTTATCATCAAAGGTGAAAAGTTTTTGAGCTTTGATGGCTTTTTCCACCTGCCTCTGAAAAAACTTCAGATAGCACGGAGGGCAAAAGCCGGCATTATGGCTTGGTAAGGCAACCACTGCCTTTTCTTTGCATCTTGTGCATTTCATGTTTATCCCCTTGAAGCAACAACGCGAACGGTAATTTCATCATCCGGGTGGATTTTTTCATCTGGTGTGAGCAGAGTATTGTTTCGAATGACCAAAGCCTGGGTTGACTTGAGCCCCAGCTTGTTTAACATACTTAGCACGGTTGCAGCTCCAAAAATTTGTCTTTTGGTATTTTCGGGTTCAAGAATTATTTGCATGGACTTGTGCCTGGTTTTCATATAATTTCCTTATGCAAGTCAGGGAATATCAGTTCGAAACAAAATAAATAGCAAAATATGACCGATAACAGCTCCCATAGGAGAGAAAATTATGAGCAAGAAAATTTTAGTGGTTGATGACGAACTTCACATTAGAATGCTTTATCAGGAAGAATTTGAGAGTATTGGTTATAAAGTATTCACCTCTGACGGAACTGAAGAAATTCTCCAGATTGTTGATAAGGTGCAGCCAGATCTTGTGGTGCTCGATATTAAGCTCGGTCATGACCGATCAGGTCTTGACCTTTTACAGGAAATCCGTTCCCAGGATCAGGAGTTGCCGGTTATTTTGTGTACTGCATACGACAGCTTTCAGCATGATCTGAAATCCATTGCAGCTGATCACTATGTAGTCAAGTCGGTTGATTTGACTGAACTCATCAGCAAGGTGAAAAAAGTTCTTGAATAAGTAGTTTTTTACCTTTTTTGCTGTGTCAATTTTGAAGAGCTTCCGGAAAGCTTACAAGTAACTATAATCGTTTTGATAATAAAATCAAGGCATTATGCTTTTACCATACAGATTGCATCGGTCGCTTAGGCTCCCTCGTGGGTGACAGGTTTTCAGCAACTACATCCCTGACAACTCAGGTGTCATTGCGAGCGAGTCTTTTTACCTCGTTGAATACACGCAGTGTAGGCGCAGCCATTCAACTGGGGCGAGCGCGGCAATCCTTGTTGCGAGCGAAGCGAAGCAATCTCGTGTTGAGGCTATTACACCTCTTTTTTTGTAGCTCCAGCAACATTTTAAGAAGCGGCTGGAGCCGCAAGAGAAAAACGCCCCCAGGCTGGAGCCTGGGAATGGAACTGTTCTTCAAGGTGGAGGCGGCTTCCAGCCGCCTGGAATTAAATAGCCTGCAGGATGCAGGCTCCACTTTAAAGACTGTTACTCGCAGGTTCGGTCCCGGGCCGCCCGGGTGAAGTACGAGTTGGATCCGGGGTGCCTGGCCCCTGCTTTATAAATGGCTGAACTATTACCATATTAGCGGCTTCTCTGATACTTGTGTACAGCCCGGTTATGTTCTCGAAGGTTAGTGCTGAAATGATGTGTACCGTCATTTCTGGATACAAAATACAAATAGTCATGTTGCTTGGGGTTTAAGGCGGCCTTGATGGACGCCAGTCCCGGGGAACAAATGGGTGTAGGTGGGTAACCCCTGTGAATGTATGTGTTATAGAGGTTATCCGCATCATCTAACTGCGACCTTCTTATCCTGCCTTCAAAACTTTCTCCAATACCGTAAATAATTGTGGGATCACATTGCAGGAGCATGTTGCGGGCAACGCGGTTATGGAAAACTCCGGATATTATTTCCCTTTCATGGCTGGCTCCGGTTTCTTTTTCTATAAGTGAGGCCAGGTTGATAAACTCATATATTTCTTCAAAGTCCATATCCTGCCAGAAATTTCGGGTAGAGGCCCAGAACTGGTCGAATAAAATACCCATTACCCGTCTGGCTCCAGTATCGCGTGTAGGTGAAAGGTAATAGGTCTCGGGATATAGAAAGCCTTCAGCAGTAGGTCCGTAAAATCCATGGCTTTTCAGAAAATCCTGGTCATGGACCAATGTCTTGAATTCGTTATAATTAACCAGGCCCATTTCTTCCAACAACCTGCCTGTTTGCCACCATGTAAGACCTTCAGGAATTTGCAGACGCAAAAGAGCTTCCCGGCCTTTTGTAAGATGTTCAAGAATTTCGAGCATATTCCATGCTTTATCAACTTGAAAATGACCAGCCTTGACTTCTGTAGACTGTCCGGAAAACCTTCCAAGATAATAAAAGACCGGTTCATTGACTATAAGCCCTTGAGAGTAAAGCTGTGCAGCCGTTGTCTTGAAACCCTGCCCGGTAGGAATGGTAATGTAAGCCTGTTCACTTACCTCGCTGTTGGACATGGTTATCAGGTGGTGAATGTAACCTGCACCTGCCAGGCAGAACAGCAAAATTGCAACAAATGTTATTATCAGTATTTTTTTCATATCTTTTATGTCAAAATAATGTGTCTTTATGCGTAGTTAAAAGAGCCTCATTTTCTGTGCGGGGTCGCGAAAAAAGGTGTTGTATGCTATCAGCCTTAGTCACTGTCAGCTCTGAAGCTTTCCAGGATCAGCATTGCAGCTGCCTGGTCCAGACATTGCCTGATTTTTTCCGCTGGCATATTCATCTTTTGCAGTATAGCCCTTGCTTCTGCCGAGGTAAAGGCTTCATTGACCATGAAGACTGGTAAATCAACCCTTCTAACGAGGCTTTCCCGAAAGTTCCTGACCTGTCTTAAAGTTTCACTGTCCTGTTCGTCAGGAAGAACAGGTAAACCAATGACGATGGCATCTATCTTCTGTTGAACAATGACTTCCAATAGTTCCTGAAAAAGCTTCTGGCGTGTGGTGCGGTTAATGGTTTTCAGGGGGAAAACCATGCTGGAGTCAGCCGGGCTGATGGCCAGGCCCACGCGTTTGATTCCAAAATCAATCCCAAGACAGCGTTTGCACAACTGAGCCATTACGTTTTCCCTGAGATATCTGCTTCAACAATTTCTTTTGCCATTGAGGTCCGAAAAATAATTCTGCCAGGAACTCTAAGGTATGCAGCACCAATATTTTATGCTTAAGTTCATTTATGCTTCGACTGATTCCAATTTTGCATGAAGGACATCCCACTATAAAAGTGGAATTCTCGGTGTAGCGGGGCAGCTGTTCAGACAGAATTTCCTGTTTTTTGCTCCGGATGAGGTTATATATCTGTGGTGTGGTCATGGCCCCAAGTCCTGACTCTCCACAACATCCCGGGCTTATTTCCACACTGGCATTCAGGAAACTGCCCAGCCTTTCTGCATATATATCTCCAGCCTTTAAAGAGTTGACCCCGGTCCATTCGGCATGACAGGCTGGATGGTAAAGAAGGGGCTCACTAACCTTTTGTGTTGACGGAGGCAGAACTTCTAAGAGGAATTGGGTCACATCCTTATGCACGAGATCGCCAGCGTTACCTTTCAGATGATAATCGCTCACCCCTTCGCGGCATGTACCGCAAGAAGTCAGGATATGCCCGACTTCAAGGCCTTGGTCTGTTGCAGTATGCAGTAGACGGCGCAGAGTCTTCTTGTTTCCTTCCTGAATTTTAATGAAGCTTTCACCGCATCCTCCGGCCAGCAATGGATAGCCACAGCATAAATGAGCGCTGGGAAGAATTACGCTGGTTCCGGATTTTAAAAGCAAAGCCACTGCAGCCATGCCGATATCCCGGTAGAACAGGCTGCCACCGCATCCAGGAAAGTAAATTACCGTCTGCTGTGAATCATTTTGTTCTGGAATAAAGATATTATTTTTATCAAGACGCAGCGCATCAGACAAATTACGCAGACCAATTCCTGGAGATTTATCCCGCAGCAGAGGATTGGTCAGTTTCTTTCGCCAGAAAGAAGGTACAATGCCAAGTGCGGTGTTCTGGATTCTCTGTCCGATTCCGGCCAGCTTTGCAGCTCTTGGGATATTTTTCTGAGGGTCATTGCTTAAATATTTAAGCACCCTGTTTTTTACAGGATGACCTGATGCCTTGTTGAGATCAAGAAAAGAGCGCATTTCAAGAGCTGCTCGGGCATTTTCAATCTTGACTGGGCAAGCTTGGGTACACTTGCCGCAGGCAGTGCAGTGTTCCATGATACGTCTTAAATGCCCGATTACTTCCGAGTCTGGATCACCCTGAATTATCTGGGTGTAATAAAGGGCTTCAATGAGTGCTCCCATGGCAATATTCTTGTTTCTTGGGTGAAATAAAAGGCCTTTCTGGGGCAGATACATGGGACAGGTCTGCTTGCATTTGCCGCAGCGTGAACAGGTCTGGATACTGCGTAACAGGTTTATGAGACGATCCTTTTCCTCCAGGCCAGTCTTGCTTAAGTCTTCAATAAGCTGGTTAAAGGAGAAAGTGTAGGGATGTACCGGAAGATCCCTGCGTACAAGTTTTTGCGGGTTGAATACATCACGAGGATCTATGACAGCTTTGTAATCTTTCAGGGCCGCAATTTTTTCTAATGATAAAAAACCGATTTTTGTTATACCGATGCCGTGCTCGCCGGATACCTGTCCATTAAGTTTCAGAACCTCTTCAAAAACTTTGCCTGCGGCCTCTTCTGCCAGGTGCATCATATCAGGATCATTGGAATTGACTGGAATGTTTACATGACAATTGCCGTCCCCGGCGTGCATATGGTTTGCCACCACTATGCGGGTGTTGTTAAGTTCAGCCAGGATGGCC
Source organism: Desulfonatronovibrio magnus (assembly GCF_000934755.1). Classification (NCBI taxonomy): domain Bacteria; kingdom Pseudomonadati; phylum Thermodesulfobacteriota; class Desulfovibrionia; order Desulfovibrionales; family Desulfonatronovibrionaceae; genus Desulfonatronovibrio; species Desulfonatronovibrio magnus. The sequence goes on from NZ_KN882180.1 coordinate 89,884, forward strand.
TCTAAGCTTTCCCTAAGTTCAGGGTATCGTCCCTTGAGGTCCTGGAAAAAGAACCCGATCTGGACATGAAATACCTGCTCTGGCAGATTATCCTTACTGGTTTTGTTTTTGAGCACTCCCATGGCTACATCCAGTTCCATATGGATGAACTCGTCATCCATATCCACTCCACTTAGATCCAGAACTTTATTTAGAGCCTTGCGGTAAGCCAGAGCCAGGTAATACAGGTTCAGCTCTTCAATAAAATCGGAAAATTGAGGAATGACATCCAAGGGTATGACTACGTCTTCATTGATTTTAAAACCACTGGTGCGTTTGGTAATGGCTGAGAGTTTGTGCCGGTCTTCCCAGAAAAGCTCAGCTTCCTTTGCGTCTCTTGCCACAAAAACATCTACCTGATCATAGGGAGCGCAAATATCCACAATGCTTTCTACAGACTGGTTCAATGCTTCCAGGTCGTTGGAGTCAAGTTGCAGAATAAGCACTGAAATTGGTTCACCTTCGTATTGATCTGATTTTTTCAGATACTCGATGGCCTGAACATATTTGGATCCGAATTCTTCGAGAGCAGAAATCTTTACAAGATCACCAGTCTTTCTGATTTTATCCCTGAGCCCTACAATATCCTTGATGACCAGCATAGCGTTGTGCATGGAATGACCGTAAAATTCCAGACACAGCACCCTGGATAAGGCCATCATGGGGTGCAGGGTAAAGCTGGCTTCAGTAATAATGCCGTCCACACCTTCCTTCTGGATTCCGGGAAGACCTCCGAGATACTTGTTGGTCACATCTTTTCCCAGTCCAGGAGTTCGTATGTCTGCTCCCCCAAGGATGATGGTGTCAGTAACCTTTCCATTTTCATCCAGGACCTCAAATTTAACCTGTTCATGATCCAGGATTTTATGACCAGGATGGTTGACCCTGCGCACTTCAATGAGGTCTCCGCTGGCCATGACCATTTTATAACTTAATATGTTATCAATAGTAGTTCCATATTCAAATGCAAAAGGACCGCCTGCGTTTTCAGATATGTTGCCACCGAGGGAAGAAGCAGCCTTGGAAGCAGGATCTACAGTAAACAGCAGATCCTGTTTTGCTGCGGCTTTTATAGCGTCTAAGGTGATGACTCCGGTCTGTGCGTGCAGCACAAGTTTGTCTTTGTCTATGTCAATTATTTTTTTCAGCCGGCTCAAGCTCAGGATCACACTGCGCCTTGTAGCCGGGATAGCTCCGCCAGTAAGTCCTGACCCTCCTCCCCTGGGAACTATGGAAAAGCCCATTTCATTGGCAAGTTTGACAATGCTTTGAATTTCCTTTGTGTTTTCAGGAAAAAGAACCATCATGGGCAGTTCCATACGCAGATCCGTGGCATCAGTCGCGCATTCAATGAGATTATTAGGAGTGGTAACAATATTATTTCTAAGGAGATGCCTGCTCAGATTTCTTATGACCTGGCCCTTGAATTCCTGGTCGGCAATAAACTCCTGCCAGTATTTTTCCAAGCGTGTTGATATGTCCTGAAAATACTGAGGAGACAGGGTGGATCTCTCAGAGTTGAGTCTGGCCCATACGCTTTGCTGCACAAGATCAGGGTTGATAAATGGATTGTATCTGATTAAAAACAGCTCACCAGCTAAGCTTAAAGCAAGATCGCGAACAGATTCAGGCCAGGAATTGAAGTTTTCCTGGCTCATGCGCAGCACTCTGGTTATGAGCTTGTCAGCGGGCAGGGAAATATGAGGTTTTTTATTGGACATGGGTGTGCTCCCTTATTATTTTGGATGAACCATTCAACATAAGTACTCGGAAACTGAAAAGCAAGAACTGATTTTTTCCTTTTTGCGGGAAAGCTTGACTTATGCTTGAATGGTCGTAAATTTTAGCTCTCAAGTATACTGAAACCTCTTAAAAACCGGACAGTCAAAAGCTGCCATGCAACTTTTTGGATTTATTGCACTATTATTAACTTTACAGATCCTGAAGTGCTTCACACTTAGACTCCTGAAATCGCGATGTTTATTTCTTTAACTGTTAACAACTAACAGATAACTGATAACTTTTTATACTCAAGTAAAAAAACAACAATTGAATTCATATATGACCAGTATCATATCTATTGATAAAAATCAGGATTACCAGAATCTCATTAAAGACTCTCTCCCAGTTTCATATGACTTGAGTTTGTGCAACCATGTGGAGGAATTGGAATATTCTTATCCCCAAAAGAGCTTTGATCTGGGGATTATAGATTTGAATGCTGGAGGAGCAGAGAATCTGACTTCTCTGAATACTCTTTCCAAACATCTGCATGACTCTCCTATTATTGTCACCAGCGAAAAAGAAGATGCTGACTGGGTTGTAAAAGTGGTTAAAGCCGGTGCGTTTGATTTTCTGTCCAAGCCGTTTTCCGGGGAAAAACTGAGGCTTGTAGTGGACAGAGCCTTGGAAAAAACCAGACTCAAGGATGAAATCGACTACTTACGTCGGCAGCAGGATGTAATTTATGATCTGGACAAGATTATTGCTGCAAGTCCTTCCATGAAGGCTGTCATGTCGCTGGTCAGAAAGTACAGCAGTTCAGATGCCAATATTCTCATCACTGGTGCAACAGGCACCGGAAAAAGTTTTCTGGCAGGTGCCATACATTTTAACAGTCTTAGAAAGGCTGAGCCCTTTGTTAAAATAAACTGCGCCAATATTCCTGAAACTCTGCTTGAAAGCGAGCTTTTTGGTCATGAAAAGGGTGCTTTTACAGGCGCGGTCAAGACCAGGAAGGGGCGCGTGGAACAGGCCAGGGGCGGAACTGTTTTTCTGGATGAAATAGGGGAAATGAGCCCAGGACTTCAGTCCAAATTTCTTCAAGTAGTTGAGGAAAAATCCTTTGAACGGCTGGGTGGCAACAAAACTATCAAGGTTGACGTGCGATTCATAGTAGCCACCAATCAGGATCTTGCAGAAATGGTCAGGGAAGGGGAGTTTCGCCAGGATCTTTACTTCCGGCTCAATGTTCTGGCTATTCATTTGCCGGCTTTAGCTCTGCGCCAGGATTGTATCCCACTGCTTGCTGATCATCTTTTATCCAGAATCTGTCGCAGAACCAGTAAGAGTATTAAGGCTTTCAGCAGCCGGGCTCTGCAGAAGCTCAAAGAATACCCGTGGCCAGGAAATATTCGAGAGTTGTCCAATGTTATAGAGCGGGCAGTACTTCTGGAAAACGGACCGGTAATCAGGGACAGCGCAATTCAGTTGAGTCCTGATGAAGCTGTGGTGGCCAGGGTAAAGCAGGGATCTAAAAGTAAAAGGCTTGATGAATCAGAATACAAGACAATTCTCGATGCCCTGGAAAGTAACCTTTGGGTTCAGAAAAAAGCTGCCCAGCAACTTGGCATTTCACCAAGATCTCTGAACTATAAAATCAACAAGTTAGGTATCACTCACTGGAGCTGGAGGAGAAACAAAGGGGTTGGTGAATTATAGCTTGAACCTGATTCGGGCCTGTTTTTTTGCGTAAGCTGAAGGCTGAAGGCTGAAGACTGAAGGCTGAAG
>NZ_KN882180.1:93692-103624 GCF_000934755.1 Desulfonatronovibrio magnus
TGAAGGCTGAAGACTGAAGGTTGAAGGTTGAAGGTTGAAGTTTTGGGATTTTGGGCATTATTTCTCGTATATATGGTTAAAATTTTTTTGTTTTATGCTACAAAATTGAAGCGATAAGTTACTAAAGTATAATTTTTTATGAGACTTTTTATTGGCATTGCTTTGCCTGAGATATATCAGGAAATATTGTCCAAGATAAGAGAAGAGTGGGCTAAGAGGTTCAAATCAAGAATGATTTGGACCAGGCCGGGTAACTGGCATCTGACCTTGAAGTTTATTGGAGAGGTGGATAATACAAGTGTTCTTCAAGTAGTCCGGTTTATTAAGGGTTTTCAGATAGAGAATGTCTGGCTCAAAGGGTTGAACGTGGGATTTTTTGGTGCAAAAGGTCAATACAGGGTTGCCTGGCTGGGCCTTGAGGAGCAGGACGTCAGGCTACAAAAAATTGCCGCTGTTATCGACCAGGAATTGAGTATACATGGCTTTGTCAGTGAGAAAAAGCCATTTATAAGTCATTTAACTCTTTTTAGAGTGAAAAGGTTTGTCAAATCTGATCCCTGGTCAGATTTTGCCGAATTGGTGGGAAAAATGCAGTGGCCATGGTTCCGGGCGGATAAACTTACCCTGTGGAAAAGCACCCTGACACCGGAAGGCCCAATATACAGTATTCAGGCAGAATCCCCATAAGATATTGGAGTCTTCCGGCGTTGTCGCGTCAGGTAAGATAATCTCCACGGTTGATTTTAATTTCCTCGGTGGCAGTCATTACTTCCAGTTCCTGGAGTATGGATTTTACTTCGGGACGCTGATTTTCAAAGGAAGATGAATTTTTCACATCTTTGATGCCCTGGGAAATATTCTGCAGATGATTGTAAACCTGCTTCAGGTTTGAGTCAGGTGAGTCCATGTCAGCGGCATAATTTTCCCACATGTTCAAAAGGCTGTCCATCTTATTCATAAGCGACGGTTCCCGTTGTTGTGAGGTTATGAGTGAACTGCTAAGAATCTGGCTCTGCTGGAGCAGATCTAACCTGGCTGAAGGCGAGGAAGCCTGACCAGCCATATGATCTTTGGCAATCTCGTTTTCCAGCATCTTTCCAAATTCGTTATTCGTTCTGTTGGTCTGGACGTTTTTGTTTTCACGGACGACCTGGTTAATTTGTTCTGGATTGATTTTCATAATGTCTCCTTGGTGGAAAAAATTTCCCATGAAAACTATCTTACATAATCTATGAGCAACTTTCCTGCCAAAAGGTTACCGGTTACAATTAACGAGTCTGTCACTTTTCTTACCTATATATCGGCAAAGCATGAAAAAAGTTAACATTACCTCGGACGTTAATCAAGCTGCACAATTCCTGGCTGACAGCGGCGTAATTGTATTCCCCACAGAGACATTTTTTGCACTGGGAGGCTTGGGTATAAGTATTCCCACAGTGCAAAGAGTGGCAGCCATAAAGTCCAGGCCTGACAACAAACCATTGCCTCTCGTGGCAGGTTCATTCGAACAGGTCCAGATGGCTGTAGAGCTAAGCCCTGACGAGATAAAGCTGGGCAGGCAATTCTGGCCTGGTCCTCTTTCCATTTTGACCAGGGCTCGAACAAAAGTACCTCTGGGTATAAAGGATGGTCAAGGGCTGGTGTCCATTCGGGTTACCCCTCATCCTGATGCAGCCAGGCTGTGTTTAAAGGCAGGTTTTCCGCTGATTGCCACCAGTGCCAACTTGAGTGGGGGCCCGTCTTGCGCGGATGTGGAATTATTAGATCCTGTAATTATGAGCAAGGCAGACTTGATATTTTCCACCAGCAATACCCCACCCGGAGGCAAAGCATCAACATTAGTCAGGATGATTGGCCCTGATACACTCAAGGTATACAGGGCCGGTGCAATGTCTTCAGACGAGCTTGAACGCAAAGGATGGAAAGTTCAAAGTTTATAGCCTGCAGGTCGTTGATGAATCCTGAGCAGGTTCAGGCCCGGAAATTATTTTTATTCCTGAACTCAGGGCAATTTTTTCCAGCATGCCTTTAAAAAGCCAGTTGTGGGCAGGGGTCAGGCTATTCCAATAAGCAAGCCCCAGCAATCCTTTGGGGTAAAATCTGGCTCTCTGGACAAGGAGGCAATTCTGTCCGTCAGGAAACAACTCAAATTCCAGTATGGCCTGGCCTGGAACTTTCATTTCCGCCAGCAGTCTGAGCTGTTCAAATTTTTTTACTTTTATGACTCTCCAGAAATCAACCGTATCTCCATAGCGCAGTTCATTCTGGACTCTTCTGCCTGCCCTGTAACCGCTTCCTCCGAGAACCTTGTCCGCCATACCGCGGATGCGCCACAGAAAATCAGCAAAGTACCATCCTTTTTTTCCACCAATACTTTCAATGCCCGGCCATACTTTTTCAGGAGGTGCGGCAAGTTTGACCTGAAAGGATATCTCATAAATGGTACCACCTGAGTATTTAGAATCAGAGCAGGCTACCCATTCCGGTATGTTTACTTCTCCTGCATCAGTCCAGCAGGTATCTACCTCTTCTTTTTCAACATTGGCCAGAGCTCTGGAAATTGCTTCTCTGCATGACAGCAGTGTTTGAGGAATGATTTTTTGAATCCGGTTTTCATGGCAAACGACAGTATTACGCAGGCCCTCCGCGAGAGGAACTGCAATGGATGACGGGACCGGGGTTACAAGGTGAATCCAGTATGAGCTCAGCTTGGGCGAGAGGACTGGAACCGGAACAATAAGTCTTGGAGGCAGACCGGCTTCCTCACAATATATATTGAACAGTTCGGAATAGCTCAGGACATCAGGTCCACCTATTTCAAAGGTCTGTCCAAAAGTATCGGGATGGTCAAGACAACCGCTAAGATAGCCCAGAACATTGGTTATTGCTATGGGCTGACTTTTGGTATGTACCCATTTGGGCGTAATCATCACCGGCAGCCTTTCAACAAGATAACGCATGACTTCAAAGGAAGCGCTGCCAGCACCGAGAATCATGGCTGCTTTTAGAAAAGTAACTGGAACCGGACCGCTTTGCAGGATTTCACCAACTTCAAGGCGTGACTTCAGGTGATGACTAAGGTCTTTACCTTGATCTCCAAGTCCGCCAAGATAAATTATCTGCCTTAAAGATGACTGGGATGCGGCTTTGACCATATTACGTGCGGCAATTCTGTCTTTTGAGGCAAAGTCGCCCTGGCCCTTGGGAGAAGGTCCCATTGAGTGAACTAAATAATATACTGCAATGCAATCCTTGCAGGCGCTGCTTAGACTTTTCTGATCCAGCACATCAACAGCTACAGGTTCAAAATCAGGATGAACAGCATAGTGCCTGCATGTCAGTTTATCAGGTTTTCTGGCTCCTGCTCTTACCCGGTAACCCTGCTCAAGCAGCATAGGTACCAGTCTGCCTCCGACATAACCGCTGGCTCCAAGGACCAGAACTGTTTTTTTGGAGTTTTGACTCATAAAAAATCCTCATTATAAGGTTAAAAGTTTGGCCCCCGGGGAATAATCCTGCAACGAAAAAAAATGGTAACAGTTTAGCCATTTTGTATGTGGCACTGGACTTTTGCCTTGAGAAGGCTTTGAGTTATTTGTAAGCTCCTCACCTGGCGGACCAGGACCGAACCTATGAGTAACTTATACCCCTCGTTCCCAGGCTCCAGCCTGGGGGCGTTTAGTTCTTGCGGCTCCAGCCGCTTCTTAATATCAAAACCTGGATTCCGGCTTTCGCCGGAATGACGATAATGAGCTTCACTTTGCTTTAACCGTCACCCCGGACTTGATCCGGGGTCCAGTTTTTTTGAAGTTATTTGTAAGCTCCTCACCCAGGCGGCCCGGGACCGAACCTGTGAGTAACTTGAAATAGCCTTAGCGCGAGATTGCTTCGCTTCGCTCGCAACAAGGATCGCCGCGCTCGAAGACTCGCTCGCAATGACACCTGAGCTGTCAGGGATGTAGTTGCTGAAAACTTGTCATCCACGAGGGAGCTTAAGCGACCGAAGCAATCTGTAAGGTAAAACCATAATGCTTTGAATTTATTAATAATTTGGTTTTAGTTACTCGTAAGAAGAAGTAATGGTAAAAAGATATCAGCCCCAGATGGATACTGTATGAGTTTTGCTTTTGAGTTTATGCCTGGTTCAAAAAATTGAACTGTTTGTAAAGTCATACCGCGTATTGTCTGACAGGTAGTTCAAAAAATTGTACTTTGCAGGTGAGGGTATCTGACAAAACCCTTGAAAAATGGGGCTTCTATGATTTGTTAAAATTGGCCTGCTTATTGCTATGTATTATACTAAGTTTCTTCCTCCTTTTGCAAAAGCCGGCTGAACTGTTCGGGTGAACAGTTCAGCCGGTTTTTTTTTAATCTTTAATCCTGGACCTCGACAAGTTCAGGGTTCAGGATTAAAGCAAGTTCTAACTCTTTCTCCCCCCCCGTGTGAGGCGCTAATAAATGGCTCATTTTAAATATCGGTTGTTGATTATGTGGGGGCAGGAGCTCTTTCAACAGTATGCTGTGGTTTCTCAGTTTGTTTGAATGGACCACACGGATAAAGAAAATTACAATTAACATATAAACAAATGGTAAACAAGGCTGTTATGACTTACTTCAAGGCTTGTCCCAATTGTCAGAATCAGATTGAGGTATACAGAAACCCGGTCCCAACTGTGGATATTATTATTTTTTCATCTCCTGATAGAGTTGTTCTTATTGAAAGAACCAACTATCCTTATGGCTGGGCTTTGCCAGGTGGATTTGTAGATTACGGCGAAACCGCTGAAAATGCTGCAATACGTGAGGCAAAGGAGGAAACCGGGCTTGACGTTGTTTTGACAGGTTTGCTGGGAGTGTATTCCCATCCTGCAAGAGATCCAAGATCTCACACATTGAGCGTTGTGTATACTGCATACTCTCTTGATATTGAAAAGATGAGAGCAGGCGATGATGCCGGCAAGGCAATGCTTTGTAATTGGCACAATCTACCAGAGCTTGCCTTTGATCATTATGAGATTATTATGGATTTTAAATTTCAGCGCAAAAGACTTGAGAAAATGAGTTGATACTTAAGCATTAAACTAACACAGAGAAATATAATGTACATATGTATAGACCTTGGCGGAAGCAATATTCGCGGTACCTGGATTAAAAGTGACGGTACATCTGGCAGTCCTGTGACCATGAAACGACCCAAAACTCTGACAGACACAAAAGAATCACTATGCAGCCTGGTTACTGCAATACAGAAACAATGCTCAGATGAAGTACAAAAATTTGGACTGGCCAGTGCCGGGCCTATGGATTTTGAAAAGGGTGTATATCTTAGTCCAACAAATATGCCTGAACTCAAAGGATTTGATTTAAAAGGTTTTATATCTGAATCTTTTGGCAAGGATGTAATTCTTGAAAATGATGCTCAGGCAGCTGCTTTGGGAGAAGTTTACAGGGGTTGCTTGAGAGGAAAGCAAAACGCTCTTTTTTTTACTCTTGGTACTGGTCTTGGTTCGGGCGTGGTTATGGATGGAACTTTATGGAAGGGTAAGGTTCCGGCTGGACCAGAGCTAGGTCATATATATCTCGGACCTGGCAGAAGGATCAGATGTGGTTGCGGTCAGGTAGGGTGTGCGGAAACCTGGCTCAACTCTAAGGCATTGCTGGATATGGCCAGGCAACGATTGCCTGTAACCGGCCTGAGAGACCTTGATCCATATCTGAATGATTTCCATGATAATGCTATTAAAGTAATGGAAGACTATGGACATCGGCTTGGACTTTTTCTAAGTCAGATGGTCAGTATTTTCGGAATTGGCAATATTGGGCTCGGGGGTGGCATAAGCAGGATGGCGGATTATTTTCTGCCTGCAGCAAGGCGTACTCTTGAGCACAGGCTAAATAGGCGTGACTGGCTTCTCCCCAGGGTAATCCGCAGTTCTTCAGATCCTGACATGAGTGCTTTATGGGGTATGTGCGCCCTGATGATTCAAAATCATAACAACACCACTTGAGGAAGACGAACATTACGCATTTTTGAAAACTGTAAATTTTGTATCTGTTTAGCGCTTTGCATGTGGCATGGCTTCCTGCCCGGAGGCATACAGCCCGGAGGGGGACTGGCTCTTCCGGGACCCACTTGTCCCAAAAAATGAGATATTTTAAGCACAAAATGATGTTCAAGTGGGTCCCGGAGTGCCTGTCCCCTGCTTTCCTTAAAAGCGCTAAACAGATACTAAATTTTAATTGTAAAGCATAGCTATTTTGGTGTTTAAACCCGATTGTGACGGCTTGGCTCGGGATTGTCCCCAACTGACTTTTCAGAAACGCGTAACGCACCCCGAGGAAGTGTTGATCTTTAAATAGCCAGCCAACCCATCCCAGTGACAAATTTGTCTTTTACATGAGTTTGTCTTGATTTTTTTTTAAATTTAGGGTTAATTCCTGCTTTCTGCAGACGAATTAAAAAAGGAAAACCTTGTTTGAGGTTAACAGTATGCATCCCTATTGTTTTTTTTCAACCCCCATTGTCTGCTGGATCATGTAAATGGTCACACAAATTGTATCTATTCACCATGTTGTGAGGACAGCCTGCATCCTGAGTGGTTGTCTTTTGCTGCAAACTCCCAGCATGAGCCCGTAAGTCAAAACCAGTAATTCATTCAAGCAGCCGAGAGACCGTCTTCATATCCTTGCTTTTGACTAACGGACTAAGAGCTGGTCAAACAGGCAGCAATGGCGAAAGCCAACCAGGATGCAGGCTTTACGCAAAAGTGAAAAAATGTGGTAAACAGTTACCACAAATTTTGAAAAACAGATATCTGATTATTTAATTACATTTTACTTTTTGTTGAGGAAATATGGATTTTAAGCCAAGTATTTGTTTTGTAGCATCAGAAATTTATCCCTTTTCCAAAACAGGCGGTCTGGCCGATGTGATGGGGGTACTGCCTTTGACCCTGCATCAAATGGGCTATGATGTCAGTGTGATCACGCCGCTTTATGGCAGAATAGCCACCAGTGAATTCAGTCCCAATCTTGTTTATGAAGATCTGAATGTCGGTTATCCATGGCCCGATATAAGTGCTGATATCTTCAGAGCCAGCTTTTACGGCATGCCTGTCTATTTTATTGATCGTGGTGAATATTTTGACCGCCGCTATTATTATTGTACTTACAAAGGTGATTACTTTGACAATTGTGAGCGGTTTATCTTTTTTTGCAGGGCAGCCATGGCTTTGATGAAAAAAATGGGTACAGCCCCGGACATAGTTCATTCACATGACTGGCATGCAGCGCTCATGAACTCTTATATTTACTATCAGAAAAGAGTAGATTCTTTCTGGGCTGATACGTCCACTGTCTTTACTATCCACAATCTTGCCTTCCAAGGGAGATTTTCTGTTCGTCTTTTTTGGGATTGCGGCCTGCCCTATGAAGCCTGGAATCCTGACGGTGTTGAATATTATGACAGCTTCAATCTTCTCAAAGGAGGTATTGCCCACGCAGATGTAGTGACAACGGTCAGCCCATCCTATGCAGGAGAAATTGTAACTGCAGAGTTTGGCTGCGGGCTGGAGGGTATTCTGCAGCAAAAAAGTGATAATCTTGTGGGTATACTCAATGGAGCTGATTACAACGTATGGAATCCAGCACAGGACAAGTTTCTTGAGGCTAACTATTCAGCAGAGAACCCAGAAGGTAAGAAGGTTTGCAAAGCTGATCTTATTGCCAGTCTTTGCCTTCCGGAAAGATTGGTAGAAAGACCTGTCCTTGGCTTTATTGGTCGTTTGAGAAGTCAGAAAGGTATTGATCTTCTTCTTGATATTATTCCTGATCTTGTCAGAAAAGATGTGGGTCTGGTAGTCCTTGGTGAGGGTGATGCTGAATATGAGGCTCAGCTGGTCAACCTGGTGGAGCTTTATCCAGATCATGTGTCTGGGATTGTTGGATACACCGAAGAAATGGCCCACAAGATTCAGGCAGGTGCGGATATTTTTCTCATGCCCTCAAGGTATGAGCCCTGCGGACTGACTCAGATGTACAGTCTGCGATTTGGCACTCCACCAATAGCAACGGCAGTAGGGGGACTCAAAGATACCATAACCCCATACCCGAACAAAGATGCCAATGGATTTATCTTTAATGAACCTACTTCATCAGGCCTGCTTGAATCCATAGAGGAAGCCTTAGAAGTTTTTAATAACCCTATAGAATGGGAAGAGCTCAAGCTTCGAGGTATGAGAACTGATTTTTCCTGGGTCAATTCTGCAAAAATTTATATTGAAACCTACAGGAAAATGAAAGAACCTGTCGTAAAAGGCATTGTCTCAGCGGTGACGAAATAACTCTACACAAAATAAGTTGGCAGGAGATAAGTAACATGAAAATGAAAGAAATCAGGGCCATTGCCAGAGAAATTGATATAAAGATCCCTGTAACATTGTCCAAAATTGAGGCTGTGCGTCTTATTCAGCGAACAGAGGGTAATTTTGACTGCTTTGCCCGAGCTGCTGATGGCTTTTGCGATCAGGATGGTTGTATATTTCTGGAAGACTGCCTTATACTGTCCCCAAAGCAAAACAAGGCTAAGTGACTGTAGTTGCCTATTCCATGGGAGATCCGGCCGGCCTGGGGCCGGAATTGCTGTGTATTGCTGAAATACGCCGATTATTGTCCGACAACTCTCTTATCATCATTGGTTCAGAAGATATCCTGCGACTGCATTGCCGCAACCTTGGCAGACCAATTTTCTGGAATCTGATTGATCATCCTTGTCATGCGTTGCAGAGGGATCCTGGTATTTATCTTTACGAACCGGCTGCTTCAAAGGAACAGCAATTTGTGCCCGGCAAAGGAAGCATGTCTACCGGATTGTATGCAGGGCAGACCCTTCAAGCCGCGTGTGAAATCCTTAAAAGCGGATATGCCGATGCCCTGGTCACAGGTCCTCTGAACAAGGCGTTCATGCTTGATGCCGGGTTCAGATATGGAGGGCATACAGAATTTCTTGCGGATTATTTTGGAGTCGATCCAGACAGGGTTTGTATGCATTTATGCGGTGAACGTCTAAGGGTCAGCTTAGTCACAACCCACCCGCCAATTGCCAGGGTTCCTGGTCTTATTTCCAAAGATAAAATCTTAAACTGCCTGGTCCTTACGGCAGATTTTATTTTAAAGCTTGGTCTTGACCAGCCTGTAGCTGTGTGCGGCCTGAACCCTCACGCTGGTGAACAGGGCAAGATAGGTCATGAGGAAGCAGCCATCATTGAGCCAGCCATCAAAGCGGCTCAGAACCAGGGTATTAAAGTGCAGGGTCCTTTTCCAGCGGATACAGTATTTGGCAAGGCGTATAATGGTCAATTTTCTGCTGTACTTGCCATGTATCACGATCAGGGACTTGCGCCTTTGAAGCTTGTGGAGTTTGGCAGGTCAGTCAATGTAACCCTGGGGCTGCCCATAATACGTACCTCTGTAGATCATGGAACAGGATATGATATTGCCGGCACTTATGCAGCTGATACCACAAGCTTAATCAGAGCTTTTGAACTTGCTCTGAAGCTTGCGGCTTAATTCTGAAGTGCAGTGTTTGGCTATTGTTTTCTTGTTAGCTCCTCACCTGGGCGGACCCGGGGCCGAGCTTGTGAGTAACTGTCTTTAAAGTGGAGCCTGCATCCTGCAGGCTAATTCATTCCAGGCGGCTGGAAGCCGCCTCCACCTTGAAGAACAGTCCCATATTTGGAAATTGGGACAGTCCCCGCGAGGTACTATAAAAAAGATTGATGCTCCATTGGTTCCTGGTAGAAATTTGTTTTAATGGAAAAATTTACACAGCGAGGGACAGTCCCTGTGCCAGGCGTAAAGCTCTCATCTTTGACGGAACTTTTCTGGCAATTGAGAATCAATCATATGTAAAAATCGTAAGAATAAGAAAATTG
>NZ_KN882181.1:0-6538 GCF_000934755.1 Desulfonatronovibrio magnus
GATCCAGTCTGTGAGGATCTGCTTTAATAATTAGATCCTGAATCCTGCAATCATTTCAAAAGAGACGGGTGAAATCTGGAAACAAGCAGCAGTTATTCCGTGATATTCAGTATGTTCCGTGGGCAAGCTCTTTGAATCCTGCAAGGGCTGTCTATCAGTGCGTGATCATCTGGAAAGGCACAGTAATTTGCTAATGATTTAAGCCAAAAAATGGCGAAAGTCATTTAACTTTTAAACACTGGGGTCTGTGTTCTGGGTTGCAAATATGGTTAGCCATAAAATGTTGATGAAATGTATGTTTCTCATTTTATGTTTAAAGTAATCATACTTACCCAAACAATAATCACAGGTCAACAATTTTTGATGTTATAATTGTCGTTGAACACTTCACTCTATTGATACTGTGGGGAGTATTAAGCGTTTATGGAAAGTCAATTGGGAACGATCCCGAAGCTTAGAGGAGGCTTAATGGGGCCTTTTTCTGCACCTCCATCTAAGTAACTAAAACCAAATTAGAAGCAAAATCAGGCACTTACACATTTCAGTATATTTGCTCTTGTTCCCAGACTGGAGCCTGGGAACAAGAAAAACAGCCTCAACGCGCTAGAGATTGCCGCGCTCGCCCCAGTTGAATGGCTGCGCCTACACTGCGTGTATTCAACGAGGTAAAAAGACTCGCTCGCAATGACACCTGAGCTGAGCTGTCAGGGATGTGGTTGCTGAAAACCTGTCACCCACGAGGGAGCCTAAGCGACCGAAGTAATCTGTATGGCAAGACCATAATACTTTGAATTTATTGCTAATTTAGTTTTAGTTACTTGTAAGCTTTTCACCTGGGCGGATCAGGACCGAACGTGTGAGTAACTTTACGAATCTGTCACTTTTCTGAAAATTGGGACAGTCCCCCGCGAGGTACTTTAAAAAAGATTGATGCTGCATTGGTTCCTGAAAGAAATTTGCTTAAATGATAAAATTTACACAGCGAGGGACAGTCCCTGTGCCAGGCGTAAAGCTCTCATCTTTGACGGAACTTTGCTGGCAAATGTGCATGAATCATAAGCAAAAATCATAAAAATGTGAGAATTGTAACCATTTGAATTTATTATCAAAACGATTGTAGTTACTTAGAAGTTCGGTCCAGGGGCGCCCGGGTGAGGAGCTTCCAAGCTCGTCCAGACAGCAAGTTATCTTTGGTCATGGAGGGTGATTGAAAGGGGATCATTTGGCGGTGGCAGATGGGAATTATAATTAAGGTTGCTTAGTAACTTATCGCCTCAATTCTGTAGAAAAAAACAAGAAATTTTAACCCTGATATGAGATGTCCAAGATCCTGATTCTTCAGCCTTCAGTCTTCAGCCTTCAGTCTTAAGCCTTCAGTCTTCAGTCTTGTGCCTTCAGCCTTCAGTCTTCAGCCTTCAGTCTTCAGTCTTGTGCCTTCAGCCTTCAGTCTTGTGCCTTCAGTCTTCAGTCTTGTGCCTTCAGCCTTCAGTCTTGTGCCTTCAGCCTTCAGTCTTCAGTCTTCAGCCTTCAGTCTTCAGTCTTGTGCCTTCAGCCTTCAGTCTTAAGCCTGAAAAGAATGTCCTTGTTAGAAATTGGATTGTGGGCTTTGCCCGCATTAGACTGTACCATAAAAAAACCCCGAGCGTTTGACACCCGGGGTTAGATAGTTCCTGGTCTGGAGATTGTAATCAGCTTACAGCTGGCTTGACAATAGCTCCTGAACGAAGGCATCTGGTGCATACACTGAGCCTTCTTACTTTACCCTGCCTGTCCTGGGATCGAACTTTCTGCAGGTTGGGCAGAAATCTTCTTTTGTTACGGTTGTTGGCGTGACTGACGTTATTTCCTACCTGGGGCTTTTTGCCGCATACCTCACATTGCTTGCTCATGATATTTTCCTCCCGGAATAAATGTATAAATTTTGAATATCAGGTTCTGCTGAAGAGCTTGTATGCTGATTTACCATAAAGCAAAACTCATAAACAGTAAAAGTATTGAGTCTCTTCAGCAGCCTGTCAGGGGTACTTCGTCCGCATAAAAAGGAGTTATTTATATTCAAAGTAAAAAAATTGCAAGAGCAAAAATCTTGACATTAACCATCATGAAAAGATAGTAAGCTTTTTCGGCATTAAACAGGACTATTAATCCACATAATAATTATGCAAAACAAGTGGTTGCTGATTTCTGAAATCCCGGTCCAAGGCCGGGAGTTTTATTTTGATAACCCTCAAGACTGGGCTGCGCTGTGGAAGCAGTCCGGGCTTGACTGCTCGGTTAACAAAAATTTATACGCTCACCTTGAAGTTTTTCCCCAGTCTCAGGGAATATACATTAAAGGCAGCATTCAGGGTAATATTTCTTTAGACTGCTCAAGGTGCCTGGAACGGGCTGATGTTCTCATTAGTCATGATTTTGATATCTTTGAAGATTATGATGACTTCAAATCCGAACAGTCTGACTCTGCGCTGCTCAAGTTTGAAAACGGCAACTGGTACATAAGTATATTGCAGACAGTTCTGGAGCAATTCATCCTTGCCTTGCCTGTCAAAATTATTTGTTCTGAAAGTTGCTCAGGGTTATGTCCGGATTGCGGTAAGAATCTTAACCGTGACGAGTGTGTTTGTGGCAGGGAATACGGCGACCCAAGACTGGCTGTCTTTAGAAATATAAAAATTCAATAAACATATTTCAAGACAAGAATATTTTTCAGAGAGCTTTTGACTGTCAAGTTCGTAACCAGTCACATGCAGATACAACACCATTAATTATGAATCATTAAATGTATGAAAGAGGTATAAAATGGCATTACCAAAAAGTAAAACATCCAAGTCCAAAAAAGGCATGCGCAGATCACATGATCGTATCCCAACCCCCAACTTTATTTATTGTGAGTGTGGTGAATCCACTCTACCCCACAGGGTCTGTCCTGACTGCGGCACTTACAAAGGGCGTCAGTACTTAAGGCCAAATCAGGATGCAGCAGAAATTTAAGCCAAGAATTGCCATAGATGCCATGGGAGGGGATTTTGGTCCTGAAGTGGTTGTTCCGGGCGCTCTAAAAGCAGCACAAACTGATGGATTGAGCTTGCATTTTGTTGGTGATGAGCAAAAAATTAAAGAGACACTTAAGAAACATAAACATAGTGATCTTGATATTGAAGTCACCCATGCTACCCAAGTGGTGGAGATGTCGGAAAAGCCATCGGATGTCATGCGCAAAAAGAAAGATTCCTCCATTCAGGTCGCTTTCAGACTTGTCCGCCAGGGCATAGCACAAGGGGTCGTCAGCGCCGGGAACTCCGGAGCAACCCTGGCTTGCGGCATGTTTATTCTCGGGCGCATCAAAGGTGTGGAAAGGCCTGCCCTGGCATCAATTCTACCTTCAGAAAAAGGGCCACTGATTCTCATTGACGTAGGTGCCAATGTTGAATGCAAGCCATATCATCTTGTTCAGTTTGGGCTCATGGCCGAGGTTCTGGCCAGAAGCGTGCTCCATGTCAATCAGCCCAAAGTCGGTGTTCTGACCATTGGTGAAGAAGACGGCAAGGGCAATAACCTTGTCAGAGAAACTACCAAACTATTCAAGATGTCTTCCATGAACTTTATTGGCAACATTGAAGGCCGAGATTTTTTCACTGGAAAGGCAGACGTGATTGTATGTGATGGCTTTGTGGGTAACGTTTCATTAAAGCTCATGGAAGGCCTTGCTGTTTCTCTGACCAAGATTCTCAAAGAAGAAGTAAAGAAAAGCTGGCTGGCCAGGCTGGGTTTTTTACTTGGTATTAAAGCGTTAAAACGATTTGGAAGACGAATCGACTACGCAGAATACGGGGGTGCTCCCTTGCTGGGATTAAACGGTATAGGAATTGTCTGTCATGGTTCTTCCAATTCCAAAGCCATAACCAATGCCGTGCTTATGGCCGGCGAATTTATCAACAACCGAGCTAATGAGTTGCTTATTGAAGGTCTGGGGGCCAATAAGGAAATCAGTTTGTTCGGCAAAAAGGCTCTGCCCAAGTCAGCCTGATCTGGTTTATAAAGATCTTTTCTAATGATTAATAACTGCTATCTTTCAGGATTCAGCTTCCATGTGCCGCAACAGGTCATGACCAACAAGGATTTTGAAAAACTTGTTGACACCACAGATGAATGGATAACCTCGCGTACAGGTATCCACCGCAGGCATATTGCTGCAAACCAGTCCTGTTCCGACCTTGCCCTGCAAGCGTCTTTACAAGCCCTTGAACGCTCCGGTATCAACCCCCGGGATCTTACCCATATTCTTCTGACCACTTTTACCCCTGATGCTTATGTTCCCAATGCTGCATGCATATTAATGGAAAAACTTGGAGTCAGAGGTATTCCAGCCATGGATGTAAATGCTGCATGCACAGGGTTTATATACGGTATAGAATTGGCCAGAGCTATCTGCGCTCTTCATCCGGACTCCATGATTCTTCTAACAGCGTCTGAAGTGGTCACTTCCAGAATCAACCTTACTGACAGATCCACAGCAGTGCTGTTTGGTGATGGATCAGGTGCATGTGTCATTGCAGCCAAACCCTTCAGCAATATACCATCGTCCTGCTATGTGACAGATGTGCTTTTAGAGGCCGACGGTTCGCTGGGTTCTCTGCTTACCGTCAATGGTGGAGGCTCAGCACATGCCATGAAGCTTGGTCAGAAAGTTGACCATAATTTTTTTGTTCAAATGGAAGGCAGGGAAGTTTTTAAGCATGCAGTCAGATCGATGCGTGAAATTTCCCGGAAAATTTTACACAAAAATAACCTTACCATTGACGACATTGATCTTTTCATCCCCCATCAAGCCAATATGAGAATTATTGAGTCTTTATCAAAAAAAATGCAAATTCATCCAGACAATATTTTTATTAATGTACAGGATTACGGTAATACATCTGCCGCGTCCATTCCCATTGCTCTTGCAGATGCCTGGGAAAAAGGCAGAATCAGCAAGGGAGATCTGGTGATGCTGGTGGCATTCGGTGGAGGCTTTACATGGGGAGCAGTACTTGTTCAGTTTTAGCATATAAATGAGGTTTTATCATGTCAAAAGATACCAAAACTGCTTTAATTACAGGAGGTTCCAGAGGAATTGGCAGAGCTTGCGCCGTGAGACTGGCCAAATCCGGGTTTCAGGTGTATGTTACTTATGTCAGCAAGCCGGATCCAGCTGAAGAAACTTGCGCAATAATCCAGGAAGCTGGCGGAGTTGCCAGGGCCTTTGCCTTAGATATTGGTGATCATGAAGCAATAGTTGATTTTTTTCGCACCAGAATTAAAGATCAGGTTTTTTTAAGCGTTCTGGTCAACAACGCCGGCATGACCAGTGACGGTCTGCTGGTGAGAATGAGTTATGAACAGTGGGAAAGAGTACTGAGGGTGAATCTGAGCGGCTCTTTTTTCTGCCTGCAGCAGGCTGCCAAAATCATGATGCGCCAGAAATCAGGAAAAATCATAAATATCTCATCTGTAACAGCACAGTCGGGAAACCCAGGCCAGGCCAACTACACATCAGCCAAAGCGGGTTTGATTGGGTTGACCAGGACTGCAGCAAGAGAGCTTGCACCTCGAAATATTACTGTTAATGCTGTCACTCCTGGCTTTATTGAAACCGACATGACTGCTGGTCTAAATGACGACATAAAAGAAAAGTACCAGAGCACCATTCCACTCAAAAGGTTTGGAACTGCCGAAGATATTGCTGAAAGTGTTGCCTTTCTGGCATCTCCTGGCGCAGACTATATCACAGGTCAGGTACTGGGAGTTAACGGCGGCATGTACATGTAAGTATGGCCTGCAGCTATACTTTGAGGGTAAACAGATACGAAATATTTATAATTCAACAATACAACATCAAAAGCAAATGGAGGGTATAACAAATGTCCGTAGATGAAAAAGTGAAAGAGATTGTAGTGGAACAGCTCGGCATAGCACAAGAAGAAGTAAAGCCTGATTCAAAGTTTGTTGAGGATCTTGGAGCTGATTCTCTGGATCTAACAGAACTTATTATGGCCATGGAAGAAGAATTTGATATCGAGATTGACGATGAAAAGGCTCAGGAGATACTCACTGTACAGGCAGCTATTGATTATGTTAAGGCTAATCAATAGTTTTTTTGTTTGTGTACATAAAAACATATAGTTGTAAGTTCCTCACCCGGGCGGCCTGGGACCGAACCTGCGAGTAACTTATACTCCTCGTTTCCAGGCTGGATCTTGGGAACAAGGAAAAGCCTGGATTCCGGCTTTCGCCGGAATGACGATAAAGAGTAATAGCTTGCTTTAGCCGTCACCCCGGACTTGATCCGGGGTCCAGTTTTTTTAAAGTTACTTAGAGGCTCCTCACCCGGGGGGACCGGGACCAAACCTGCGAGTAACTGAAAATGAGTCTCCTCTATGGACTTTGGGACAGTCCCCGCGAGGTACTATAAAAAAGATTGATGCTGCATTGGTTCCTGGAAGAGATTTTCTTTGATGACAAAATTTACACAGCGAGGGACAGTCCCTGTGCCAAG
>NZ_KN882181.1:6798-33068 GCF_000934755.1 Desulfonatronovibrio magnus
TCAATCATAAGCAAAAATCGTAAAAATATGAGAATTGTAACCGTCTGATTTTGTTAGCAAAACGATTCCAGTTACTTGTAAGCTCCTCACCCGGGGGGACCGGGACCGAACCTGCGAGTAACTGAAAATGAGTCTCCTCTATGGACTTTGGGACAGTCCCCGCGAGGAAACGTTAAAAAGTTTGATACTGCATTGGTTTTTGGCAAAAATCGGTTTTAATGAAAAAATTTACATAGCGAGGGACAGTCCCTGTGCCAAGCGCAAAGTTCCCATCTTTGACGGAACTTTTTTGGTAATTGTAAGTGAATCTTAAGGAAAAATCGTAACAAGCTGAAAAACATAACAGCTTGAAATAATTGACATAAAAATGTAGTTACTTAGAAGAAGTATGTGGCACTTGGCCTTGATCTTCCGAGACCCACTTGCCTCAATAACGAAAGGTTTGAAACATGGGTTGATGCTCGAGAGGGTCCTGAAGTGCCTGTCCCCCGCTTTCCTCAAAAAGGGCTAAGCTTATACAAAAGATGATATAATTGGTAACCCCATGCAAGGGCTTATCGTTAAACCCCCAACCAATTATTACAGTTATGAATATGAAATCAACAAGAGTAGTTGTAACCGGACTCTCAGCCATCACCCCTATCGGCAATGATTTGCAGTCAAGCTGGGAAGCGCTTTTATCCGGCAAAAGCGGAGTTGCTGAACTGACACGTTTTGACAGCTCTAACTTTGCTACAAGGATAGCTGCTGAAGTCAAAAATTTTGATCCCACCTCCTTTATGACTGCCAAGGAAGCAAAACGTATGGACAGATTCTGTCAATTGGCCGTAGCTTCCGCTAAAATGCTCATGGAGGATGCAGGACTACCTTCTGAAAAACTGGATATGACTGATTGCGGTGCATTGATCGGTTGTGGCCTGGGCGGCTTGGAGACTATTGAAGAATTTCATACTAAGCTTTTAAAGTCTGGACCAAGAAGAATTTCACCATTTTATATCCCTTTACTCATCGCCAATATGGCAGCAGGTCAAATTTCCATAGCTACTGGAGCAAAAGGTCCCAATCTGGCAACTACTTCTGCCTGTGCTTCAGGCATGCATGGAATTGGATATGCTTTTTCAGATATAAAGCTTGGCCGGGTCAACGCCATGATCACAGGTGGTGTTGAATCTACCATAACTCCCATGGCTGTTTCAGGCTTTAACGCCATGAAAGCCCTATCCACAAGCAATGAGCATCCTGAAAAAGCCAGCCGCCCTTTTGACCTGCATCGCAACGGTTTTGTTATTGGTGAAGGCAGTGGGCTGCTTTTTATTGAGGATTTGGAGAGTGCATTAAACCGCAATGCCAGGATTTATGCAGAGGTTGTAGGTTTTGGTGCTTCAGCGGATGCCTATCACATGACCGCGCCAGACGAATCAGGAGAAGGAATGGCTCTGGCCATGCGTCAGGCTCTCAAGGAAGCTGACGTCGCCCCTGAACAGGTTGAACATATCAATACCCATGGCACATCCACCAAGCTCAATGACGCATCTGAGACAAAAGCCATTAAAGAAGTGTTCGGCAAACATGCCTTTGACATGCTCCTTACGGCCAACAAATCCATGATCGGCCACAGTCTTGGTGCTGCCGGGGGCATTGAGAGCGTTTTCAGTGTTCTGAGTCTTTTTCACTCCAAAGTGCCGGGAACCATCAACCTTGATACTCCAGACCCTGAATGTGATCTTGATTATTGCTCACAAGGAAGCGTATCACGCAACATCAGATACGCTCTTTGCAACTCTTTTGGCTTTGGAGGCACCAACGGTACAGTTCTATTTAAAAAGTTTGAGGAGTAGACCAGCTCTGGCTTCGCCTATAACCCAGTTATCTGTTATTTGTTATCTGTTATTTGTTATAAGCTCCGCACCTGGGCGAACCGGGTCTGAAAGTGTGAGTAACTGTCTTTAAAGTGGAGCCTGCATCCTGCAGGCTATTTATTTCCGGCGGTTAGAAGCCGCCTCCACATTGAAGAACAGTCCCATATTTGGAAATTGGGACAGTCCCCGCGAGGTACTATAAAAAAGATTGATGCTGCATTGGTTTCTGGAAGAAATTTGCTTTAATGATAAAATTTACACAGCGAGGGACAGTCCCCCTCCGGGCTGTACGCCTCCGGGCAGGAAGCTGTGCCAGGCGCAAAGTTCCCATCTTTGACGGAACTTATCTGGCAAATGTGCATCAATCAAAGCAAAAATCGTAAAAATATGAGAATATCCCCTCGTTCCCAGGCTCCAGCCTGGGGACGTTTTGTTCTTGCGGCTCCAGCCGCTTCTTCAAAATGTGGCTGGAGCCACAAAAAAAGAGGTGTCCCAGAACTTTAAACTTTTACGTTCAACAGATAGGATTGAATTATTATGAATATACAGGAATTAATGAATCAGGATCCGCAGGTTGCCAAATCCATTGAACTGGAGAATCAAAGGCAGCATTCCAAACTGGAACTTATTGCTTCAGAAAACTTTACTTCCATAGCTGTCCGCCAGGCCATGGGCAGCGTGCTCACCCATAAATATGCTGAGGGCTATCCAGGTAAAAGATATTATGGAGGCTGTGAATATGTGGATCTTGCTGAAGATCTGGCCAGGGACAGGGCCAGACAACTTTTTAGCGCCCAGTATGCCAATGTTCAGCCTCACTCCGGATCCCAGGCCAATATGGCTGTCTATTTTGGAGCCTTGAAACCTGGAGATACTGTTCTGGGAATGGATTTATCCCATGGAGGGCATTTAACTCATGGCAGCCCGGTCAATTTTTCCGGAAAACTCTTCAATAATGTCTTTTATGGTGTGGACAAAGAAACCGGCCATATCGACTATGAGCAATTAGAAGCAATTGCTGTCCAGCACAAGCCTGCGCTCATTATAGCCGGAGCCAGCGCCTATCCCAGAATCATCGATTTTAAGCGCTTCCGTGATATAGCAGACAAGGTCGAGGCCAGGCTCATGGTGGATATGGCGCATATAGCCGGACTTATTGCTGCTGGACTTCATCCTTCACCAATAGAGCATGCCCACTTTACCACAACCACCACCCACAAGACTCTGCGCGGTCCCAGGGGGGGGATGATCCTCAGTTCAGAGGAATTTGGCAAAACTCTTAACTCGCAGATTTTTCCGGGAATTCAAGGTGGTCCGCTAATGCATGTCATTGCAGCCAAAGCTGTTGCTTTTGGCGAAGCCCTCAAGCCCGAGTTTACCCAATATCAGCAAATAGTCATTGATAATGCGCGAAAAATGGCTCAACTGCTTACAGATGCTGGTTTTAATCTTGTTTCCGGTGGCACAGACAATCATCTGATACTTGTGGATCTGATCAATAAAAATGTCACTGGAAAAGATGCTGAAATTGCTTTGGACAAGGCAGGCATTACAGTTAATAAAAATACTGTCCCTTTTGAAACCAGATCACCTTTTGTTACCTCCGGTATTCGATTAGGCACCCCTGCCCTGACTACAAGAGGCATGAAGCCTGAGCATATGGAAAAGATAGTGGTCTGGATTATTGATGTTCTTGAAAATTACGAAAATGAACAAAGACTTAAGGAAATTAGTAAGGAAGTTGAAAAGTTCGCCCTGGAATTTCCTCTGTTTGCTTGGTAAAGTGTCACCAGGGGCTTAAAAACTGGACAGGAGCTGATGATTGAAACAGGAAAGGCTTTCCTGGGATGAATATTATATGCGTATTACGCATATGGTTGCGGAACGGTCCACTTGTCTGCGCAGAAAGGTTGGAGCCATAGCTGTCAAAGACAAGAGAATACTGGCCACCGGATACAATGGTTCTCCGGCAGGTCTCAGGCATTGCTTAGAAACCGGCTGCATACGTGAGCAGATGAACATCCCTTCAGGGCAAAGACACGAACTTTGCCGGGGTTTGCATGCAGAGCAAAACATCATTATCCAGGCTGCAGTCCACGGAATAATTATTTCTGGTGCCACTATATACTGCACAACTCAGCCATGCCTTATCTGCACTAAAATGCTTATCAACTGTCAGGTGCAAAATATTTTCTTTGCCCAGGGTTACCCTGATGAACTTGCCCGGGACATGCTTGAAGAAGCCGGCGTTAACTTCAGGTGTCTGCCATATGAACCAAAGTGATTTTATGCTCAAAGCTGTCAGCCTGGCCATGAAAGGTAAAGGTAGAACAGCCCCCAATCCTTGTGTCGGAGCAGTGATCGCTGCCGGAAATGAAATCGTTGGTCAAGGGTTTCACAGGGCATGTGGAGAGAACCATGCTGAAGTTGAAGCCATAAATCATGCTATTTTAAGGGGGTATGATTTATCGCAATGTGTATTGTATGTAACTCTGGAACCCTGCAACCATTTCGGCAAGACTCCACCCTGCACTCAGGCCATTCTCAAGGCAGGAATCCGTCATGTTGTCATAGGTGCTCTTGATCCCAATCCACATGTTTCAGGTGGAGGTGCTGACTTTCTTGCACGATCCGGGGTACATGTACAGTCTGGAATTGAGGAGCAGAAATGTCAGGATCTTATCGCTGACTTCGTTGTCTGGAACAGGACTGACAGAGCTTATTTATACCTGAAAATGGCATCAACTCTGGACGGTAGAATCGCTACCAGTAAAGGACATTCTCAGTGGGTTACATCAGATGTTTCCCGAAAATCAGTTCATGAATTGCGCTCAAAGGTTGGAGCAGTCATTGTAGGCGGCAACACCTTTTATCAGGACAACCCAAGGCTTACCTGCCGTGATTCCGGTGCAGCATTTCAACCTCTGGCCATAATCGTTACCTCCCGGCTTCCAGAACCTGATATGCATTATTATCTTTTAACTGACAGACCACGGGAAACAATTTTCTGGACCGACCAGCAGACAGCGCAAGGAAACACGGCAGGTAAACTTAAAGAGCTTGGATGTGAAGTTATCGGTCTGGACAGAAAGGGTACTGGTCTTGATCTTGCGCAGGGGCTTTCCCTTTTAAGACAGAAAAACATTTACCACGCCCTGTGCGAAGGCGGGGGACTGTTGGGTCTGAGCTTTCTCAGGGCTAAGCTGGCAGATGAGCTATGGTATTACATGGCCATGAAAATCCTTGGCGACAATCAAGCAAAGCCCGTATTCGATGGCAATACACCGCAAACCATGGATGAGGCTCTGAGCGCTCGTCTTGCTGAAACCAGGATCATGGGCAATGATATTCTGCTCAAACTTTTTCTTAGTTAATATGCTATTGATCAAAGGACAAAATTATTTCTGATGTTTACAGGACTAATTCAAACCACAGGAACAGTATCCGGGATTGAGTCCAGAGGTACAGAAACCAGGATGCGCTTGGTCCCGGCAAAAGCATTGTCTAACCTTGAGTTGGGCGAAAGTATTGCTGTAAACGGAGTATGTCTTACGGTTGAAGATTTTGGTCAGGACTGGTTTTATGTGTACGCTTCTTCTCAGACCATGGGACTGACAAACCTGAAGGCCCTCAAGCTTGGGCACAAAGTTAACCTGGAACGGGCCCTGAGAATGGGAGACCGCCTTGGCGGGCATCTGGTTTCGGGACATGTTGACTGTCAGGCCAGAATATCTGGCATTGCAAAATCCGGGGAATCAGTTATTTACACACTCTCGTTCCCGGATACTTTTTCGCGACAGATCATTGACAAGGGTTCAGTGGCCTTAGATGGAATCAGCCTGACTGTTATTGAGTGCGGTCAGGAATTTTTAAAGGTAAACATAATTCCTGCCACTCAAAAAGAAACTACCATCAATTCCTGGACAATGGGCACCCATATCAATATGGAAACCGATATAATCGGAAAGTATGTTGAAAAAATGCTCAGCGTTAGACATGGTCATGAAAAAGTCAAAAAGCCTGAAAGCAAAATATCTAATAGTTTTTTGCATGAACATGGATTTCTTTGATTTTCGCTTATACGTAAGCGATAGTTAGCTTACAAGTAACTGGAATCATATTAGCAATAAAATACTTACAAATTGCAGTATATTTGCTCTTGTTCCCAGGCTCCAGCCTGGGAACGAGGGGTAACCCAATAAGCAATAAAATCAGGGCATTATGGTTTTACCATACAGATTGCTTCGGTCGCTTAGGCGCCCTCGTGGTTGACAGGTTTTGAGTAACCACATCCCTGACAGCTCAGGTGTCATTGCGAGCGAGTCTTTTTACCTCGTTGAATACACGCAGTGTAGGCGCAGCCATTCAACTGGGGCGAACGCGGCAATCCTTGTTGCGAGCGAAGCGAAGCAATCTCGTGTTAAGGCTGATTTTTAGTTACTCACAGGTTCGGTCCCGGTCCGCCCGGGTGAGGAGCTTACAAGTAACTACAATCGTTTTGCTAATAAAATCAGACGCTTATAATTTTCACAATTTTAAGATTTTTACATATGATTGATTCTCAATTGCCAGAAAAATTCCGTCAAAGATGGGAACTTTGCGCCTGGCACAGCTTCCTGCCCGGAGGCTTATAGCCCGGAGGGGGACTGTCCCTCGCTGTGTAAATTTTTTCCTTTAAGCAAATTTCTTCCAGGAACCAATGCAGCATCAATCTTTTTTATAGTACCTTGCGGGGACTGTCCCAATTTCCAAATATGGGCCTGATTTTTAGTTACTCACAGGTTCGGTCCCGGTCCGCCCGGGTGAGGAGCTTACAAGTAACTAAAACCAAATTAGTAATAAATTCATGCTATTATGGTTTTACCATACAGATTGCTTCGGTCGCTTAGGCGCCCTCGTGGTTGACAGGTTTTGAGTAACCACATCCCTGACAGCTCAGGTGTCATTGCGAGCGAGTCTTTTTACCTCGTTGAATACACGCAGTGTAGGCGCAGCCATTCAACTGGGGCGAACGCGGCAATCCCAAACGTGTTAAGGCTATTTTTCTTGTTCCCAGCCTCCAGCCTGGGAACGAGGGGTAATGTGGAGGCGGCTTCCAGCCGCCTGGAATTAAATAGCCTGCAGGATGCAGGCTCCACTTTAAAGACAGTTACTCACACGTTCGTTCCCGGACCGCCCGGGCGAGACACTTAAAACCTAAAACCTAAAACTTAAATCTTAAATCTTAAAACACCTAAAGGGTATGACATGTCAATATGTGGAATAGAAGAAGCTATTGAGGAGATCAAGCAGGGAAAAATGGTCATTCTGGTGGATGATGAAGATCGCGAAAACGAAGGAGACCTGACCATTGCCGCTGAAAAGATAACCCCTGAAGCCATTAACTTCATGGCCAAATACGGACGTGGTCTCATTTGTCTGGCTCTGGCTCCGGAATGGGTGGACAAGCTTGACCTGCCCATGATGGCATCCAAAAATACATCAAAGTTTGGAACAGCCTTTACAGTTTCCATCGAAGCTTCCAAAGGTGTAACCACTGGAATTTCCGCATATGACCGGGCCACTACTATCCTGACTGCCATCAAAGATGATGTCAGCCCCGATGATATAGCCACTCCTGGCCACATTTTCCCCCTTAAAGCCAAAAAGGGTGGAGTACTGGTCAGGGCCGGCCAGACCGAGGGCAGTGTTGACCTTTCCAGACTGGCTGGTCTGAAGCCGGGTGCTGTAATATGCGAAATCATGCGCGATGATGGCAACATGGCCAGAATGCCGGACCTTAAAGAGTTTGCCCAGGAGCATAATATTAAAATATGCACCATTGAAGATCTTATTCGCTACAGGGCAAGGTTTGATTCCATGGTCAAAAGGGTTGGAGAGTCCAGCCTGCCCACCTGTTTTGGTGATTTTCGGGCCATTGCCTTTGAAAGTCAGACCGATAACCACACCCATATTGCCATGGTCAAAGGCCAGATTCAAAGAGACAAACCTGCATTAGTCCGAGTCCACAGCCAGTGCCTCACAGGAGACGTTTTTGGTTCCCTTCGCTGTGACTGCGGCAACCAGCTTAAAGCTGCCATGCAGATGGTGGACAGAGAAGGTGAAGGCATAATTCTCTATATGAGCCAGGAGGGCAGAGGAATAGGCCTGGCTAACAAAATCAAAGCCTATGCTCTTCAGGATCAGGGTAAGGATACAGTTGAAGCCAATGAAGCTTTAGGGTTTGCACCTGATTTGCGAGACTACGGGATCGGCGCTCAGATTCTGGTTAATCTCGGAGTCAATAAAATGCGCCTTATGACAAATAATCCCAAAAAAATCATAGGTTTGGAAGGTTTTGATCTGGAAGTTGTAGAAAGAGTAGCCATTGAGGTGCCTGCTTGCGATGAAAACCGCTGCTATCTTACAACCAAAAAGGAGAAAATGGGGCATCTCCTGAAACTGGCCAATGAAGAATAAATCTATCAGATCACAGTAGTTATGAAAATATGTGGTGAAAAATACAAACGAGATAACTAACTTGAGAGTTAAAAGTTATCAGTTAATTGTTATTAGTTTAAAAAAAAACATTATGATTTCAAATGTTTAGGCTTTGAAAACGACTGGATATCTAAAGCTTGTAAAATGGCAATAAATCCAAGGGGTTGCACAAGATCTTTTGACTGCCCAGATAACTAAGAAAAATATATAAATCCGGAGAATTATCATGTCTTCAATCAGAACTATCGAAGGAATGCTGGATGCCAAAGGCCTCAAAGTTGCATTGGTTGCATCAAGATTCAACGATTTTATTGTTGATAAACTGGTGGGTGGAGCAATAGATTATCTTGTCCGCCATGGAATTGACTCCAATAACCTGACGCTAATCAAGATACCCGGCGCTTTTGAATTTCCTGTAATAGTTAAAAAGCTGGCAGCCTCAAATAAATACAACGGCATAATTTGTCTTGGTGCTGTAATCCGCGGCGCTACCCCTCATTTTGAGTTTGTAGCCTCTGAAGCAACCAAAGGCATTGCACAGACTTCCATGGAAACAGGGACTCCGGTAGGTTTTGGCCTTTTGACAACTGATACTCTGGAACAGGCCATAGAGCGCGCCGGAAGCAAGGCAGGAAACAAAGGTGTTGAGGCTGCTGCTGCTCTGCTGGAAACCATTAAAGTCTTAGAACAATTATAATTAGACAATCAGTAACAGTTTAGCCATTTGCATGTGGCACGGCTTCCTGCCCGGAGGCATACAGCCCGGAGGGGGACTGGCTCTCCCAGCTCTTGTTTTATTAAGTCTGTGTTTTATATCAACAAAAAACAAGGGCTGGGGTGCCTGTCCCCTGCTTTCCTTAGAAAAGGGCTAAACTATTACGACAATCATTTTTTTGTAACCAATTATTTTCATTATCTTTTTTGTTAGATCAATATGTATTTCCGGCCAGACCAGATATCTATCAATGTTACCGCTTGATGCAGTACTGATTAATAATGAACAAAACCAGCAAGTCCCAGACAAAGCAGGACAACTCCAGAAGTAACCACAGAGCGTATGCTTTTCAGGTTCTTTATTCGTTGAATTTCAGCCAGTCAATAGACTGCCTGAAAGAGACTTATAATGGCTTCTTAGAAGAGTCAAAACTTTCAGGCCAGGATATGAATACTTTTGCCTGGTCGATTATTCATGGAGTTTGGGAAAATCTGGATGATCTCGATGACATCATTTCCCAGTATTCCCGAAACTGGAAGTTAAAAAGGATCGCCAAAATTGAGCTGACAATTCTGCGTTTGTCTGTATATGAAATGCGCTATTGTCAGGACATGCCTCTCAAAGTAGCCATTAATGAAGGCGTTGAACTGGCGAAAAAATTTGGCGACGGAAATTCCAGAAATTTTGTAAATGGTATCTTAGATGCAGTGGGTAAAGACATAAAAAATGGTAAATTTGGGATTAGTAAAGGATTTTAAATCCTGCCCTCCGGAAATACCCAGGCTTTCATTCTGCCTGCCCCCTGACTCTTCTGACAACCTCCCTGTCCTTAAATCGTGGGTTCAGCAGGGAACAAGACTCTGGGATCTGACGTATCCAATGCTGCATGGCCAATCCTTAAACCAATGGGTACAAAATCTTACGTCTGTATTGATGAATCTTAAGGCATATTCCTGGTGCGTAAATACCTCGGACTTGATCCATGTGTTTCATTTGCCTCTGGACAAGGCTCTCGCAAGCTGGGGTGAACTTTTCTGGCCTTTATTCAACAATGATTGTCTTTTTTATTTTGTCGCAAGTAATGATGCTGACTTGATAAAACCTGTTTTGAAAAAATGGGAAAAAACAGAAACCATTATCTGCTTCAGGAATAGATATGATCTCACTATAGAAAGGCCTGTGGAATACCCTGTCAGAACGGGCTTTAAAGCAGGCATTATGGCCATGCTTAAAGCTCCCTTGAATCGTATTCAGGTTTTCAGGAAGTAGCTTGCCTTTTACCACAGATGGTAAAACACATTAGAAAACGGGAGCATCACGCGTTTATAAAATTTTAAATTTGAGTTTTGCCCTGAAAAAGGTTTAAGCAGACAAATTGTCTCAGCGCTATAAGAGTAAATCCCCGGTGGCAATTGTAGAAAGCTTTATGCTCTGCCACAACCTCACTGTTTACAAAGAACTATATCCGGAGCCAATTATGAT
The DNA here is from genome assembly GCF_000934755.1 of Desulfonatronovibrio magnus. Taxonomy (NCBI): domain Bacteria; kingdom Pseudomonadati; phylum Thermodesulfobacteriota; class Desulfovibrionia; order Desulfovibrionales; family Desulfonatronovibrionaceae; genus Desulfonatronovibrio; species Desulfonatronovibrio magnus. The sequence goes on from NZ_KN882181.1 coordinate 17,335, forward strand.
TGAAAAAAAGTACACCCCCTTGGCAATTGAAGCCAAATGGCAGCAAAAATGGGACAATGATCAGACTTTTGCCGTCTCTCATGAAGATATTCGCCCCAAATACTATGTTCTGGAAATGTTCCCCTATCCTTCTGGGCGGATTCATATGGGGCATGTGCGCAATTATTCCATTGGAGATGTAGTTGCAAGGCTCAAAACCATGATGGGTTACAATGTCATCCATCCTATGGGCTGGGATGCCTTTGGCATGCCTGCGGAAAACGCAGCCATAAAAAACAGAACTCATCCTGCTAAGTGGACCTATGAAAACATTTCCTATATGCGCTCAGAACTGAAAAAACTGGGCTATTCATACGACTGGTCCCGGGAGCTCGCCACCTGTCATCCAGGCTATTACAAATGGGAACAGCTGTTCTTCATCAAATTCATGGAAAACGGTCTTGTGTATCGCAAAAAGGCTCCGGTCAACTGGTGTTCGCAGTGCTCTACTGTTCTGGCCAACGAGCAGGTTGAAGCAGGAATATGCTGGCGATGTGATACAGTGGTTGAGAAAAAAGAACTCTCTCAATGGTTTCTGCGCATTACCAACTACGCTGAAGAACTTCTGGAATGCCTGAACAGTCTTGAACAGGGTTGGCCGGAAAGAGTCATCGCCATGCAGAAAAACTGGATTGGTAAAAGTACAGGCATGGAGATCGACTTTGCCATTGAAGACATGGAGCAGAAAATCCGAGTTTTCACTACGAGACAGGACACTCTTTTTGGTGCCACTTTCATGAGCCTTGCTCCAGAACATCCACTGGTGGAACTGTTGATAGCTGACAGTCCTGATAAAGACAGGATAACTGATTTTATTCAGCAGGTAACCCGCATGGATAATATCTCCCGCACATCAGAAAGCCTGGAAAAGGAAGGTATGTTCACCGGCAAGTACTGTATAAACCCTGTGACTCAGGATAAAATGCCCATATATATTGCTAATTTTGTACTGGTGGAATACGGAACCGGTGCTGTTATGGCGGTTCCCGCACATGATCAGCGTGATCTTGAATTTGCACGCAAGTACAACCTGCCTGTTAGAGTGGTTGTGCAAAACCCTGAAGATCCCGTCGAGGAAGTTTCTGAACAGGCCTATGCTGATCCTGGAGTCATGGTGAATTCAGGACAATTCAACGGCATGGACAGTGTTGAAGCTAAAGCTGCTATTGCTGACTTTCTCGAAAAACAGGACCTTGGCAAAAGGACTGTCAATTTCAGGTTAAGAGACTGGAATATTTCCAGACAAAGATTCTGGGGAGCTCCTATTCCCATAATTTATTGTGAGCAATGCGGACCAGTTCCGGTACCTGAAAAGGATCTGCCTGTAATACTGCCCGAAGATACTGAAATGTCCGAAGACGGCAAGTCTCCCCTGCCCCGTCTCGAGGAGTTTATCAATACCACCTGTCCAAAATGTCAAGGTCCCGGCAAAAGAGAAACCGACACCATGGATACCTTTGTAGAATCATCCTGGTATTTTGCCAGATATGCTGATGCAAGAAATGAGGATTTACCGTTTGACAGAAACGCAGTGGATTACTGGCTTCCAGTTGATCAATACATTGGCGGAATAGAACACGCAATTCTACACCTTTTATACTCACGATTCTATGTAAAAGCTCTGCGTGATCTGGGATACCTGAGTATTGACGAACCGTTTTCAAATCTTCTTACTCAAGGCATGGTGCTCAAAGACGGTGCCAAAATGTCCAAATCCAAGGGCAATGTTGTTGATCCTGATGACATGATTCAGAAATATGGTGCCGACACAGTACGTTTATTCTGTCTTTTTGCCTCGCCTCCGGAAAAAGATCTGGAATGGAGCGATTCAGCCATCGAGGGTGCTTATCGTTTTTTGAACCGCCTCTGGCGATTAGTTATGGAATTGTTGCCGATACTGACCCCCACAGGACCTTGTGCCTCATTTGAGCAGACTGAACTGACAGAGGTACAAAAAGAGCTGCGTGCCAAAGAACATGACACGATTCGCAGAGTATCTAAAGATATGATTGACAAGTTTCAGTTTAATACCGCCATTGCCGGAGCCATGGAGCTGGTCAATACCATTAATCAACTCAAGGACAAACTGACGGATACACAACAGGGGCAACAGCTTCTTTCTTCAGCTATCGCCTCGGTTTTGACCATTCTTAACCCCATAACTCCTCATATTTGTGAAGAACTCTGGCAGGAAATAAAATATCAGCAACCGCTGACCAGGGCTTCATGGCCCACTTATGATCCCCAGGCCCTGATCAGGGATGAAGTTCTTGTAGTTGTTCAGGTAAACGGCAAGTTAAGATCAAAACTTAATGTTGCTGCTGATATAGACAAACAGGAACTTACCCGTTTGGCTCTAAGTGATGAAAAAATACAAAAGCATATTGAAGGCAAGGAAATTGTAAAAACCATTGTTGTGCCTGGAAAGCTGGTTAATATTGCGGTAAAAGGATAATGCCAAAACTTATTGTAATTTTATTTCTTCTGCTGACATTCTTAACAAGCTCATGCGGATACAACTTTGTTGGGACTGCTCCCATCAACCTGCCCCATGACAAAAAGAATCTTTTTATCAATTTTGTTTTGAATCCCACTCAGGAGGCCTGGTTAGAGCCATATCTGCGTTCCCAGTTCAGGGATGAGTTTACCAGAAGAGGACAGGTCAACTGGGTGTCTGAAGAAAGTGCTGAGGCTCTTGTCACAATTCAAATAAACGAGTTCCGCACTTCGGACAGCCTTACTGCGAGACAGGACAGAACTGTCAGGACTACAGTTGTTATCAATATGGAGGCAAAATTTCTCGATGCCAGAACTTCAGAGCTCATCTGGTCGTCAGGTCAGGCTACCGGAAGCAGTTCTTTTTTTCTTGCTGCTGAAGATGCCTCCATGCCTGGATCGTCTGGTCCTTTGCAACAAAGAGCTTCCCGTGAAGCAGTTGACCAGGCTGTAACCCGTATTGCCGACCGCCTTGGTGAAAGATTTTAGGCATGAGCAGGCCTGGTTTTTATTTCTGCTTTTGCCCTGATGCCAACCTGATCAAGATGCAGATTGATCGTCTTCTTGCCGGGTCAGGGCAGGACAACTGGCAGCTCCAGACTATTTGGCTTGATGAACAGGATCAGCGGCAGAAAATTTGGTCCGCCCTGAACATGCCTAATATGACTGGAACACCGAGAGCCATAATACTCAGGCATTGTGAATCTGTGGAGGCAGCTTTCTGGAAGGATATTTCTCCCAACCTGAAAGGTTTCAAACCAAAAATATGGCCTTTCTTCTGTTTTGAGTCTGCCTGGGACAAAGGAAAACCCAAAATTCCTGCTCCTCTGAAAAAAACCAAATATTATAAGTATGCAGATAATAAAAAATGGATTTGGGAATATCCTGGTCTAAACCATCAGAATATCCGCAGGTATGTAGAACAGAAGTGTCAGGACCTGGGACTTTCCATCCCGTCAACGATTCTTGGGCTGCTTTGCGAAAACCTGCCAAAAGACAGCGCAGGCATTGACAACGAGCTTGAAAAAATTGCTTTACTGGCACACCATGATAATACTATTACTAAGGAACATCTAAGAGTAATCTCCTGGCAGCCTGATATTGATATATTTGCTTTTTTAAAACAGGTACAGTCTGATGGCGATATTGCTTCTGCCTGGAATAAAATTTTCAGTGAAAAACTTAAAGGCCAGGAAATGCTTTATCCCTTTATCGGGCTGTTGCTCAGGGAAACAAGAATACTATGGCTTCTTGCTACTGGACAGGGAAACAAGGCTCGAATCCACCCCGCTTATAAGAATCAGAAAGCAAATCTTGCACGAAAATTAGGGTTGGAAAAAATTTCTGCATTGTGGGATATGCTTCTTGATGCTGATGTGGGAGTCAAGTCAGGAAATGTTCCTTCTGAGCAGGCCATGGAAAAGCTGACAGCCGGACTTTTTAAGCTTTTCAGTAACCGAAATTAGACGATGAATTTTAAAATCCGGGGTTGCGCACAACGGGCGTAAAACAATGATCGACCAATCCTTTAGCTTAGTTTCCATCCGGAAAGTCTTTCTTTCCGGATGATGAATCTATTATTTTTCTTTACGGAAACGAGGAGTTTTTTATTTTGGTAAGGGAATCAAGCAATTGTGAGAAGGCGTATTTTAATACGTTGACCAATAATTGTACAGATTGACGCCGATAGAAAGAAAAAGAACCGTTTCCGGATGAAAACTATCTTAGATCAGGCATGAGTAAGGAACAACCTCATTATATCGGCCATAGAAAAAGGCTCAAACAAAGGTTTGACAACGAACCTTCACAATTGCACGATTATGAGCTATTGGAACTTATTCTTGGTTACGCGGTTCCAAGAAGAGATACCAAACCTCTCGCTAAAAATCTTCTATTTAGATACAAAAGCTTCAAGGAGGTATTGGCTGCCAAACCTAAAGATCTTGCAAAGATTGAAGGTGTCGGCCCCGGGGTTATAACTTTTTTAAAAATCTGGCGAGAGTTCTGGGCCAGAACTCAGCAATCAAGCCTGACTCAGAAAAGTTTTCTCAATACACCTGAAAAGGTTGTGACCCTGGCAAGGTCCAGGCTGGAATTTAAAGATATTGAAGAATTCTGGGTCATACTGGTTGATAATAAAAACAGATTACTTACCTTTGAAAAGATGAGCAAAGGTACTGTGGACCAGGCCCCGGTATTTCCAAGAGAAATTATTGCCAAAGCTCTGGAGTCAAGAGCCAGCGGAATAATCCTGGTCCATAATCATCCTGGCGGCGACCCTGAACCCTCTTTGCAGGACAGAGAACTGACCAGTAAAATCAAAAGAGTATCTCAAGAAATGGGCATCAGGATTCTTGATCACATTATTGTTGCTGATGAAAGCCACTTCAGCTTTCAGGAATATGGATATATATAACCACGAAGGAGGATTAAATGGAATCAATGCGATGCGTAATAAGTGGAAAGGTACAGGGTGTATATTTCAGAGCCTGGACTAAAGAGCAGGCTGACAGTCTCGGGATTAAGGGTTGGGTCAGAAATATCAGCGAAGGCAGAGTTGAAGTATTAGCTCAGGGCGGTGAAGAGCCGGTAAAAGAATTCAAGACCAGGCTGATTCAGGGGTCTTCCATGAGTGAAGTAAAAAATATTGAATGCGAAACAATGGACTATGACAAGGAATACTCAATCTTTGAAATCAGATAAGCCAGATTCTTAAAACTTCACGAGGCAGGATCAACACCTGAGCATAAAATTGTTGACTATATTGATACAGAACTTAGTATTAACTCCTGACATTAAGATCTGATACAGCATGGCGGGCTCTGAAAACTTTTTCAGAGCCCGTTGTCTTGTTCAAAACAGCGATTTTGACTCTGCAACTCGTTAAATTGCTTGATATATGAGGTTGCAGACATGCTCAACGTTGGTGGTTGTTAACAAGCCCTTTTGCTGGATACAAGTCAATTGCCAACCACTGAATTCTACAATTTTGTAACAGTTTTTTCCTATGTATGCCCCCTGCTTTGCTGAAAATGGGCTAAACTGTTACGCAATTTTTACACGCTGCATTTAATTCATTATTGACTTCTATGTTGTAACCGTTTGTTTCCATGATTTGAATGTACGCGTCACATTATCATCCAGGAGTAACTCAATGACTGAAGATACCAAAAAAACAGAAACTACCAGGAAGAAGAAAGATCCTGCCCAGGACATAAACACCCGGCAAAGCGCTGAAAATGAATTGGAAATCCCATCTCCCATTCCCATGCTCCCAGTCAGGGACATTGTAGTTTTTAACTACATGATCATCCCTTTATTCGTTGGCAGGGATAAAAGTGTCCAGGCTATTGATGCTGCCCTGAATAACAACCGCTATCTGCTTATCTGTGCTCAGAAAGATGAGCAGACTGAAGATCCCGGTCCAGACGATGTTTACCAGACAGGAACTGTCGGGCTCATCATGCGCATGTTGAAAATGCCTGATGGTCGCCTTAAGGTTCTGGTGCAGGGAGTAAGCAGGGCAAAAATTAAAAATTTCGTCCAGACAGATCCTCTTGACCTTGTGGAAGTGGAAGTAGTCAAGGACAAGGAATTTACCGAACCAACCTCAGAATCAGAAGCACTTCTTCGAGCCGCAAGAGAACAGAGCGAAAAGATCCTGGGACTTCGAGGCATTGACGCTGCAGAAATAATGGCTGTTTTGAATACAGTCGACGATCCGGGCAGGCTTGCGGATCTTGTAGCTTCCAACCTGCGCATGAAACCTGATGAAGCTCAGAAGATTCTTGAATGCGATGATCCTTTGATGCGTCTGAGAATGGTTAATGAGCAGTTAATCAAGGAAGTTGAAGTTGCTTCCATGCAGGCCAAGATTCAAAATATGGCCAAGGAAGGCATGGATAAGGCTCAGCGGGAATATTTCTTAAGAGAGCAGCTAAAAGCCATTCGTAAAGAACTCGGGGATGTAACTGAAACCGGCGATGACCTGGATCAGCTTAAACAGTCTCTTAAAAAAGCAGGTCTGCCTGCCAAGGTAATGAAAGAGGCGAAAAAACAGCTCCAGCGCTTGGAAAACATGCACCCTGAATCAGCTGAGTCCACCGTAGTGCGCAACTATCTTGAATGGCTGGTGGATATTCCCTGGAAGAAAAAGACCAAAGACCAGTTGGATATCAAGCAGGCGGAAAAGATTCTCAATGAGGATCATTACGATCTTGAAAAGGTCAAGGAGAGAATACTCGAGTATTTGAGTGTCCGCAAACTCAATCCGAAAATGAAAGGCCCAATTCTGTGTTTTGTTGGCCCTCCAGGAGTTGGTAAAACATCTCTTGGCCAGTCCATTGCCCGCTCTTTAAATCGTAAATTCGTGCGCATGTCCCTTGGCGGGATGCGCGATGAAGCTGAAATTCGTGGCCACCGAAGAACATACATCGGTTCCATGCCAGGGCGCATCATTCAGGGTATGAAAGAAGCAGAGTCTGTCAACCCGGTGTTCATGCTGGATGAAATTGATAAAGTAGGCAATGATTTCCGTGGGGATCCATCATCCGCCCTGCTGGAAGTTCTGGACCCGGAGCAGAACCATTCATTTACGGATCACTATCTCAATGTGCCCTATGATCTGTCCAAGGTAATGTTTGTATGTACAGCCAATATCTTAGATACCATTCCTTCAGCACTTCAGGACAGAATGGAGGTTATCAGAATTCCGGGCTATACTCAGCAGGAAAAAATCAAGATTGCCCGTAAATATCTTTTGCCCCGTCAAATCTCGGAAAACGGCCTTGCCAGCAAAAATGTCAATATCAGCGATGCTGTGCTTATGGAAATAATCCAGAGTTATACCCGGGAAGCAGGCCTTAGAAACTTAGAGCGTGAAATAGGATCTGTTTGCAGGAAGATTGCAAGACAGGTGGCAGAAGGCAAAAAAGGCCCGTTTAGAATCACCAAACAAAAACTGGGCAAAATGCTTGGAGTTCCAAGATTTCAAAACGAAGATCGGGACAAGGAACTGCCTGCGGGTGTTGGAATCGGCCTGGCCTGGACTCCTCATGGCGGTGAAATTCTGCATGTAGAAGTCAGCCTGATGCCTGGCAAAGGTAAGCTCATACTTACCGGACAGATGGGTGATGTAATGAAAGAAAGTGCTCAGGCTGCCCTGAGCTATGCAAAAAGTCGCGCTGCTCAGTTGGGATTTGATGAGGAACTGGTGGACAAGCGGGACATCCATATTCATGTTCCGGCTGGAGCCACTCCCAAAGATGGTCCTTCTGCGGGCGTGACCATGATTGCTTCTCTTGTTTCCGCTCTAACCAATAAACCTTTGCCCAATGACCTGGGCATGACCGGAGAAATTACTCTCAGGGGCAGAATACTGCCAGTTGGCGGTATTAAGGAAAAAATTCTGGCATCAGTCAGCTCAGGCATTAAAACCGTGATAATTCCTGAATCCAACAAAAGAAATTTTGATGAGATACCTGCTGAATTGAGAAAAAATATCGAGGTCAAAACAGTTGAAAATATTGATGAAATTTGGAATTTACTAAATATTGCATCAAAATAATACCATTATTGTAGAGCTATCTGTCTGTCAGAGAGAGAGATTTAAATCTCACCTTACGAGTAACTAAAACCAAATTCTCAACAAAATCAGACGGTTAGAGTTTTCACAATTTTAAGATTTTTACATATGATTGATTCTCAATTACCAGAAAAGTTCCGTCAAAGATGAGAGCTTTGCGCCTGGCACAGCTTCCTGCCCGGAGGCTTATAGCCCGGAGGGGGACTGTCCCTCGCTGTGTAAATTTTATCATTAAAACAAATCTCTACCAGGAACCAATGCAGCATCAATCTTTTTTATAGTACCTCGCGGGGACTGTCCCAATGTCCATAGAGGAGACTCATTTTCAGTTACTCGAAGGTTCGGTCCCGGACCCTCCGGGTGAGGAGCTTACGAGTAACTTCAAAAAAACTGGACCCCGGATCAAGTCCGGGGTGACGGTTAAAGCAAGTTTTTACTCTTTACCGTCATTCCGGCGAAAGCCGGAATCCAGATTTTGAAGGGTATAATGATGCTAATTATTACCCAGCAAAGGCGCGACCTTTCCTTCCCTGATATGCAGTTTCGCCTGATACTCTTTCCCAGCCTTGTTCTTCAGCTTTACAGGTTTTGTCGTAACTCCATTCTTCAATATCTCCCTGGCCAGTGTTTTGGTAATTTTTCCGCCATACATCTGAGGAAAAATGACAAACGCACAGTCAGGGTTCTCTCTGCGATTGTTAGCCAGGCATCCAAAAACTTTCCCCCCGAATTTTGAGTAAACTTCCTGACCACATAACGGACAAGTCCCGATCAAATCATTCTTGTCCAGCTGCTTTGTCTGACTGAAACTTACTCCCCGCTCTTTCTGAGCACCCATAACTTTAATACCGTCGTTAATGAAGATCTTTATTTTTTCCATAAATTCCATTGCCTGTTCATTTCCTCTCGCAATCTTTTCCAGACTTTCTTCCCAGGCATGGGTAACTTTGGCTGAACACAGCGCAGGCAGGGTTTCCTGTACAAAATCAATGAGTTTGATACCTACATCTGTGGCAACAAGTTGTTTCTTTCGCCGCTCTACATATCCCCTGTCAATCAAAAGCTCTATAATGGCAGCCCTTGTCGATGGACGGCCAATGCCCACGGTAGCGACTGCTGACGACTGATCCACCAGGCCCATAATGTCCTCATTATCCTGTAACTGGCTGACCGTAAAATCCCCTGACTCCATAGCAGCCAGAAGTGTCTTTTCTGTGAAGTGAGGCGGAGCTTTGGTTTTACTTTGCTTAACTTCTACGCTGTCAATTTTGACCTGATCTCCTTTTGCCAGTTCAGGCAGAACAACATCATCAGACTTACGCCAGGGCTCGGCCTCGATCCACCCGACTACTTTGAAAATCTTACCGCTGGATTGAAGCTTTTCTCCCTGAACATCTATGGTCAGCCTGGTATTCTGAACTTTTGCCGCAGGCATGAAGGCAGCGAGAAAACGTCTTGCTACAAGATTGTATGTCAGCTTGAGTTCCTGGCTGATAGTTGATGCAGGTGTTTTTTCGGTTGGAATAATTGCGTAGTGATCTGTAACCTTCTTGTCATTCACACATGCAAATTTGTTTGTAACTCCGAGATTCTTTTTAACGAGATCAATCAGAGGCATATAGCCTTGAGGAAGGGCATCTAATCTGGTGTTGATCTCCTTGAATATATCTTTTGTGATATGCTTGCTGTCAGTTCTGGGATAGGTGATGACCTTTTCGCCTTCGTAAAGTTTTTGGGCGTAGCTGAGAGTTTCTTTGGCTGAAAAGCCATACCTGGAATTCGCCTCTTTCTGCAGGGCTGTCAGGTCATACAAAAGAGGTGGAGGGATATTGGTGTCTTTTTTGGTTATGGCCTGGATGATTCCTGCTTGACCATTAATTTTTGCTGCCTGAGCTTCTGCGTCTTTTTTTTGCTCAAAGCGATCCTGTTTATAGTCAGGAGGACGCATAACCTGTGCCTCAAATTCTTCATTTCCAGAAGTCAGCACTTGTGCCTGGGCGAGATAGAAAGGAACGGATACAAAATTATCAATGGCCTTTCTGCGATCAACGAGTAGCGCCAAAACCGGCGTCTGGACACGGCCTATGCTATACCTGTCATTTCCCTTCAGGCTGTAGGCCCTGGAAAAGTTCATACCCACAAGCCAGTCTGCCTCAGCTCTGGCCTTTGCAGAATAAGCCAGGTTATCGTAATGGCTGCCCGGTTTGACATTAGCCATAGCTTTTTTGATGCCTGAATCGGTGTTATCCAGAACCCACAGTCTGCGAAAAGGGAGCTTGCACTTAAAGTAGTTGTAAACATGCCTGAAAATCAGCTCACCTTCCCGGGCTGCATCTGTAGCTACAATAATTTCTGAGATGTCCTTTCTGCTAAAGAGTTTTTTCAATACGCCCAACTGCGATGCCGAGGATTTGATCTCTTTTAACAGGAAGTTCTCAGGAAACATGGGCAGGGTATTAAAGGACCACTTTTTCCATGCAGGATTTTGCTCGTCCGGGTATGCATATCCCAGCAGATGACCGATCATCCAGGAAATGACATATCTGTCATTTTCCACAAAACCCTTATTTTGCTTAGATGAAACTTTCAGTATGCGAGCCAGATCCCTTCCTGCAGACGGCTTTTCTGCCAGAACCAGCACTTTTTTGTCTGCCAATTTATTTTCCTTTAACCTGTCGTTATTATTCGTAAGCTCCTCACCCGGGCGGCCCGGGACTGAACCTGGAAGTAACTGTCTTTAAAGTGGAGCCTGCATCCTGCAGGCTATTTAATTCCAGGCGGCTGGAAGCCGCCTCCACCTTGAAGAACTGTCACATATTTGTTCCCCTGGGGCGGCCCGGGACCGAACCTGCGAGTAACTGTCTTTAAAGTGGAGCCTGCATCCTGCAGGCTATTTAATTCCAGGCGGCTGGAAGCCGCCTCCACGTTGAAGAACAGTCCCATATTTGGAAATTGGGACAGTCCCCGCGAGGTATTATAAAAAAGATTGATGCTGCATTGGTTCCTGATAGAAATTTGATTTAATGATAAAATTTACACAGCGAGGGACAGTCCCTGTGCCAGGCGCAAGGTTCCCATCTTACACCCCTCGTTGCCAGGCTCCAGCCTGGGAACAAGAAAAACAGCCTTAGCACGAGATTGCTTCGCTTCGCTCGCAACAAGGATTGCCGCGCTCGCCCCAGTTGAATGGCTGCGCCTACACTGCGTGTATTCAACGAGGTAAAAAGACTCGCTCGCAATGACAGCTGAGGTGTCTGGAATGTGGTTGCTGAAAACCTGTCACCCACAAGTGAGCCTAAGCGACCGAAGCAATCTTTATCGTAAAACCGTAATGCTCTGAATTTATTACATATACGATTGTAGTCACTTGTAAGGATTCACGCAAAAAATCTACAATCAGAATATTTATATCATCTGTCTTTGCTTTGTGATAAAGATTTTGCCGGGATCTTTTTCACCCAGTATGCTCTGGACAACAAACAGCGGGCTCAAATATCCATTTTCCCAGGAAAATGTAATTGTAAGCCTTGGTCCCTGTTCCCATAAGTACTTTTGCACCACACTACGCAGGTCCCATCTGGTAATCTTTTTTTTGCCCTGCTTGTCAACTATATATTCAGACATCTCAACAAAACTCTGCCAGCGCTCTTCTAAAACCTGAAACTCATCCTGATCCACACTGAAATCCACGGCAAACTCTTCAGCATGAGCCTGAGCCTGCTTCCGACTCAGGGACAAGCTGTCTATCCTTTCAACCTGCAAACCTGAGGGCAGATTATCATTCATATTGCTAATGGATTGAGCAATGTTCAAGGACTCCCTTGTAAAAATATTGAACCATTCCTGCAAACTGGCAACGCCTACGGGCAGGGCCTGACCAAAAGAAATAACCGGAGCAGGTCTGAATCCTTTGGAAAAAGTCAGGGGCCAGGAGCATCTTCGCATGGCTCGCTCAAAAATTGATTGCAATTCAAGTTGACTAAGATAAATACTAAGGCCTGTTTTCCGGTACCATACCCGGTAATGGCAGGATTTTTCAGTCAAATCCTTTTGCTCAACAGACAATTCCTGTTCTTCATCCTCCTGATCCCTGTGATCAAGATTAAGAATATTGTTTATTTTCAAACCACCTGAGGCAGGCAGTCTGGAAGGCGATCCTTTTTTCTGACATACACCGCATTGACGACAGTTCTGGTATCTGCAGTCTTTTGTAGTTTTATTTTGCAAAGCCCTGTTTTTTTCCGTCTGCAGATATTTTTTGCTTAATCCACAGTCCAGATGATCCCAGGGCAGATATTCATCAAGTTGTCGGGATCTTAGATAGTCTTCAGGTTTCAAGCCACACTCACTCATTATTTCCAGCCATGGATCAAGTTTGAAACTGTCAGTCCAACTGGTAAAAACCTGACCTCGGTCATATGCTTTCTGCACAATAAGAGATAACTCTCGCCCTGCTCTGGCAAAAATACCTTCCAGCATGCTCATTTCAGGATCATGCCATTTTAGAGTAAGCTTTTTATGTCTTTTGAAGATACTTCGCAAATAGCCAATCTTTTCATAAGTCTCATTCAGAGACAATTGCCTCTCCCACTGAAATGGCGTGTGAGATTTAGGCACAAAAGGCGATATGGAAGCTGTGACCTGAATATTTTTCTGGTTCTGTCTGCCTGTTTCCAGAACTTTCAGACACAGTTTTTTGATACCCTCAAGGTCTTCCTGGGTTTCTGTGGGCAGTCCAATCATGAAGTAAAGCTTTACCCCCTTCCAGCCCAGACGAAACAATTTTTCAGTATGATCAAGAAGATCTTCCTCTGTTATGCCTTTGTTGATTACATCTCTAAGTCTCTGCGTTCCTGCTTCAGGGGCCAGGGTTGCGTGAGTGCGCCTGATTCGGGCAATGAGCTGCATGAGATTCTCATTGACTGAACCAACTCTCAGGGAAGGTAGTGATATGGCCACCTGCTCCTGCTGACATTTGACAAAACTTCTGACAAAGAGCTCCTCAAGGGCAGAGAAATCTCCTGTACTCAGGGACAAAAACGAGACTTCTTCAAGCCCTGTTTCAGTTAGACCTTCATTAATGATTTCAACTATCTTTGAAACCCTTCTTTCTCTTACTGGGCGATAAATACTGCCAGCCTGGCAAAAACGGCACCCTCTTGTACAGCCCCGAGCTATTTCCACACTGAAGCGATCATGAACAATTTTTCCATAAGGTACAACCTGATCTGCAGGAAAAGCAACATCGTTAAGATCGGGGACAACAGCTTTGAAAACTCTTTCATATCCTTCCTGTTCAGGAGTGATGCCAGACTGTACACTGCTTTGAAACAAAGACGGTACATAGATACCTGGAATTTCCTTGATCCGAAGCAGCAGTTCTTCCCTGTCCTGCCTCATGATTTTGGCCTGACGCACAGCCTCAGCCACAAAAATCAAAACCTTTTCCCCGTCTCCAAGCACCATGAGGTCAAAAAAGTCAGCTACTGGCTCGGCATTGAACGTAGCCCCCCCACCAGCAATAACCAATGGCCAGGATTCATTTCTATCTCTGGCATAAAGGGGAAAACCCGCAAGATCCAGCATATAAAGAATATTGGTGTAGCACAGCTCATGCGTCAGGCTGAAAGCTATAATATCCAGATCCTTCAGCGGTTGATCAGACTCTAAGGTCCCAAGGGGCACATTACGCTCTTTCATGACCTGTGCTGCCTCAACAGAAGGAGCAAACACCCGTTGCGCGTAAAAATCCGGTTCATCATTGATCTGCTTGTAAAGAATTTTCTGACCGAGATAAGACATCCCGACTTCATAAAGATCTGGAAATGCCAAGCCCACATTGACAGAAACTTTTTGCAAATCTTTATGGACGGCATTAACTTCATTACCGAGATAATGGCTTGGTTTTGGCAAATAGGGTAATATTTTCTTCATTATTTATTATTATGGCTGGAGTTTTAACCAGATTTTCGCAATACAGCTGCAAAAAAAGATTCCTTTAAATCAAGGGCGGTATCAGTTGAAAACATATCCTCAAGTTGAAAATGCTTAAACTTATACAAAAAATCATTAATCTGTATTTCATTTTCCTTTCTGCTGAGTGTGCAGGTTATATAAACCACCCTGCCATTGTCTGTTGTGACCCGGGCGGCACTTTGCAAAAGTATTTTCTGGGTCATGGCCAGTTTGCGGACATCCGCAATCCTTCTTTTCCACTTTATATCCGGTCTTCTGCTAAGCACTCCCAAGCCTGAACACGGAGCATCAATAAGCACGGTTCCAGGCATAATTCTCAGCGGCGGACAATCCCCATCGGCGGTAAATACAGAAAGTTTCCGACCATTAAGAACGCACTGTTCTTTAAGGTTTTTCAGGCGTTTGAAATGTACATCACTGGAAAAAACCCTTTTGTCATGATTCAGCATCAGCATGGATTTGCCTCCACTGCCGGCGCACATATCCCATACAGGATTTTCCCATCGTGACATGCCAGCCTTATGCATGGCCAGTTGACCTGCAAAACTTTGCCGGTATACCTTTCCTTTCCTGATATATTGCTCAACATCCGGATAGTCAGGCTTCAGAAGCACGCTGCTGCCTTTTCTATCCATAATATATTCCTCCAGGTTCAAAATGCCCTGACAATCACTGTCTTCCCGGACACTCAGAGGCGGCTGCTCCAAACTTTGTTTTAAATACTCAAGACATGCATCAGCCCCATAGTCTTTTTTCCACATCTTAACAATCCAAAGAGGACATGAATAATACCTGGACCAGAATTCCAACTGGCTGGGATTATCCTTTTGGAAATTCTGCTGATCAAAGAGATCTTCATGAGCAAGCTTGCGCAGGACAGCATTGACAAGAGAGGCCATTTTCCGGCCAAAAATATTTTTGCAGAGATGGACGAAGCTGGACAGGGTAGCATAATGCGGTACCCTGTCCATATAAAACAGTTCATAACCGGCCAGAACCAGGATAAGTCTGACCTTTGCAGGCAGCTTGTCGGGCTGCTGCAAAAGAGAATTTATCATGTAATCCAGACGGCCTTTATGGCGCAATGACCCATAAACAAGTTCTGTTACAAAACCCTTGTCGCGTTGATCAGCAATCTTCAAAAGCTCTTGATCCAGAGCCTTTTGCAGGGCCATGTTCATATGAAGACATTGGGAAACAACCTTAAGGGCTGTTACTCTGGGGTTTCTTGAAGGGGAAGCGTTATGCATTTTTTGAAAGCCCGACACTTGACATATTTTAGCGAGCTTGCTTCAGCGTGACAGTTTTGCTCATTTTAAACAGCTTACCCGGGCGTCCGGAACAGAACCTGCGAAGTAACTGTCTTGATAAGTGGAGCCTGCATCCTGCAGGCTTCTAAGTGACTAGAATCATATTGACAATAAAATCAAATACTTACAAATTTCAGTATATTTGCTCTTGTTCCCAGGCTCCAGCCTGGGAACGAGGTGTATGAGTTACTCGCAGGTTTGGTCCCGGGCCGACCAGGTGAGGAGCTTCTAAGTAACTAAAATCAAATTATCAACAAAATCAGACGGTTATAGTTTTCACAATTTTAAGATTTTTACATATGATTGATTCTCAATTACCAGAAAAGTTC
>NZ_KN882181.1:33523-101976 GCF_000934755.1 Desulfonatronovibrio magnus
AGTACCTCGCGGGGACTGTCCCAATTTCCAGAAAAGTGACAGACTCGTAAAGTTACTCACAGGTTCGGTCCCGGACCGCCCTGGTGAAGAGCTTCCCAAAAAAAACACAATGAGGGATTATCTGCAGCAGCAAACTTAAAGATTAATTACTGGTTGCTGTCTCAGCAGCAGACACTTTTTTGTCAACAGTCTGGTTTTGAACAAACAACTCCAGGGCCCGACGGACATGGTCCAAGGCAACCTGGGTATCTAAACAGGGTCCCATGGGCCGATCATTCAGCACTCCGTAAACAGGAATAGGATATGTATCCTGAATTCCGCTGGACAAGTCTCTTTCGCAGGCTACGGCAAGAATAATTTTGGGCCGCAGATTGACCACAATTCTTCGGGCTATTGTGCCCCCGGTGGCAATGGCCAGGTGCACACCAAACTCTTCGCTGAGTTCAAGCAGACCGGCAATGGCGCATTCATGACATCTTTTGCAGTTGTTTACGTTATAGGTCAGTCGCCTGCTGCAGGTACTTTTCTGCAGACAATGAGGCATAAGCATCAGTACTTTACCAGGAGGATATTTTTTATTTTCTGAAAGAACCAGTTCATTATTGACCTTGATGAAAGAGGAGCGAATTTTCTGCTTTGGTATGCCCAGCAAGCGACCAAAAATGGTCATAAGGGGGAGAAAAATGCGAATACTGAGCCCTCTGATTTTACCGGAAAACAAGACCTGACGTTTTAAAAGAATGTTCAGGACCAGTGCCAGGGCTGCCCATGCAGTAAATAGAATGCTTAGAGTCACTGCCAGTCCCAAAATCCAGGATGCGGCAGGATGGATATTTTGCAGCCCAACAAATGGAATTAACCAGAGAAATACCAGAATCAGGCAAACCAGTATGGAAGTAGTGGTGATGAGCCCGATAAATAATCTCTTTCTCGCCACAAAAGAAGACTCGATCTCCTTTTCGAGAAATATTTCTTTTTGTTCAGACATCTGCTTGTGACCCGAAATAAGTCGCTGAAAATCCTGTTAATACTGCATCAGCACTTGCTTAAAAAACCACACTCGAAACTTTTGGCATCCATTTCTCTGCTGCTTCCTGGTTTGACCCTGGGGGTCAGGTAAACCTTATCCAGAGCTGCTATTTCAAGAAACCCATCCCTTACTCCCATTACAGTACCCGGAACTATATCTTCTGGTTTGTCAGGGCCGACTTTTCCCGGATAAATCTGCAGTTTTACGACCTGTCCGTCAGGTTTGGTCCAGTCAAAAAAAGATCCAGGCCAGGGATTCAGGCCTCTGACAAGGTTGTGAATATCTTTAGACGGCAAATGCCAGTTAATTCTCCCCTCTTCCTTACTTAATTTGGGAGCATAGGAAACAAGATTTTCATTTTGCTCCATCAAAGCTACAGTACCCTTTTGCAGGCTTTCAAGAGACTCCACCAGCATCCGGCCTCCCATATGGGCCAGGTCATCATGCAGCTTGCCGGCTGTATCATTGATGTCAATTCCCATGGCCCTTTGCAGCAATACAGGCCCTGAATCCAGTCCACGAGTCATGCGCATGATACTGATACCAGTCACAACTTCCCCGTTCATGATTGCCCTTTGTATGGGTGCTGCTCCTCTGTATTTCGGCAATAATGAAGCATGAACATTCAGGGGCATTTCCCGGGGAATATCAAGGACTTTCTGAGGTAGAATAAGTCCATAAGCAGCCACAAGAAGAAAGTCGGGCTGATATGATGAAAGCTTTTTTACCTCTGAGTCCTGCTTGAAGTTTTCAGGCTGCTGCAGTTCAATGCCTTTTTCCTCAGACAACTCCTTGACTGGCGAGCACCGGATGTTTCTGCCACGTCCACAAGGCCTGTCCGGCTGAGTGTAAACAGCTACAACATCTCCCCCACTCCAGTTGAGGACATATTCCAGAATTATCCTGGCAAAATCAGGAGTTCCCATAAAAACTAATCGTTTTTGCTTTTGAGCCATCTGTTCAACTTCTTGTCATACATTTTACGTT
Organism: Desulfonatronovibrio magnus; assembly: GCF_000934755.1. Lineage (NCBI taxonomy): Bacteria > Pseudomonadati > Thermodesulfobacteriota > Desulfovibrionia > Desulfovibrionales > Desulfonatronovibrionaceae > Desulfonatronovibrio > Desulfonatronovibrio magnus. The sequence goes on from NZ_KN882181.1 coordinate 35,541, forward strand.
TCAACCTGCTGATGCGATCAATAAACAGAACACCATCAAGGTGATCAATTTCATGCTGCAGGCAGGTAGCCAAAAGGTCATCAGCCTCGATACACACTTCCTTTCCGTCAAGATCACTGGCCTTTACCTTGACTTTTTCGGCTCTTTTAACAGATGTCTTGTAACCAACGACACTCAGGCACCCTTCCTCACTTTCCGCCTCTCCATCTTCTTCAATGATCTCGGGATTCACAAGCACCATCAATTCATCGCGTTTGTCAGGTCCACTGATATCCACGGTTATAAGGCGCAGACATTCTCCAACCTGGGGAGCGGCCAGACCTATACCCCGGTTCTCGTACATCACCTGCGCCATATCTTTTGAGAGCTCTTTTATAAAATCATCTATCTCCTCAACAGGTCTCGCCTTAGAGCAAAGAACTTCGTGAGGATAAGTAACTAACTTTCTAACCATATTCTTACACTTTTGGTTTTTCTCTTAGTTTTAATCCTAGTTCCCGCAGTTGCGCGGCAGATACATGGGAAGGAGCATCAGTCATTACACAGGCTGCTTTCTGTGTTTTGGGGAAGGCAATGACATCCCTGATGGACGAACATTTATTCATAAGCATTATCAAACGGTCAAGGCCGAATGCAAGGCCGCCATGGGGAGGAGCGCCGTATTCCAAGGCCTGCAGCAGAAAACCGAACTTGGCCTGAGCCTCCTCTTCATCAATGCCCAGCGCTGCAAACATCTTCTGCTGATCGCTGCTGTTGTGGATACGAATAGAACCACCACCGACTTCATTGCCATTAAGAACCAAATCGTATGCCCTGGCCAGGGCCTGGCCTGGATCAGACTGCAACATTTCAAAGTGACTGTCTTTGGGGGAAGTAAACGGATGGTGCCTGGCCACCCATCTTTTATCCTCATCATCCCATTCTAAAAGTGGAAAATCAGTTACCCATAATGGAGCAAATTCATTCTCGGGTATTAAATCAAAACGTTCAGCAAGTCTTACTCTAAGATAGCCCAGAGCTGTGTTGACCATATCGGCAGGCCCTGCCTGGAAAAAAATAATGTCTCCGGGTTGCAGATCAAACTCCGCACCAATGGCCGAACGCTCCTCCTGACTCAGAAACTTTGCAATGGGTGACTGCCATTCATCTTCCTTGATTTTAATCCAGGCCAGCCCCTTGGCTCCATATATTTTTACATATTCAGTAAAGTCATCAATTTCTTTTCTGGAAAGCTCGCTTCCCCCGGGAACCGCCATAGCCTTAACCAGTTCAGCCTCAGCAAACAGCCTGAACTCGGAACCTTTTACCAGACTGGTTATATCCTTGAGTTTGAGATCAAAACGTATATCAGGCTTGTCCAGACCATAATCAGCAATGGCCTGGGCATAACTTATCCTGGTAAATGGTATCTCCAATTCTATATCCATGGTTTCTTTAAACAAATGAGCCAGTAGCTTCTCAGAAATGGACATGACTCCTTCTTCATCAGCAAATGACATTTCTAAGTCAACCTGAGTGAACTCAGGCTGGCGGTCAGCCCTTAAGTCTTCATCTCGGAAACATTTTACCACCTGGTAATATCGATCCATGCCGGAGCACATTAGAAGCTGCTTAAATAATTGAGGCGATTGAGGCAAGGCATAAAACTCTCCCTGATTCAGACGGCTGGGAACGAGAAAGTCTCTGGCTCCCTCAGGAGTGCTTTTGGTGAGTACAGGAGTTTCCACTTCAATAAAATTATTGTCATGCAGAAAACTACGCATGGCCTGCACAGCCCTGCTTCTGAACACCAGGTTGGAGGTCATCTGCGGCCTTCTCAAGTCTAAGTAGCGATACTTAAGACGCAGGCTTTCTGCAGCATCCATACGATCTTCTATTATAAAAGGTGGAGTTTTGGCTTTGTTAAGCAGTCTGAACTCCACCACCTCTACTTCAATCTCACCTGTCTGCAGATTGGGATTGACCATATCCTTGGGTCTTGCCCTGACCACACCCTTGATGGCCATAACATATTCAGAGCGAAGTCCGTGGGCTTCTTCCAATGCCAGGGCATTGGCATCAGGTGTAAAAACCACCTGCGTCAACCCGTGTCTGTCTCTGAGATCGATAAATATCAACCCCCCATGGTCTCTGCGGTATTGTACCCAACCCATGAGGCAGACATGCTGATCAACATTTTCCAAGTTCAGTTCATTGCAATGATGACTTCTGACCCACCAGCCCAGGGGCTGGACTTCCATTTCGTATCTTGATTCCTGCATTTATCCTTTCCTTACAAAATTGTTATTCTTACCCTTTATATTCAAACCAAGGGCCTGTTCAACATCGTCCTGTCCAACTGTCTTCTGAACACCGGTTTCCATATCTTTTACCTGTATTTCTCGCTTTTCTAACTCATCTATTCCAAGAAGAAGACAGGTTTTTACACCCATTTTATTTGCCTGCCTGAGTTGAGCCTTGACACTTCTGACCTGAAACCCCATATCTCCTGAAAAACCCTTATCACGTAGTCTCTGGGCCAGTAAAAGTCCCTTGCTCAGTGCCTGCTCATGAAGAACCGCAAGGTAAAAATCCTTTGGTCGATCGTTAAGGTCCTGTAAAAGCAGTGCCAGCCTTTCCATTCCACAGGCAAAGCCAATGCCTGGAACATCCGGCCCTCCAAGAGATCCCACAAGACCGTCATATCTTCCGCCACCGGCTACTGAACTCTGAGCACCAATATCATGTGAAATAACTTCAAAGGTGGTCCTCTGGTAATAGTCCAGGCCGCGCACAAGATTGGGATTCAAATAATATTTCAGACCAAAGCTTTCAAGCATGCTGATGACTGTTTCAAAATGGCTCTCACAACCAGCGCATATGTTGGAGTTTATGCGCGGAGCATCCTCCATCATATCCCTGCATCCTGGAACCTTGCAGTCAAGAACACGCAACGGGTTGCTTTCAGATCTTTTTCGACAGTCAGAACATAGAGCTTTCTGGTCCAGCATTTTAAGGTAAGCTTTGAGGCTATTATGAAAACCAGGTCGGCACCCAGCGCAACCCAGGGAGTTGATTTCAATATCTAAGCTCTGCAATCCGAGCTTCTTTAAATATGACCAGAGCATGATGATTACTTCAGCATCTGACCATGGCGAATCCTCTCCAATGATTTCAGCGTTAATCTGATGAAATTGGCGCATTCTGCCTTTTTGAGGGCGTTCATAGCGGAACATGGGGCCAAAAGTGAAAAGCTTGGCCATCATTCCCGCCCCTGAAAAAGAGCTGTCAATATATGATCTGACTACACCTGCTGTAGCCTCAGGACGCAAAGTAAGGCTTCTGCCCTTGCGATCCGGAAAAGTATACATTTCTTTTTGAACAACATCGGTTTCCTGGCCTATAGATCTGGCAAACAGCTCAGTATGTTCCAGGACAGGAATCCTGACCTCCTGATATCCATATCGGGAAAACACTTCTCTCGCAGTTTCCTCCATAAATACATAAGCAGTACTTTCAGGTGGAAAAAGGTCTGCAAAACCTTTAATTCTGTTAATCTTGCTCATTATCGTTATCCAATTATCAGTCAATAGGTTTTTCAGGCATCAAGGGTTACGGGAGCATTTCGCGTTTCTGAAAACTATAAATCCGAGCTGTATGTCATAACTATTTTGGAGATAGAACCCGTTTGTGACGGCCTAGCACGGGGACTGTCCCTGGCTTCGGGACTGTCCCCAATTGACTTTTCAGAAACGCGTAATGCTCCCAGGGTTACAACTTGACATATGGGGATGAATTATGCTGGACAGATAAGGCTGGCAATAGTAGCAGATTGCTGTATGCTCTTAGACTGTCTTTTAACGGACACATGTTAGTCCATGCGCCAACGAATGTCAAAACCACAAATTTCAGGCTGAAGGGAGTGAAGAGAAGACTGAAGGCTGAAGGCTGAAGGCTGAAGGCTGAAGGCTGAAGGGAGTGAAGAGAAGGCTGAAGGCTGAAGGCTGAAGGGAGAAGATTTAAATCATTGGCCAATGCTACCCTAACCTGTGCCTTAATTTTTCTTGCCTTTTTTTACCTCTGCAGCGAAAATTGCGTTGATTATTACTTCCGCCACCTGGTCCCGGGACTTCTGTCGACCTTAAACCGTAAAAAAGCCGGAGTATCTGACGGCAAAAGAGCAAGTCCCCATCCAGCTTAGATAAAGTGTCGCTGTTGTGTTACAGGTTTTTAGTAACTTACCGTTTCAATCCTGTAGAAAAAAACAAGATTTTTTGTAATAGTTTAGCCCTTTTCTAAGGAAAGCAGGGGACAGGCACCCCAACCCTTGTTTTTTGTTGATGTAAAACACAGACTTAATAAAACAAGGGCTGGGAGAGCCAGTCCCCGTGCCACATGCAAATGGCTAAACTGTTACGATTTTTTTAACCTTGAAAGAGCAATGATGCCCAAGATCCTTATTCTTCAGCCTTCAGCCTTCAGCCTGAGAAGTAGGTTATCGCCCAAACTTAACTATTCTTGTTTAAACTGGATTGCGGCACAGCACGCATTAAGTTATCAACACCAAATACAGGAGTTTACATGCAGCAGGCCCTGTCCATTGTAGGTTATAAAAAAAGCGGCAAAACTACTCTTATGTTGCAGTTATTAGAAGAACTTTCAAAAAGAGATATCCGGGCATCAACAGCAAAGTTTTCTCATCATACATTTGATAAAGAAAATTCAGACACTTTCAAGTTCACTAAAATGTCCGCAGATACTGCAGCCCTGAACGAAAACGAAACCCTTTTCATGTGGCCTGGCAAAAAGTACCTTCCAGATCTATTGCCCCTGATGAAAGGAGATGTCCTTCTAATTGAGGGTGGTAAAAGTTTGACATGGCTTCCCCGGATACTTATCCTCAAGGATCCTGAAGATGCGGTCAAACTTGGTAACGGTCTGGCCCTGGCTACCTGGGGCAAGGTCACCCACCCTGGCATTCCCAGTATAAACAATATCCAGGACCTGGCAGATCTTCTTCTTGAGAAAGGCTTTATACTGCCCGGGCTGGACTGTGGTTCCTGTGACCATGAAACATGCCTGGAACTGGCCAGGCAAATTGTGCGTGGTCAGGCAACACCTTCTGAGTGTCTGGCCAAAGATACAGCCATGACTGTTAGAATCAATAACCAGCCTCTTGCTATGAACCCTTTTGTAGAGAAAATCATCAGCAAAGCCATAACAGGTATGATATCAGAACTTAAAGGTTACTCACCCGGTCAGGTTGAAATTATAATTAAATAACACTTTGCTGCGACAATTTTAACTGATAATATTGCTAATGAAGCTATCTGGATTTTATGAACAATAATATTCTTGTTACCGGCGGAGCCGGATATATAGGCAGCCATGCCTGCAAAGAACTATCCAACTCAAGCTACACCCCTGTTACACTGGACAACATGGTTTACGGTCATGAATGGGCAGTAAAATGGGGGCCATTGGTGAAAGGCGACATCAGCAATCCTGAAGTTACGGATGCTGTGTTTAAAAAATATCAGCCACAGGCAGTGATACACTTTGCAGCCTATGCCTATGTCGGGGAATCAGTCAGCGATCCGGCAAAATATTACCTGAACAATGTTGCCGGCACCTTGAATTTACTGGAATCCATGCGTAAATTCGGGTGCAGGTATATAGTCTTTTCAAGTACTTGCGCAACATACGGCAACCCCCTGGAAATACCCATACCGGAAAGTCATCTCCAGAACCCCATAAATCCTTATGGTCGAAGCAAGCTCATGATTGAACAGATTCTCAAAGATTATGATCAGGCTTATGACATAAAAAATATTTCTCTGCGTTATTTCAACGCAGCAGGTGCTGATCCCGAGGGGCTGGTGGGAGAAGATCATGATCCGGAAACACACCTGATCCCATTGACAATAATGGCAGCCATGAACATGCGTGAAAGACTGAGCATCTTTGGGCATGATTATCCAACTGCCGACGGTACAGCTCTTCGTGACTATATTCACGTTACTGACCTGGCCAGGGCTCATGTACTGGCTTTGGAATATATGAAGGCCAATAACAGGAGTGACTTTTTCAACCTGGGAACCGGTCAGGGACACAGTGTTCAAGAGGTCGTGGACATGGTTGAAAAAATAAGCAGCACCAGTGTCCCAGTGCAAAAAACTCCAAGACGCGCAGGAGACCCTCCAGCACTGATTGCCATCTCTCACAAGGCCAGGCAGAAACTGGACTGGAAGCCTGAGTTCAATGATCTGGAAACCATAATCAAGACAGCCTGGGATTGGCACAGACTACATCTTAAACCACGGTAACAGATACACAAAAATTTGATCCAGGAGCTTTTTATGCGTGGAAGAATGTTTTTTTTACTGATGTTTGTATTGTTGCTCTCAGTTGCAGCAAGTAATGCGTGGGCATCACTGGAGCAGCAGAGAGAAAAATTTATAAAAGCTGAAAAAGCCCTGCAGAATAATCGAATACAGCAATATCAGAAACTTTTGGCTGAACTTGAAGAATACCCCCTTTATCCATATCTTGTTTATGAAAATCTAAGAAGAAACATATCCTTGGGAAATGAAAAGCAAATACTTGAATTTCTTGATGACTACTCTGACTCTCCATTATCGTCCATGCTCAGACAAAGCTGGATAAATTATCTGGTTCGACAGCAACAATGGACCACCCTGGTCAGGGACTACCAACCTGTTACAAGCGCTTCTCTGCAGTGCTCTTATGCTCGAGCCCTGCTGGAAACAGGACATCAGGCCAAGGCAAGACAGGAAGCCGAGCGTTTATGGCAGCATGGCAGGTCAAGACCCAGAGAGTGCGATCCTGTTTTTGACGACTGGAGAAATGCTGGAGGGCTTTCAACCGATCTGGTGTGGACAAGGATTGAACTGGCCATGAATCAGGGACAGCATGGCCTGGTCAGATACCTGAAAAGGTATCTCCCGAGAGAAGATCACAGTCTGGCAGACCTTTGGATCAATGTAGCCAATGATCCTGCTAGAACCCTTAGAATTGACTGGACATCTCAAAAACATTCTGTTGCTGAAAAAATTCTGGCTCAAGGCATGAACAGGCTGATAAGGCAGGATACTCCCAAAGCTCTTGAGGACTGGAACAACTTAAAATCAAGACATGACCTTAGTGCTTTTAACACTGCCCCCATAGAACAGGAAATTGCCCGTTTTCTGGCCCTTAGAAAATATCCCCAGGCAGTTTCTTATTTTAACTCTCTGCCAGACGAAACTGTTACCTCGCAGAGTAGACAATGGCATGTTCGCAGTGCTTTACTTGCTGGTGAATGGGAAGATGCCCTTGCGGCCTGGGAAAAACTGGATCAGAATCATCAGCAGGAACCGCGATGGCAATACTGGAGAGCCAGAATCCTTGAAGAGATGGGGTTGCGTCAAGAAGCATCAGTGATCTATCTTGATCTTCTCGGCAGGCAAAATTATTTTTCTCTGTTGTCAGCTGACCGCATCCATCAGCCCTACCGTATAGAACATAACCCCATTACAGCGTATGGTTCAAATATTGTAGAGATGCGGCATAATCCAGCAATTCGCCGTGCAATGGAGTTTTATTATTTAAACAGATTGCCTGACGCCAGAAGGGAATGGAACTTTGCTGTTTCCGAGGTAAACTCAGACCAATGGAGAGCCGCTGCCATTGTTGCTCACGATTACGGCTGGCATGACCGGGCTATTATAGCGGCAGCGAGAGCTGCGGAGTTTGATGATCTCATTATAAGGTTTCCCCTGTCATTTTCAGATTTAATTAACAGATATTCTGCTACAAGGAAACTTGATCCTACCTGGGTCTTTGCCCTGGCACGTCAGGAAAGCATGTTTATGGCTGATGTAGGTTCTCCGGCAGGAGCTCTCGGAGTAATGCAGATTATGCCTGCTACAGGCAGACGCATAGCATCCATGCTCGGAGAGAGTCTAAGCAATCAGTACGCCCTGCTTTGTCCGGAAAGAAATATCAGGTTCGGAACCTACTACCTGAGCATGCGTCTTGAGGAACTGCAGAACAATCCGGTCCTGGCAACAGCTGCCTACAACGCAGGCGCTCACAGGGTCAGATCCTGGCTGCCGGATAATGGAACCATTGCTGCTGATATCTGGGTGGAAAACATCCCCTTTTTTGAAACCAGAGATTATATTGAAAAAGTATTTACATATAAGGCCATTTATCAGTCAAGACTGGGGCTTGAGCCCACAAGACTAAGTTCGTTTATGCCCGACATTCTTGGCCATAATATTGTATCAGCAAAAATTGATTGATTTTTGAAATACCTTTTTCTTGATGATTTTTCATATTCAATCTATTATACTCTTTGTTTGTTTTTAACTTTACTCTTGTTCCAGAGATCCAGCCTGGAAATACCTCTTTTTTTGTGGCTCCAGCTACATTTTGAAGAAGCAGCCGGAGCCGCAAGAGTATAGCGTCCCCAAGATGAAGCCTGGGAACGAGAGGAGTAAGTTACTCACAGGTTTGGTCCCGGTCCGCCCGGGTGAGGAGCTTCTAAGTAACTGGAATAGTTTTGCTAATAAAATCAGACGGTTATATTTTTCACATTTTCACGATTTTTGCTTATGATTGATGCACATTTGCCAGAAAAGTTCCGTCAAAGATGGGAGCTTTGCGCCTGGCACAGCTTCCTGCCCGGAGGCTTATAGCCCGGAGGGGGACTGTCCCTCGCTGTGTAAATTTTTTCATTGAAGCAAATTTCTTCCAGGAACCAATGGAGTATCAATCTGTTTTATTGTACCTCGCGGGGACTGTCCCAATTTTCAGAAAAGTGACAGACTCGTTAAGTTACTCACAGGCTTGATCCCGGGCCCAGGGTGAAGTGCTTACAAGTAACTTTCAGCTATCACCCAAACTTAACTAACCTTCTTCCAGTTGGGCTGTTGGCACAATCCGATTTACACCATAAAAGGACTATTTAATATGCTTGGAAAAAGATTTTCATACGAATCAAGAAACGACTGGCCCCAAATTAAATCCTGGCTTATCACCAGGATGCAGCCTGATTCATCCGTTGAAGGACCGGTTGCCGACATTCTGGACAAGGTCATGAAAGATGGAGACCGGGCAGTAGTCGAGTATACGCAAAAGTTTGACTGCCCTGATTTTCAAGATTCAGATATCAGGGTACCTGCAGATGACATTAAAAAAGCTCACTCAGAAGTAGACAAAAATGATTTGGATATCATCCATGAAGCTGCTGACCGGATCAGATCTTTTCATGAGCGTCAAAAACTCAACTCCTGGTTTGTTCCTGACCAGGAAGGCGCTATCATGGGACAAATGGTATCTCCGGTTTACAGAGCTGGTCTTTACGTTCCCGGCGGCCAGGGAGGCGAAACACCGCTTATTTCAAGCTTGCTCATGAATGCCATTCCAGCCATTGTGGCCGGTGTGGATTCTATCTGCGTTGTTTCTCCTCCAAGAAGTGATAAGACTATAAGCCCATATATTCTGGCTACTGCGGATATCCTCGGTATTGACGAGGTTTATCAATGTGGTTCAGCCTGGGCTATTGCTGCACTGGCCTATGGTACTGAAACCATTGCCCACGTGGATATGATTGCCGGTCCAGGGAATATCTTCGTAACAATGGCCAAAAAAATGCTGGTCGGCCAGGTGGGGATAGATATGATTGCCGGACCCAGTGAAGTTGCTGTCCTGGCAGACCATACAGGGCGGCCTGAATATATTGCTGCAGATATTTTATCGCAGGCTGAACATGATCCTCTGGCAGGAACTTATTTGATCTGCACAGATCAGGAACTGATTGACCAGACCAGACAGGAACTCAAGAAACAGACTGACATGCTTCCGAGAAGTGATGTGGCCAAAAAGGCTTTACATGACTGGGGGGCTTCTTTTCTGGTTCCAGACCTGAAAAAAGGATTTGAGCTTTGCAATTCCATAGCCCCTGAGCATCTCGAGATTTGCGTTGAAGATCCATGGTCATGTCTGCACATGATTCGCAGTGCAGGAGCAGTTTTTATGGGCAATAACACTCCTGAACCGGTGGGCGATTACTTTGCTGGCCCCAATCATGTTCTTCCTACCTTGACCACTGCAAGATTCTCCCAGGCTTTGTCTGTCCAGGATTTTCAGAAGAATATCAGTATACTTTCTTCAAATCAAAAATACATTGAAAAACACGGGGCCAAAATCGCACGCCTGGCCAGATTAGAAGGCCTAGAGGCTCATGCCAGAAGCGTTGAACAGCGCTTAGACAGTTACTAATGCCCGTTTTGCCAGCAATGAGGCTGAAACAAAGGTCGTTAAGTTGGATGAACTGGAGCTTTCAGGCTGGAGTTTTCAGGCTGAAGGCTAAAGTTAGAAGCTCCTCACCCGGGCGGCCCGGGACCGAACTTGTGAGTAACTGTCTTTAAAGTGGAGCCTGCATCCTGCAGGCTATTTAATTCCAGGCGGCTGGAAGCCGCCTCCACATTGAAGAACAGTCCCATATTTGGAAATTGGGACAGTCCCCGCGAGGTGCTATAAAAAAGAAGGATACTCCTTTGGTTCCTGGAAGTAATTTGCTTCAATGGAAAATTTACACAGCGAGGGACAGTCCCCCTCCGGGCTATAAGCCTCCGGGCAGGAAGCTGTGCCAGGCGTAAAGCTCTCATCTTTGACGGAACTTTTCTGGCAAATGTGCATCAATCAAAGTAAAAATCGTAAAAATCGTAAAAATATGATAATTGTAACCGTCTGATTTTATTATCAAAACGATTATAGTTACTTGTAAGATGGTAGCATGACGCGTTTTGAAAGTTTAAAATATGAGCAGTTTGTCACAGCTATTTTGGGGTTAAGATCTCTTTTTTGGGGTTGCGGGTTCAGCCCGCGTTAGTATCTTCCTTTTACAGAAATCAATAATATGAAAACAGTATCAAAAACTGATATTAAAGAATACAATCTGCTTTCCCGGGGAAAAGTGCGGGATATTTATGAAATTGACAGCAATACCCTGCTCATAATCACAACAGACCGTATGAGCGCTTTTGATGTAGTTATGAATCAGCCCATACCCTGCAAGGGAGTTGTCCTGAACCAGATCACTCTTTTCTGGATGGACATGTTTCAAGACATTGCTGAAAACCACTTAATCTCTGCTGAGGTTGATGATTTTCCCTCAAATCTTGGACATTATAAAGAAGATCTGCAGGACCGCTCTGTTCTTGTTAAAAAGGCCAGACCACTTGCCATTGAATGTATCGTTCGGGGATATATTACCGGTTCAGGCTGGAAGGATTACAAAAAAACAGGACAGGTATGCGGATATCAGTTACCTGACAATCTTGTGGAGTCTCAAAAACTGGAACACCCTCTGTTTACACCTTCCACAAAGGCTGACACTGGTGAACATGACGAAAACATCAGTGTTGACCAGGCCAGGGAGCGTGAAGGAAAGGATCTCGTAAGCAAGGTTGAGGAGCTTTCTCTGGCAATCTATAAGAAAGGCAGGGATTTTGCTGCTGAAAAAGGAATTCTGGTAGCTGATACCAAGTTTGAGTTCGGTCAAATTGATGATAGAATTGTACTCATTGATGAAGTGTTGACACCGGATTCTTCCCGTTTCTGGCCCGCTGACCAGTATGAACCTGGCAAGGGGCAGCCCAGTTTTGACAAACAATATCTCAGGGACTGGCTGGAGAAGACCGGCTGGAATAAAAAAGCCCCACCACCAGAACTTCCTGAGGAAATTGTTCAGGAAACATCCCGCAAATATTTGCTGGCTTACAAACTGCTGACTGGAAAAGAGATAGTTTAAAGATTTGAGGAAGATTTTCGTTAATCCAAACTTTCTGATAACCCGGAATAATACTCACAGACAAGCTGATATCATACCTCCCCCTGCCGGGAAGTGTGACCAATCATTGTGAAGGCTTACTTTCAACCCCTAATGGAGGACCTGATGCTTCTTAAAGATAAGAAAGCTTTGATATTTGGAGTGGCAAACAATAAAAGCATTGCTTATGCTGTAGCAGATATTTTCAAAAAAAACGGTGCGTCTCTGGCTTTCAGTTATGTTGGTGATGCCCTGAAAAAAAGGGTTGAACCTATTAGCCAGGAACTGGGTGGAGATTTTATCTTTGATTGTGATGTTACCATTGATGATCAAATCAAGGCAGCTGCAGAGCTTGTAAATGAAAAATGGGGCCAGGTAGATATTCTTGTTCACTCAGTAGCGTTTGCCAATCGAGATGACTTGCAGGGGCGTTTTATCGAAACATCAAGAGAAGGATTCAAGCTGGCCTTAGATGTTTCCGCTTATTCTCTTACCGCCCTTTGTCAGGCTTTTGAACCACTTTTTTCTAAAGACGCATCTGTGATGACCATGAGTTATTATGGTGCTCAAAAGGCCATAACCAACTATAATGTTATGGGTGTTGCCAAAGCAGCCCTTGAAGCATCAGTACGTTATCTTGCTGTTGATCTTGGACCTAAGGGAATACGTGTAAATGCTTTGAGTGCCGGTCCTTTAAAAACACTGGCTTCTTCGGGCATAACAGGTTTTAAAACCATTCTAAGCACCATTGAGCAAAAGGCTCCATTAAAACGTAACATAGATCAGGAAGATGTAGGCAAGGCTGCACTTTATCTTGCCTCTGATCTGTCATCAGGAACAACTGGTGAGGTGCTCTATGTTGACTCGGGATATAATATAATGGGGATTTAGGTAGATCTTTAGGGTCTTTGTTTCCTGAACCAGCAACGAAGAGCCAGAACCTGTGAACCTTCAGATCAATAACCCTCCAAAAGCCCGCAAAGGGCAAAGCAAGGATTTTTATGAACACAATAGTGTGGCTTATTTTATTTGCTGTTTTATGGATTTTAATTGGCAGGTTTGTTTTGCGCAAACTCAAAATTCAAGGTTGAGGAGTTAACACCAACAGCAGCTGCCGTGGGCAGCAGTGCGAAGACGACCCTGAACAGAACAAAAAGAATCTGAAGTAGCATCCACTACTAAACTGCAAGAAGATACGAAAGAAGCAAAGTTTTAAATAATTCAACAGCGAAGAACGGGCTGTTAAGATTGCTTTTTTGGGAATGCGGGTAGATGCCGGATTCGGATCAGATAAGGAAGGATACAGCACCTGCTATAGTACTTTTTGACTTTCAGCAGGTGCCGACATCCTTTTTAGTAACTTACCGTTTCAATCCTGTAGAAAAAAACAAGAAAGTTTTTTAACCTTGAAAGAGCAATAATGCCCAGGAACCTTATTCTTCAGCCTTCAGCCCTCAGCCTTCAGCCTGAAAAATACGGTTATCGCCCCAACTTAACGATCCTTGTTTAAATTGGGTTGTGGGCACAGCCCACATTAGTATTTAGCATGAAAAATGTTGACAACAATTACTTATTGCCATTTTTTTCATTTTTACGTCATTAATGCTTGTTGGCCTCAGCTGAATGTTACCAGGGGTTTGATAACTCCGTCCTCTTTATTGGCCATCATGTGAAATCCTTTTTCAATCTCATCAAAGCTGAAACGATGAGTGGTCAGCTTGGTGGGATCAATACGTCCGTTTTCAATAAGCCGCAGAAGTCTGGACATTCTTTCGCTGCCTCCAGGGCAAAGTCCAGTCCGAATAGTCTTATCCGACATGCCCACACCCCATTCAGCTCTCGGTATTTTTATGTAATCTCCCTCTCCATGGTAGCCAATATTGGATATGGTACCTCCAGGCTTGGTGACTTTAATGCAGTTCTCAAATGTGATCTGAGCTCCCAGTGCCTCAATGGCAGCATCTACCCCCTGCCCATCAGTCAGCTTCATAATTTCTTCCACTGCATCAACCTTGGTAAAATCAACAATAACGTCAGCACCGTAGAATTTAGCGAGTTCCTGTCTGGCAGGAATGTTTTCCACTGCTATGACCAAACCAGCACCCAACAGGCGTGCTCCTGCTGTTGACATAAGACCAACCGGTCCCTGACCAAAAACAGCTACAATCCCTCCAAGAGGAATATTTCCATTCTCAGCCCCCATGAATCCGGTGGACATCATATCTGTTGTATATAGAGCAGCTTCATCAGAAACTGAGTCTGGAATCTTTACTAAGTTGGATTCAGCATCATTAACATGAAAGTACTCAGCAAAACAGCCATCCTTAATATTGGCAAACTTCCATCCACCCAGGGCCTGTCCGCATTGTGAAGTATAGCCGCGCTGGCAGTTGTGACACTTGAAACAGGGAGTTATGGCATTAACCAGAACTCTCTCGCCCTCCTTGAACCCTTTAACCGCACTGCCAATCTTATAAACAGTACCTGCACCTTCGTGCCCAAGAGTCAGGTCGCTTTTCTCGCCAATAGCACCGGCAACGGTATGTACATCAGATGTACAAATCAAGGCGTTGGTTGTCTTTACAATTACATCATTTGGCCCTGGTTCAGGAACTGGTTTCTCCATTATTCCAACTTTACCGATACTGTGAACAACAAACGCTTTCATTGCAACCTCCATATAATTAGAGTTATTAAAACCATGGTAATTTTTTCGTCAACATTTCCGGCGTGCCAACAGAGACAAACAGGTAGTATAATTACCATATAGTAAACTGTAACAAATTGTCTATTCCTGGGGCATAGCCTGATTAAGCCAGGCATCCACATCTCCGAGATCGTGCAGTTCACCACTGCCATCCAGATAATAAAGGCTGTTTTGGATAATGCCAAGAGCAGTGTCAGTATAATTGTACGACCGCCAGATCAGCCCTTCATCAACAACAGTTGGCTGCGGAACAGGAGAAAAAAGATCAGGGAGCTGCGATTCAATCCAGTTGAATATAATGTCAGCTTTCTGGTGCAGGTTCAGTCCTGTGCCAGTTCCTGTCTTAGAGACATCATCAAAACTGGTAGCCAGCGGTATTGCTGAGAGAGCATCCACAATCATTTCAATATCCTGATTTTGCAAGATATCAGGATAATCTCCCCTGCCCCAGTCCACGACTTCGTCAATGCTAAAGGTCCTGACAAGATCTATCAGCTCTGACTCCAATTGCTGCCTCCCGTTCATATAACCAATAGACCAGACCATACCCTTTCCTGGCGCAAAGCCAGCCTGACCTGTTATATTACTATACTGGGTGTTTTCATTATTTACATATATTTTTGTAGTTTCATTCAATGTTACAAGGGCAACACCCTCAAGGCTGTTGTCTCCCGGCACAGCGTTGGAAGGTAAGGTCATTGTCTTTCCATGGTAAGAAAAGCTTTGATTTTCCTTCAATTGCAGGTTGTAATCTGGAAAATACAGATCCGAATTCCATGAAAAGCCCTCTCCCGGATTGAAAAAACGAGGGAAACGTGGAGCTGGTTTTATTCTTAAAAGCATCTCATTTTGAGTCAAATACTTTGCATGCAATACAATATGGCTATCTTGAATCTCCCACAGGTGAGCACCAATCAGGGTAAGCTCTCCATCAGCCTCAAAACTTCCCTCTATGATAGCCACAGTGTTGTTCTCAGAATCAATTTCGCGAATAATGACTACCTGACGAACATCATGCCACAATTCTATATTTTGCTGACCATTGGTCTGTTCATTATCTCGCCCAAAAATATTACTAATGATCCACCATTCATCATTAATGGCAGAACCGTCTTCATTAATCATAGCATAATATTTCGCTAAATCCAGATTTTTCTCTGCACTGGCTGAGTTAAACCCGGTCAGACAAAAAAACAGGACCAACAGAAAAACAGTTTTATTAAAACAACACACCATTGCCATCTGATTTCCTCCTTTTGTTATAAGATCATATGCTATCATGGACCCTGGTTATTCCCGGCCCCACTTGCCTCAAAAATAAGAAGTAAAAAACACCGGATGGGGAGTTTATAACAATCTTTTTCTTCAAGCAGGGTTGAATGATTCTGCCATTGTGAACAGTTAACCTGAATGTCCTGATATCAGCTTTTCAATCCGTTGTACAGAAGCATGAGGAAAATTTTTAAGAGAAGCTGACGAAACTATTTTCTCTTGCCTGTTGGAATGCCTTGACCTATAATGATTTTTAAAAAATTTGTAACATTTTATCCACTTGCATCCGGCACGGGGACAGACTCTTTTTCCGATTTTAAACCGCAATACAGCGGGACTATTCTGCAGCAAAAGAGCCTGTCTTTTTTAAGCTCCTCACCCGGGCGGACCAGGATCGAACCTGTGAGTAACTTATACCCCTCGTTCCCAGGCTCCAGCCTGGGAACGTCTTGTTCTTGCGGCTCCAGCCGCTTCTTTGAAATGTGGCTTAAGCCACAAAAAAAGAGGTAATAGCCTCAACACGAGATTGCTTCGCTTCGCTCGCAACAAGGATTGCCGCGCTCGCCCCAGTTGAATGGCTGCGCCTACACTGCGTGTATTCAACGGGGTCAAAAGACTCGCTCGCAATGACACCTGAGTTGTCAGGGATGTAGTTGCTGAAAACCAGTCACCCACGAGGGAGCCTAAGCGACCGAAGTAATCTATATGATAAAACCGTAATGCTCTGAATTTATTACATATACGATTCCAGTCTCTTTTAAGCTTAAAATATGTTGCTGTAGTGTTATTAAGTCATCTCTATACTACAACATAAAAACAAGGGCTGGGGCACCTGTATTCTACATTCCACAGAAAAAGACAAAACTGTTACAAAAATTTAGAAAACAGCCTTTTACCAATTATTAACGGAGATAATAACTATGACAGAAATTAAAACAATCCTATGCGCTATTGATTTCTCAGAAATAAGCTCTAAAATCGCTTCTTATGCCCAGGAAATTGCCGTTGCACTCAATGCTAAGGTCCATGTTCTCTATGTTGCTCCCACCATTGATCAGTATTCTTATTTTCGCATCCCGCCAACTGACTTTCAAACTTATGTCAATGAAGCTTTTGTAGATGCTGAAATTCGTATGGAATCATTTATTAAGGACAACTTTGATTTTTTGGATGTCACTGGTAATGTTCTGGCAGGCTACTCATCAGAAATAATTTTAGATTTTGCCCGCATAGAAAATATTGACTTAATAGTAATGGGAACCCATGGACGGACAGGCTTCAGCAGAATGCTTCTGGGTTCGGTTGCTGAGAGAGTGGTCAAGTCAGCACAAGTACCTGTTATAACTATCAGACCTGAATAACCTAACAGTCAAAGTTCTCGCGTAACACCTTAGGTTTATTTTTTTATACACAACTGGACAGTCAAAAGTTCTTGTGCAACCCCTTGTATTTATTGCAATTTAACAAGCTTTAGATATCCAGACGTTTTTATAGCCTAACCATTTGAAATCATAATGTTTTTTTCTTCAACTAATAACTCTTAACTGATAACTTTTAACTCTCAAGATACACAAATAATTGTTTGAAACCATGAGGCTTTTTTGTTCAAATAGTAACAATTAAGTCATAACTTGTAATTCTCCAGTGATCAGATGCTTTGATATAATTGATTTGCTTTTTTTTTCCTGGTTTAGTAGTGTGCTGAGCGTAATATGAGGATGGGTACATATGGCAATTAGACAAAATAACAGCCTGGTGATATCCGGGTAAAAATCTTTATTGAACGGAGGATAACAATCATGTTGATAAAAGACTGGATGAGTTCGGAAGTAACCACTGTGACCAAAGATACATCAATGCTCAAAGCCTCCAAAATATTCAAGGATAATAATTTCAGGCGACTGCCCGTTGTTGATGACAGCGGCAAGCTCGTGGGCATTGTCACCGATAGAGACATCAAGGATGCTTCACCCTCCAAAGCCACAACCCTTGATGTCCATGAACTGTATTACCTGCTTTCAGAAATAAAGATCAAAGATATAATGACTCCCAGTCCTTTCACCATCAACGTCGGAGACAGCCTGGAAAAAGCAGCTATAAGAATGCTGGAAAAAAAGGTTGAGGGGCTGCCTGTAGTTGATGAAAAAGGTGAGGTAGTAGGCATTATAACCGAAACCGACATATTCAAGGCATTGGTCAACATAACAGGCGCTTATCAGGGTGGCCTGAAAATTGGAATCAAGCTGTCCAGTCAACCTGGAACTCTTAAACCGCTACTTGATGTTTTAAGATCTCACAATGCCAGAGTTATCAGCATACTAACCTCACACGATCAGGCAGACCAGGGATTCCGTCATGTTTACATGAGAATCCATGATATGGACAGGTCTGAAGAAAATGCTCTCAAAAGTCAGATTGAGCTAAAATTTGACACTCTTTTCTGGCTGAGAGACAATCCTCAATAATTTTAACTAAGGAGATGATAATGGCTAAAAATATCTTTCTTTATGCCTTAAGCACCTGCATACACTGCAAAAGAACCCGGAAATTTCTGGATGAAAAAGAAATTGACTATGACTTTGTTTATGTAGACAAACTAAGCGGAGATGAAAAAGAAAAAGCTGTGAGCGAAGTGAAAAAGCATAACCCCAAAATTTCATTTCCTACTATTGTTATAGGTGATGGTGAAAAGGTCATTGTAGGCCTTAAAGAAGATGAAATCCTTGAGGCATGCCAGAAATGACTCCAGAAAAATTATACGAAACCCTTAAAAAAATTCAGGAACCTAAAGGTTATTTTTTTAACCGGGACCAGGAATTTGTCATGGAACTGATGCACAGTCTTCTGGAGAATAAAGAACGTCTCGGTTACATGGCCTGCCCATGCCGGCTTGCTTCAGGCAGCCAGAAGGATGACAAGGATATTATCTGCCCCTGTGAGTATCGGGAAGAAGATGTCCGGGAATTTGGGAGCTGTTATTGCGGGCTTTATGTTTCAGATGACTGGAATCAGGACAAAATTCCCCATGAATATGTTCCAGAAAGAAGACCACCTGAGAAAATTAAGTTTTAAACCTTACCTTTCCAGCAATTCTACAGCGGGGACTTACTTTACCCCGCTGTAAACACTTCATCATTACAGGGGCATAATCTGACTATAAGACTGACTATTTTTTTTCTGCTCACACCCTTTGTTCTTCTTTTTTCATTAAAAGAAAACAACTCTTCATGGCAGTGCAAGCAAAGCCTGGCCTTTGCCCAGGAACTTCAGGACCACAAGCCACCCCTTATAGTTTCGCATGACCATGCCTGGCCCCCATTTTCTTTTATTAACAACCAGGGTGAACCAGCAGGCCTGCTCATTGATCTTTGGGAAGAAATCGGCAGAAAAATGAATCGGCCTGTACGCTTTTTACTCACGGACTGGCCCGAAACCATAATACAGGTCAGGGACGGCCGTGCTGAAGTTCATGGCGGTCTTTTTTATTCAGAAGAAAGAAGCCTTTTTTTTGATTTTTCTAAAGACATCCTGCCTTTAAATGCTGTCCTTTTTGTTAAGTCAAGCTCCCTTGCTCTGGAAATACAGGATCTTGACAACACCAGGATAGGCGTTACCCGGGGCAGCTTTGAACATAGCTACCTTGCTGAAAACTATCCTTTTCTTCAGTTTGAGAAATATCTGAATAATGAACTTATGATCATGGCAGCAGTAAAGGGCGAAATCGAAGCTTTTGCTGCGGATTATCCAGTAGCCCTTTATCTTATTGATCGCCACGCCTCTCCAGCTTATTTTCGTCCTCTGACTCCTCTTTATACGCGCCAATTGCAAGCCGGTGTTTTAAAAGGCGATGAAAAACTTTTAAAACAGGTTAATCAGGCTCTGTCAAAAATAAGTGAAGAAGAAATGCGCAGAATGACCCAGCGCTGGATGAGGTCTGAGATAGTTGAGGTCATGCCTGGATGGGTTATTCCTCTTTATGTCGGCACAAGCTTAATTCTTCTGCTCCTTTTTTATGCGCTGATAATGCGCAGAAAAAGCATTATTCTGGAAGGTAAGTTTGCCCGCAAAGCCAGAGATCTGACTGAAAGTCAAGCCAGGTTCAGAAAGCTGTTTGAGCATGCTGTGTCTGGAGTAGCCATTCATGAAATTGTGCTGAACAATGATGGCAAGCCTGTTGACTTTATTTTTCTCAACACAAATCCAGCTTTTGAAACGCATACCGGTATAAAGTCCGAGTCTGTCATAGGGAAACATGCTTCCCAGGTCTTGCCAGGCATTGATAAATCAGAATTGATGGATATTTACGGAAATGTAGTGTTAACAGGTACACCCAGCAGCCTTGAATATTACTATGCTGACCAGGGAAAGCACTATTTTATCAACGCTTTTAAAATTGCTGAAAATCAATTTGCCACAGTATTTACCAACATAACAGAGCGTAAAAAAGCTGAACAGAACATTCGGGAAAACAGAGCCTTCCTCAATTCTCTTCTGAACTCAATACCTATTCCTGTTTTCTACAAAGATATATCAGGACGATACCTTGGTTTTAACAAGGCATTTGAAGAGTTCTTCGGAAAATCTTCTGAAGATTTGATCGGCAAAAACGTTTTTGACATAAGCCCTGCAGAGCTTGCCAGACAATATCACCAAAAAGATCTGGAAGTTTTTGATAACCCTGATTCAGTCCAAAGGTATGAATCAAAGGTCAAAAATGCACAGGGCCAGGAAATGAGCGTCATCTTTCAGAAAGCAGCCCTTTTTGACAATGCAGGCAAAGTCATGGGGCTCATTGGGGCAGTCTTTGACATTACCCAACTTAAGGAAATGGAAAAATCCTTAAAATATCAAAGTGCCCGACAAAAAGTCATAGCCAGAGTCTCCAGCAGTTTCATAAATTCTAATCGTGATAACATAGATGAAAAAATCGATTTCATGCTGGCTGTCTGCGGAGAATTTCTCGGTGTTGACCGGGCTTATCTGTTCAAGTTTTCAAAAGACGAAAAGTTTCTCACCAACACCCATGAATGGTGCGCTCCAGGAATAGCACCTGCTATGGAAGTACTTCAGGATTTTCCCTTGACCAACACACCCATGCTTGGAGAAAAGGTGCATAATCGGGAAACCATGTTTATTCCTGATGTAGAGCTGCTCCCTGATATTCCAGATAAAAAGGTTTTGCTGGAGCAGGATGTCAGGACAGTCCTGTGCGCACCTTTAATCGAGAATGAGGCTCTCATTGGTTACCTTGGCTTTGACTGGGTAAAGTCTGCCTGCAACATCACTCATGAAGAACATGAAATGCTCAACATCCTTGGCAACATACTTTCTGATGCCCTTGTCAAGGTGGAGATTGAAGAAGAGATGCTCTGGGCCAGGCAGCAGGCAGAAGCCGCCAGCATGGCTAAAAGTGAGTTTCTGGCCAATATGAGCCATGAAATTAGAACACCTATGAATGCCATCACCGGCATGATACATCTGGCCAGGAGAGCCAACCCTGATGAAAACATTCTTAACTATCTGGATAAAATTGATACTTCAGCAAGCTCGTTGCTGGGAATACTGAACGACATCCTTGATTTTTCCAAAATCGAAGCAGGAAAACTGGAATTGGAACACTCTGTGTTCAGCATCCATCAGTTAATGGACAGCCTGATTGATATTGTAGGTCACAAAGCTCGTGACAAGGGGCTGGCTCTATATCGTAATATTGAAGCTGGAATACCGGAAAAGTATTACGGAGACCGAACCCGCCTTCTTCAAATTTTGCTCAATCTGACCAATAATGCCATAAAATTTACTGCTCAGGGAGAGGTCAGAGTTCTTGTTAAAGCTCTCAACAATGAGCAAGAAAATTCAGAGCCTGGAAATCAAGTATTTCTTGAGTTTTCTGTTGCAGACACCGGCATAGGCATGGAACAGGAGAAAACAGAGCATCTTTTCGAAGCTTTTACACAGGCTGATGCATCTTTTACTCGTAAATACGGAGGTACTGGACTGGGTCTGGCCATCTCTAAGCAGCTGGTTGAAATGATGAAAGGCCGCATTGAGGTTCATTCAACTCCAGGCAAAGGGAGCATTTTCACTTTTCAAGTTCAACTTGAAACGGCTCCTGACAATGCCCAACTGGAAAATTCTGTTTCTGTGCCTAAGTTTAATGATTGTCTTAAAAGGAACAAAGTTCTTCTGGTTGAAGATAATGCCTCAAACCGTGAACTGGCCAGAGAATTTATCAAGGATGTGGGCGCTCAAGTCACTGAAGCAATTGACGGAGCACAAGGTGTCAAGCTGGCACTGGCTGAAGATTTTGACCTTATTCTTATGGACATTCAGATGCCTGAAATGAATGGCATTGAAGCAACCAGAAAAATTAGAAGCTTTGAAAATGAAAAAGGCAAATCCAGAACGCCCATCATTGCCATGACCTCCCATGCCATGGCTGAAGACAGGGAAAGAAGCCTGGCAGCGGGTATGGATGATCATCTGACCAAGCCTATTGATCCGCAAAAGTTTTACCGTATGCTGTTCAAGCACCTTGGCGTGGATGATTATAATCAACTAAGTATGGAGTGTTCTGGTCAATGGCAAACTCAAAAATCAGGCAGTCAAGACCAGATTTCATTGCCATCCATGGTTCCCCCTCTTAACATTCAATCAGCGCTTAAACGCACAAATGACAAAACTGACCTGCTCATCAGGATGCTGGCGAATTTTGTCCGTGATTATGAAAATACTTCTGAACAGATGAAAGAACTTTTCCAGGCAGAAAAATACAAAGAAGCAGGCATCGTGGTGCACACACTCAAAGGCATGGCTGCTACTCTGGAAGCTGAAGAACTTACTTCAGCTGCCCAAAATCTGGAAAACGCCCTTGCAGATAATAAGATGGAAAATTTGGAAAGTCTGCTTGATACTTTAACAAAAGAACTCTTACCTGCAGTGAACGCAGCAAGATCTGTTGTCCAGAGTAATAAGGTTGAATTGGAAAAGACAATTGTCAATCAAGACCAGCCAATAGATCATGAACAGGCTCAAAAATATCTGCAAGAACTTAAGACCCTTGTGCAGTCCAGCAATTTTAGAGCCAGAAAGTACTTTGAAGTAAACAGGAAAGAATTCACTACTCCTGAAAATATGCAGGAAGTTCAGGAAATCGGCAACGCCTTGAACAACCTGGATTTTTCAAAGGCCCTGAAAATCCTGCAGGCTTTGTGATTGAGTATTGCATTTTACTAATAGTTTAGCTTTAAAAATAATTGAAGCGTGTTTATAATAATGTTAAAGTATTGTGGTTTTGTCATTCAAATTGCTTCGATCGCATAATCTCCCTCGTGGGTGACAGGTTTTGAGCAACTACTTTCCTGACAGATCAGGTGTCATTGCGAGCGAGTATTTTTAACTCGTTGAATACACGCAGTTGAGGCGCAGCCATTCAACTGGGGCGAGCGTGGCAATTCTTGTTATAGAATCCTTGATTCGATTCCTGGATTCAGCCCAGGATAAGTTTCGCTGGAATGACAAAAAGTGCTTTGATGCTTCTATAACAAAGCCTTGAAATTGACAGAATATCTTGCTGGCATTACCTATACTTAAAAAAATCGTAACTTTTCAGCATAGTTTTTTCACTGGATAAAGTCTCTTTACTGTTTGGCTTTTTGCATTGTTGCTTGTTTGACCGGCCTTGAGCCGGTTAGCCAAAATCATGGCTGAAACACCACGTAACGGCTACAGGAAAAATTAATGATTTTGGCTTACGGGCTCACGCCGGAAGTTTGCAATAAAAGAAAACCAGATTGGACAGAGGCTGACAATTATGCTGAACAATTATAAAAATTCCATGCTGGAGGAGCACAATGCGGGTTACCACCGAAGACCAAGTCACTATTCCCCATCAAATTCGCGAAAAACTGGGCATAACCTCTGCATCAGAGGTTAATTTTGTTGAAGAAGGCGACCGAGTTTTCTTAGTCAAGCAGCAGACAATAAAAACTCCCACCCCAAAATTTTCAAAGCTGAGAGGTATTGCCACTGTCAAAATGACAACTGATGAAATAATGTCCCTTACAAGGTCAGATGGATGAAGGGGATTCTTGTTGACTCAAATATCATTCTGGACATTTTTCTTGATGACCCTAACTGGGCTGACTGGTCTGAATCTACTCTAACCAGATATGGCGGGCAAACAAATCTTTATATTAACTCTGTCATTTATTCAGAAGTGTCAATAGGATTTAAAAAAATTGAGGAGCTGGAATCAGCCCTTAATAAAGGCGGATTCCGAATGCTGGAAATTCCCAGAGAAGCCCTGTTCCTGGCTGGCAAAGCTTACCTGCAATACAAAAAAAGAAAGGGCTCCAGAAAATCTCCTCTTCCCGATTTTTATATTGGCGCTCAGGCTGCTGTACTCGACCTGGACTTAATAACCAGAGACAGAGGCAGGTATGGAACATATTTTCCTGCAGTCAGGACAATCTGTCCAGAGTGATTATTTTTAACAGTCTGTACGAACATGAAGATATTGACCACGGATCAAGTCCGGGGTGACGGTTAAATCAGACAGTTGCCCTTTTTCGTCACTCCGGCGAAAGCCGGAATCCAGGTTATTTTAATAGTCATGTAGCGGTGCAGAACAGTTACGAAAAAGACAAAAAAGCCCGCTGGCATCATGCCAGCGGGCTTTTTTATATCATAATTCTGGTTTCTTGTTTCAGTCAATAACCATTAAACATTTAGTTTGGCGTACAGCTCGCCCCCAAACGAGTCGTTGACCACCAGCAAGGGAAAATCCTTTACTTCCAGTTCGCGGATGGCTTCCGGCCCCAGGTCCTCATACGCCAGAACCCTGGCAGAGACAATTCTCTGGGAAAGCAATGCCCCTGCCCCGCCTGTTGCTCCAAAATAGACCCCTTTATGTTCCTTCAGGGCATCTTTGACCGCATCACCCCTTTTACCCTTGCCGATACTGGCTTTGACCCCCATGGAATGCAGAGTCGGGGCGTAGGTATCCATGCGGTAACTGGTGGTTGGACCGGCTGAGCCAATGGGCCTTCCCGGAGGAGCAGGAGAAGGGCCAACATAATATATTACTGAGCCCTTGAGCTCAAAAGGAGAATCTTTTCCAGCCTCAAGATCAGCAAGCAGCCTTTTATGGGCTGCATCTCTTGCTGTATAGATCTTTCCTGAAAGCAGAACCTTGTCCCCGGTCTTGAGCTTCAGGATATCCTCGTCCTTAAGGGGTGTGGTCAGTTTTACAGTCTGAGACATCAGATTATTACCTCCTTAACCCTTGCGCTGTGACACTGGATATTTACGGCCAGGGGCAGACTTGCAATATGACATGGAGCCATTTCTATCTTTACTCCCAGTGTTGTAGTATTTCCGCCCATACCCATGGGACCGATGCCCAGCTTATTTATGGCGGCAAACAGTTCATCTTCCATGGCAGCAATTTCCGGATCAGAGTTTTTTTGATTCAAAGGCCGGAAAAGGGCTTTTTTGGCCAGAATGGGGGCATGGTCAAAAGTGCCTCCAATGCCTACTCCCACTATTGTAGGCGGGCATGGATTGGGACCGGCTTCAGCCACCCTGTTGACCACAAACTTCTTTATCCCTTCCCAGCCCTGAGCCGGAGTAAGCATAGTGGCCCGAGACATGTTTTCACTGCCTCCGCCTTTGGCCATGAACTTGAACTTGAGTTTATCTCCAGGCACCAGGTCTAAGTGAATTATTGCCGGAGTATTGTCTCCAGTGTTTTTTCTGGTCAGTGGATGACAGCAGGATTTACGCAGGAATCCCTTTTCATAACCCTGCCGCACCCCCTCATTTATGGCTGCATAAAGATCGCCCTGCACTTTGCATTCCGTGCCCAGTTCAACAAAAAATACAGCCAGACCTGTATCCTGACATAAAGGCAGTCCGGTTTCACCGGCCAGCTTTACGTTTTCCAGAAGCTGGCCAAGGATTTCTTTGCCTGCTGGACTGGATTCTTCAGCGTAAGCCTTGTTGAAAGTCTCAAGCACATCGTCCGGAGCCTTGATATTGGCCTCAACAACGGTTGCGGCTACAACTTCTATTATCTCTTTTGTTTCAATGATTCGCATATTTTTTCCTGTCGTAATAGTTTAGACCTTTTTAACACAACAGCGACACTTTATTTAAAGATGTAAGGGGACTGGCTCTTTTGCCGCCGGATAGTATGGCCTTTTAACGGTTTTAGGTCGGCAAAAGTGCCTGTCCCCGGTGGCCTAAGTAATAATTAACGCAAAGTATCGCTGTAGTGTTAGGAAAGCAGGGGACAGGCACTCCGAGCCCCACTTGAGCATCAAACTATATTTTAAACGTCTCATTTTTGAGGCAAGTGGGTCCCTGAAGAGCCAGTCCTCATGCCACATTCAAAGCTAAACTATTTTTTCCTGTCTAATTTTTCCAGGGAATAATTTTTTTCAGAGCGTAAAATCCCATTTTTCTGCGGACAAATGCCAGCTGATCCTGCAGAGGAATATCCTTGGGACATACATCTTCACATCCAAGAAGGCCCATGCAGCCAAATATGCCCTGATCAGTGCCCACCACTTCAAAATAATCCTTTTCCTGACGTTTGTCCCTGGGGTCAATGATGAATCTGGATATGCGGTTCAATGCCACAGCTCCCAGGAAATCCTCACGCATCTGGGCTGTGGCGCAGGCTCCAATGCAGCACCCGCACTCTATGCACCTGTCCAGTTCATATATTTTTTCAGCCAGGTCATTGTCCATGCGCTCTTCTTCAGCTTCAGGATCAAACTTCTTATCAGTATGCACCCAGGATTCAATCTTTTGATTCATGGACCTGAACCAGGTGCCTGTATCCACTGACAGATCACCCACCAGCTTAAAGCCAGGCAGAGGCATCAGGCTAATCTGGTCAGGCAGATCTTTGACCTTGGTATGGCAGGCCAGTCCTGGTCTGCCATTAATGACCATGGCGCAGGCCCCGCAAATACCTGCCCTGCAGCAGAAATCAAACTGAATGGATGGATCCTGTTCTTCGCGGATTTTGTTCAATGCCACAAACAGGTTGAGATTTTCGGTTTCCGTAAGATAATACTTCTTCATTTCCGGCTTGGAGTCAGGGTCAGCCGGGTTATATCTGAATATACTGAATGTCAGTTTTCTTGCCATGATTATGCCTCTCTGGTTTCAGCGCTGATGATCTTTCCTCCGCCATATCCGCGGTCTCCCGGAGGGAGCTCCACAACCTGTGTTGCCGGCTCATACTTAAGCTCGGGCAGTTCACTGCCTTCTTTCCAGTAGGCCAGGGTTCTTACCAGCCAGTCCCGGTCATTTCTTTCAGGATAATCTTCTCTGGCATGTGATCCCCTGCTTTCTTTACGCTCTAAAGCGCCGTATGCAACACAAAGGGCCAGCCTGACCATTCCGGGCAAACGCAGAGCCAGGGCCATTTCAGGATTGGCACCCAGGCCATTGGACTGCAGCTTGATATTATTGGCCCGTTCGTGGATCTCTTTGAGCTTGTCCACAGCCAGGGTCAAATCTTTTTCATTGCGGAAGATGCCCACATAGTCCATAAGCACATCCTGCATGGCATCCCGGACAGCATAGACCTGTTCAGTGCCGTCCCCGGAGATAAGATTGTCTATTTTTTCCTGCTGTTTCTTCACTGCAGAGCTGATTGCTGAGGTGTCAAAACTGGTTTCATAACCTTTAAGAAACTCAACCACCTTACCTCCTACTATCATTCCGGCCACAACAGTCTCAGCCAGGGAATTGCCGCCCAGACGGTTGAACCCGTGCATATCCCAGCAGCAGGCTTCACCAGCAGAAAAAAGCCCTTGCAGTCCATATGCAGCGCCGTCTTTATTAGTTCTTACACCGCCCATACTGTAGTGCTGGGTGGGACGAACAGGTATAAGCTGAGTGATGGGATCAATTCCCAGAAAATTTTTGCATATTTCATATACTTCACGCAGCTTGGTGGTAATGTGTTTTTCACCGAGATGCCTGATATCTAACCATAAATGCTCGCCATAAGGGCTTTTTACACCGAGCCCCTTGCGGATATGCTCAGTCATGCGTCTGGAAACAACATCTCTGGAGGCAAGCTCGGCCTTTTCCGGTTCGTAAACGTGCATGAATCTTTCCTGATTGACATCAAGCAGAGTTCCGCCGTCTCCCCGGCAGCCCTCAGTAACCAGAATATCTGTAGGCACTATGCCGGTTGGGTGAAACTGC
Source organism: Desulfonatronovibrio magnus (assembly GCF_000934755.1). Taxonomy (NCBI): domain Bacteria; kingdom Pseudomonadati; phylum Thermodesulfobacteriota; class Desulfovibrionia; order Desulfovibrionales; family Desulfonatronovibrionaceae; genus Desulfonatronovibrio; species Desulfonatronovibrio magnus. The sequence goes on from NZ_KN882181.1 coordinate 63,569, forward strand.
ACAGCTTCCATATTGCCAAGGGGTACAACGCCGGTATCTAAGGCAATAATCAGCCCCCCGCCTTCATTGATAATGGCATTGGTGGAAGCCCTGTAGATACGGCCAAATCCGCCGGTTGCAATCAGGGTGGCCTTGGCCAGATAGGCCCTGAGTTCCCCTGTTTTCAGGCAGCGAACAACAGCACCCATACATCTCTCACCGTCATGGATAAGACTCAAGGCCTCAACCCGGTCATGGGCCTTGACTCCGCTCTGAATGGCCACATTGTCCAGTGTATAGAGCATGGCATGGCCAGCACCGTCAGAACAATAGCAGGCCCTCCACTTGGCGGTTCCGCCGAAATCCCTGGCTGTAATCAGACCTTCACATTCTTTTTTCTCTTCCTTTTCCAGCTTTTCGCCGCCCTTGAAATAAAAGGACTTTCCAGCCACGACCCTGTTCCAGGGCACGCCCCAGTAAGCCATCTGCCGGATGGCCAGGGGTGCGGTATCCACAAACATTCTGGCTACTTCCTGATCGCATCCCCAGTCTGAACCCTTAACAGTATCCAGAAAGTGAACATCAGGACAGTCCCCTTCGCCCTTGATGCAGTTGCCAAGGGATGCCTGCATGCCGCCCTGGGCAGCAGATGAATGAGAACGCCTTGGAGGAACAAGACTTAAACAAATGGCTTCAAAACCGGCCTGGGCCGCTTCAATGGCCACCCTTTCCCCTGCCAGTCCAGAGCCTATGGATAGAAAATCAGTATAAATTATCTGCATGAATGCGCTCCAGATTTATATTTTTACAAACAGAAAACGAATTAGAGTCACCAGACCGAGAAGAATGAAAAAGCCGGTAAAATAATATTCAAATTTCTTTACCTTTTTTCTGGCCTCACTCTTGATAAAGCCCCATTTTACGCCAAGACGATACCACCCGATACCCACATGCAGTTCCACCATGGGCAGCAGAATGAGGTAAAACGTCAGCCAGAATCCGCTTTGAATTCTTGCGGCACTTTTATCAGCAGTAATAGGCAGGTCAGTCAGAACCACCCACATATGGATAGCTCCCATGATAAGAATAATCATGGCTGAAAGCACCTGCACCATCCATAGCCAGGTATCACGATGGGCCAGCATTTTGCTTTGAAACCAGACTTTTTTCTGCTGCTCGGCCCGGAAAGGAATCTTTCTGGCAGCCAGAGCAAAGTGGGTCAGAAAGATCAGAGCAATCAATGGACCGCCCACCTGGGCCAGATAGTAATCCTCAAAGAAATTGGCCAGAGCATTAAAAACCCCGGTTCCAAAGATAATACTGGCCACAAAAAGGGCATGCAGATACATGAATGATATCAGGCATATACCTGTCAGCATCTGCAGCCAGTCCAGATAAGCGGCCTGCCTTGATACGGCGGGCACATACACTGTACTGTCAATACGCATACTTCCTCCTGTTATATTGAAAAAAAAAGATCAATGCCTTGTAACGGTTCAGCAAGATCGAATAAGAAGACCTGGACCCCGGATCCGTCATCCCGGACTCGATCCGGGACCGGGGTGACGGTTAGAGCAACTAGTTGCCCATTTTCGTCATTCCGGCGAAAGCCGGAATCCAGGGTATATTAATAGTCTTATAGCAAATGTGGTGAATAGATACAATGGCTTTATACTTTAAGTTCCAAGCCAATGGGACAATGGTCTGAGCCCATGACCTGGGGCTCTATCCATGACCTGACCACATTATTCCTTAACTCCTCAGACACAAAAAAATAGTCGATACGCCAGCCCGCATTCCTTGACCTTGCCCCAAACCTGTATGTCCACCAGGTATACTGATCAGGTTCCTGATTAAACATTCGAAAGGTATCAATAAATCCGTGCTCCACAAACTTATCCACCCACTGCCTTTCTATGGGCAGAAAACCAGACCTGTCTTCATTGGCCTTGGGGTTTTTCAGGTCAATCTCCTTGTGAGCGGTGTTGAGATCTCCGCAGACTACAATGGGCTTGTTTTTTCTAAGCTCCTGAGCGTAGTCCAGAAAGCAGTCATAAAAATCAAGCTTGAACTGCAGGCGCTCATCACTCATCTGGCCATTGGGAAAGTAAATATTGAAGAGATAAAACTTTTCATACTCCATTAGAATTACCCTGCCCTCGCCATGATAACGCTCATCAGGCAGGCTTTTGGAGACAGAAAGGGGTGCAACTCTGTAGAATGAGGCCACACCGGAATATCCTTTTTTTACTGTTGCAGGATTCCAGAAGGCATCATATCCGGATATAGTTCTGTCTTTTTCAGCAATCTGCTCTGGAAGGGCTTTAATTTCCTGCAGGCAGACCACATCAGAGTCAGCCTGCTGAAACCAGTCCCAGAAGCCTTTGCCCACTACCGCACGAAACCCGTTTACATTCCATGAATGAATAATCATTTATACTGCTCGCAGCTCAGCATCCAGCTTTGTGCCGTCAAAGGTTATGCGCACATATCCGCCTGATCCAAAAGTTCCCGGATTGATAACAATGGTCCTGCCCACATGATCAACAGACCTGGCTTCATGAATATGCCCGGTCACACAGACCTCGGGCTGAACCTTTTCAATAAACGCCCGGACTGCCGGACTGCCCACATTGGCCCCGGCACCAAGACGATCCGCTTTTGTGTTTTGTGGGGGGGTGTGAGTAATGAAAATCAAATGCCTGACTTCCATGGCCTGCTTAAGAATACTGTCTAACCAGGACTTGACCTGTTCCTCACTGACTTCAGAAGGTGTGGAAAAAGGGGTGGGAGTTGAATATCCAAGCCCCAGCACATGTACGTCTTCTGACAGAGCAACCAGCTTTTTATGGATGTTGGCTCCTGTCTCGTTCAGATACTTTTCCACTTCCTTAGTATCCATGTTGCCGATTTGGGCATACACATTAGAATTAAAGGCCTTGATTTCATCAATAATGGAACCGGCTCTGGACCTGTTGCCCACATTGGTCAAATCTCCGGATACAAGAACGCCCGCTGCTTCTCTGATATCTTTAACTTTGTGGATATTGCGCAAATTCTCATGCACATCTCCAAAAGCTATCCAGAATTTCTCCGCCATTTTCAAAAACTCCTGTAAGTATGAAGAGAAAAGTTTAAAATCTTATAAACCCTTATCCCGCCATGGGTATCTTCTATCCTGTACCCCATTTTGATCATGGTTTGTCTGAGTTTGTCAGCTGAAGCGTAGTCTTTCTCGTCTCTGGCCTTGTTTCTCTGTACAAGCAAATCTTTAAGCTCTCGAGGGTATTCAGCCTCTGCCAAGGGCATATTATTCCAATCCAGAATGCCCAGAATGGAGTCCATTTTTTTCAGGACTGTCAGACTTTCACTGGCCTGATCCTTACCAATTTTACCTTCTTCAACAAGGTTGCGTACTTTTTTGCAAAAAGAAAAAAGATCAGGCCAGAACTTATAAACAGACAGGTCGTCTTCAACAGATTTGAAAAGATTCTGTTCCAGTTCTTTGCACAATGCGTTTACATTATCCTTAGAAATATCAGTGGTCGGAAATTTTTCCACAATAAGTGTAGCGCATAAATCCTGAATCCTATGCCAGTTTTTAACCCACATGGCCAGATTTTTTTCTGAATAGGAAAGGGTTTTATGATAAGATCCTGAAAGCAGCCAGACACGCAAGGCAGAATAACCAGCTTCAGCAGCCATGGTTTTAATTCCAGGCAGGTCAAGGCCATCAGCTTCGCCGCGCACGCTCTGAGCTACAGCCCAGCATTGCGGAATCAATGCCCTGGCCCCTTTCCAGATACTTCTCAGGTTGTCTAAATGGGGGAAAAAATGAGTTTCGCCTGCCAGTACAAGGTCCAGCCGGTCATGATCAAGGGAAGCAGCCATCTGAAGATACCACGAAGGCCGGACATTGCCCCATCTGGTTTTCAGAACATTGTCCTCCTTGAGATCCTTAAGACTGGCTCTCTTGTACAGGGTAAAATCCCTGGGACTGTCCTTGACATAATCCTCAAGATCAACGGTCTTGCCGGAAATAATTGTTGCAGGATCAATCCCGGCTAACTTGCCGTATTCCTGGTCCCGGCCAACATCAAAATACACAGATCTGAGCTTTTCATAGGCCAGGCCTCTGGAAAGCAGCTTTGAGCAGAGTTCCTGGCCCTGTTCAAGCTTGTCTGAAGCCGGAACAAACTGAAAACCGGAACAAAGGTTAATATCCCTGGAAATAGCCTCAAGCTCAGAAATAACAGTATGCTTGAAGTCTTTGAGTGTTGACTGCCCTGCCCTGACCGCTTCCAGGGTTGTATCGTCAAAATCAGCCACTGCAGCCAAAGGCACAGGTTTGAGCCCCTTATGAATCAGATATCTGCAGGCTGTGTCCAGAAAGACCGCCCTTCTCCAGAAGTCAGGGTCATCTGTAAAGCTGGTCCTGGGGCCGATGGTGAACAGTACAGGCCTGCCTGATGCTGCCTGAAAGGACACCTTTTTTCTGGTCTTTAGATCAAAAAACTTGATTCCGTCCTGTTCAGGCATTTTGAAAAGAGGAGTGCTCAGATATCTTTCCCCGCTGTCAGGAAAAATAGTCACTATGAGGCCGGATTCCATTTCCCGTGCAAGCTTGAGGCTCCCTGCCATGGCCGCTCCGGAACTCATGCCCACAAAAAGCCCTTCCTTGCGGGCCAGTTCCCGACACATGGCAAAGGCATCTTCATCATTTACGTTAGCCACTACATCTAAAAATTTTTTATCATAAATGCCTGGAGGGTAAGATTCCTGCATGTTTTTCAGGCCCTGAATCTTGTGCCCCGGATAAGGCTCAATTCCAATGCAGCGCACATGAGGGGCTAACTCGCGCATCCTGCGGGTAATGCCCATTATGGTTCCGGTAGTTCCCAGACAGGCAGTAATGTGAGTCACCTGACCTTCAGTTTGCTCCCAGATCTCCGGGCCGGTTGTCTGATAGTGGGCTTCAATGCTGGCTGGATTGTTGAACTGATCCATGAGCACGTACTTATCCGGTTCTTCCCTGGCCATACGGTATGCCTCTTCAATGGCCCCGTCTGTGCTCAAATGACCGGGAGTGAGAACAATCTCAGCACCATAAGCCCGCATTATTTTCTTTCTTTCCTCTGAAGCTGCTGCAGACATGATCAGCTTTATGGGATATCCCTTGACAGCACAGACCATGGCCAGTCCAATTCCGGTATTGCCGGAAGTGGCTTCAATGACGGTTTTACCCTTAGTTAGCTCACCGGACTTCTCAGCGCGCTCAATCATGGCCAGAGCAACCCGGTCCTTAACCGATCCTCCAGGATTCTTCATTTCTAACTTGGCCATGATGCTGACCCTGGGATTGACGGAAATATTTCTGATTTCTACCAGAGGGGTGCTGCCAATGAGGGAAAGGAGATTATTCATTGTTGTGCCAGGATAAAAATTATTGAATAATAAAGACAAACGGTTTAGATAAATCCAGACGCTTATATTTTCAAGTAAAAAACAAGGGAGTTTCAAGTTTTATCAAAAATGCCCGACCAGAAAAAAGCATACATGTACGCCCTGCTCACTGTGGGCATCTGGTCCACAGTAGCCTCGGCCTTTAAGATTTCCCTGCGCTATCTGGATCATATTCAGCTCCTGTTCTACTCCTGCCTGACTTCAACACTGGTGCTGGGCATGCTGTGCATCTACTTTTTCGGACCAGGATTCTGGAAGCTGATATCCAGGGACAATATAAAATCTTCCCTTATGCTGGGTTTTCTCAACCCTTTTCTGTATTATCTTGTTCTGTTCAAGGCTTACGATCTGCTTCCGGCCCAGGAGGCCCAGCCTTTAAATTATACATGGGGCATCACTCTGGCCCTGTTGTCCATTCCCCTGCTTAAACAAAAAATTACCAGAACCCAGATTCTGGCCATAGTTATCAGTTATTCAGGTACTCTAATCATTTCCACCAGAGGCAATATTCTGGGCCTTGAATTTTCCAACCCTCTCGGAGTTGGTCTGGCCCTTGGGAGCACCATTATCTGGGCCCTGTACTGGATTTACAACACCAAAGACACCCTTGACCCTGTGCTTAAACTGTTTTTGAACTTTCTGGCCGGGCTGATTTATATTTCCATTTTTCTGCCCTTTGTAACTACCTTTGCCTTTACAGATATCCGAGGCCTGTACGGTGCTATTTATGTGGGTGTTTTTGAAATGGGCATTACTTTTGTTTTCTGGCTCATGGCTTTGCGGTTTTCCAGAACCACGGCCCAGGTCAGCAATCTCATCTATCTCTCCCCTTTTCTGTCTCTGATCTTTATCTATTTTTTTGTGGGTGAGACCATCAGGATTTCCACCATAGTGGGGCTGGTGCTGATCATGGCCGGGCTTATTATCCAGAACCGGGCCAGGTGATGGCATAATTAAGATTTAAAAAATATGTAACAGTACTGTTTTAAGGGAACAGAGGGCTAAACAGATACAAAAATATTGCTAATAAAGCTTGATTTTTATCTGCAAATATAATGTAATGATTTAATTCACAATGTTTTAAGACAGGCAGCACTTCCTCGTAAACCCTGCTTACAACCACAAAATCATGATAAATAAAGAACTTTACGATGATTATATTCAAGCTCTGCTCAAAGGAGACAGGCAGTACTGCTTTGAGCTTGTCAAGGATCTGCTGGATAAGGATATATCCATTTATGATCTCTACATTCATCTCTTTCAAAGTTCTCTCTACCACGTGGGTCATCTCTGGGAAACTAACAAGATTTCTGTAGCAACAGAACATATGGCTACCTCCATCACTGAAGGTCTTTTATCTCTGACCTACCCCAAAATATTTTCAGCTGATCATAAAGGAAAAAAGGCTGTCATCTCCTGCATTGCCAATGAATATCACCAGATTGGCGGGAAAATGGTGGCGGATATATTTGAGCTGAACGGGTGGGATGGCTATTTTCTTGGTGCCAATACTCCGTTAAATGAACTTATGGAAATGGTCAAAGACAAGCAGCCTGACATGCTGGCCTTATCCCTGAGCATATATTTCAATATGCAGTCTTTACATGATGTAATAGGCAAGATCAAAGAGGTTTACCCTGAACTTAAAGTTATAGTTGGAGGTCAGGCCTTTCGCTGGGGTGGGCAGGATATTGGAAGCAAATTCAAAAATGTGCGTTATGTCCCTACAATTAATGACCTCGAAAAAATGCTGGTGAAAAATGACTGACTTCAAAGCCATTAAGACCTGCAGCCATTCTCTGAGCCGCTACCTGTACCAGGATGCCTCCGTCATTTTGATTCTGATGGATTCAAAGGGTACAATTATTGAAGCCAACAGATATGCCAGAGAAATTATCAATCACGATATACTGGGTAAAAATATCACTGACTTTCTGGTGGATTTCTCCAATTCAATTGCACTAAGTGACTTGATTGACCAGAATGATGATGCTCATATGCTGAATGTAACCTCGTCGTCAGGCCTGCCCCAGACCTTTTATTTCAAATTTCTCCAACACGATGAAAATATACTCGCCATAGGTGAACTCAATCATGTTGAGGTGGAAAGTCTGCGCAAAAACCTTATGAGCCTCAATAATGAATTCAGCAATCTCAACAGGGAATTGCATAAGAAAAACGCCGAACTGGTCAAGCTGAATGATCTGAAAAATCACTTTCTGGGCATGGCAGCACATGACCTGCGCAATCCCATAGGAGCTATTCAGAATTTAAGTGAATTTCTGCTGGAAGAGGCAGCTTCAAACCTTACTTCGGAACACCTTAAATTTATAAGCGTCATTAACACTTCCAGCCGTTTCATGCTTTCACTGCTTGACCAGCTTCTGGATATTGCAAGAATTGAGGCTGGCAAGCTGGATTTGGACATACAGCCAACAGATCTGCTTAACCTGATAAAGACCTGCGTTGAACTGAACAGAGTACTGGCTGACAAAAAGGGCATAAAGATTCAGTTTCATCACTATGAAGCATTCCCTGAAATAAAGCTTGATGCCATGAAGATTGAACAGGTTATGCACAATCTTTTATCCAATGCAATAAAATTTTCTCAGCCTGGGACCAGGGTCTATGTTAGCGCTTTTTTAAGTGATGATCATGTTACTGTTTCGGTAAAGGATGAAGGTCCTGGAATTCCCAGGGAAGATTTAGACAAGCTATACAAGCCTTTCTCACGAACAAGCGTTCAGGTTCCTGCAGGCGAAAAAAGTACAGGGCTTGGGCTGGCCATAGTGCATAAAATCATTCTCGGGCATTCTGGCAAGATATGGGTGGACAGTAAGGTGGGAGAAGGCTCGGTTTTTTCATTTTCAATCCCCTTAAAACACAGCAAAACTACCCGGAACCCGCAGCAGCCCTGACCTGAGTAATATCTGTTATCCCCCGCAATAATTTGATCAGACCATCCTGCTTTAAAGAAAGCATACCTTCTGACAGGGCCATATCCCTTATTTCTTCTGTGGGCTTTTTGTATTTTATCATCTTCTTTATCCCTTCTGTATTGACCATAAGCTCATGAATGCCGATACGTCCCTTATAACCGCCAATGCATTGCCTGCAGCCCTTGGCTTTATGAAGGACAGGTTCCTTATCAAAAATCTTTCCAACCTGTTCTTCAAAGCCCTGACCATACTCAAGGGCAAGTTCCTGCATCTCTTTGCTGGAAGGTGAGTAGGCTTCCTTGCACTTGGGGCAAAGAGTTTTAACCAGCCTCTGGCCGAGAACACCCAACAAGGAATCAGCAAAATTGAATGGGTCCAGTTCCATATCCAGAAGGCGGGTTACTGTTTCAGGGGCGGTATTGGTGTGCAGGGTGCTGAATACCACATGCCCTGTCAGAGATGCTTCCACCCCGATGTGAGCTGTTTCTCTGTCTCTCATTTCACCAATCATGATGATATCAGGGTCAGCCCTGAGAAAAGAGCGCAGGATGGAGGCAAAGGTCAGGCCGATTTTTGGATTAACCTGGACCTGGCGCAAACCATCCTGACTTATTTCCACAGGATCCTCAGCTGTCCATATTTTTCGTTCAGGAGTATTAATATAACTCACAGCAGAATGCAGTGTGGTGGTTTTTCCTGATCCGGTTGGGCCTACAACAAGAATCAGTCCGTAAGGTTTATGAATAAGACGTTCAAAATTGGTCTGATTTTCCTGTGTCAGGCCGAGTTTTTCCAAAGGCATGGGTTTGCCCGAAGCAAGAAGACGCATGACAACATCTTCCTGGCCCTCCATGGTGGGTATGGTGGCTATTCTGAACTCTAGAAGACGATTGATCTCAGATAATTTTATTTTGACTTTCCCGTCCTGAGGCAGACGCCTTTCAGCAATATCCAAATGGGACATAATTTTTATACGAGAAACAAGTGGACGTGCCAGGGCAAGGCGCATTTTTCTAAACTCATGACAGGTTCCGTCAATACGCAGCCGAATCATACAGTATCTTGCCCTTACATTGGGCTCTATATGAATATCTGAAGCATTTTTCCGCCAGGCCTCAACCATAAGGGCATTAACAAGCCGTACAACCTCACTGTCATGCTCCGTTATTTCACCGTCTTCTATGACATCATCATCCTGATCATCATCCAGATCAAGATCATCAGCAAGAGAAGCCATACTGCTGTCAGAATTCAGCTGATTATAAAAATAATCAATAAAGGATTCAATATCCTTGGAAAGAGATACATGGGGGACAATGCGACTGGTTCCGAAGATAAACCTTATTTCATCTAAACGACCCAGATCAAAAGGATTGCTGACCAGAACAACAATATTGTTTCCTTCCCTTTTTAGCGGAACCCAGCCAAACTTTTTTAAAAAATCCGGATCAAGATTTTTCTTTTCAAAAAGGTCAAATGGAGGCTCATAGTCATTATCAAAGGGTACAAACTTAGTATCATAAAATTTTTCTAAGGATTTCCCAAGATCGCTTTTATTAATCTTGAAAATATCCAGAAGCGCCTCGTCAACAGTTACCCCTCTTGTCTTGGCTGCAGTCAAGGCCTTGTCAAGATCGACTTTACTTAACAGGCCTTTCTCCATGAGGTATGAATACCTGTTGGCAGGCTTTTTTTGTTCCTTTACCGGAAGGGCAGTCATATATTTTCTGACAGTATATGAAAAAAGCCCCGAGTATAACGGGGCTTTAATTCTTGTGTTAAGTACTATTTGTTAAGCCAGGCCATCATACTACGAAGATTTGCTCCCACCTCTTCAATCTGGTGTTTATGAGCCTGCCTGCGTAATGCCTTGAAACCGGGAGCCCCAGCTTTGTTTTCAAGTATCCATTCCCTGGCAAACGTTCCATCCTGAATCTCATCCAGAATTTTCTTCATTTCCTGTTTGACTTTTGGAGAAACTACCCTTTTGCCTCTGGTATAGTCTCCGTACTCAGCTGTGTCGCTTATGGAGTAGTGCATTTTAGATAATCCGCCTTCATATAGAAGATCGACAATCAGTTTAAGTTCATGCATGCATTCAAAGTATGCCACCTCAGGCTGATATCCGGCTTCTACCAGGGTTTCAAAACCGGAACGGATGAGTTCACTCACGCCGCCACACAAAACTGCCTGTTCACCAAAAAGATCGGTTTCAGTCTCTTCCTCAAAAGTGGTTTCAATCACTCCTGATCTTGTGGATCCGATTCCCTTGGCATAAGCCAGAGCATACTCCATAGCCTTGCCGGAATGGTCCTGATGTACTGCTACAAGAGCTGGTACTGCACCACCCTGAGCATACTCCCTTCTAACAAGATGACCAGGTCCCTTGGGAGCAACCATTACTACATCCACATCTGCCGGAGGTACTATCTGGCTGAAATGAATATTAAAACCATGACTGAAAACAAGAACTTTACCAGCAGTCAGGTTGGGCAACACTTCTTGTTCATAAACTTGAGGCTGATATTGATCCTGCACAAGAATCTGAATCATATCCGCTTTCATGGCCGCATCAGAGGCAGACTCAGGATGAAAGCCGTCATTTCTGGCCTGTTTCCAGTTATCTCCTCCGGGTCTTTGTCCAACAATGACATTAAGCCCGGAGTCCCTTAGATTCTGAGCATGGGCATGCCCCTGGCTCCCATATCCAATTATTGCTATGGTCTTGTCCTTGAGAATGGACAGATCAGCATCATTTTCATAGTATACTTTCATCTTTTCTCCTTATCTTTAAAACTAAAACTGCATACTTCTACGCATGGCCACAGTTCCTGTTCTGGCAAACTCCTTAATTCCGAAACGCTGCAGCAAATTAACAATGGCTTTGATTTTGCCCTGATCTCCAGTAACTTCAATGGTCAGTTCGTCAGTGCTGACGTCAACAACTTTGCACCTGAAGATATCAGCCACTCTGAGTATCTCCGCTCTTTTGGAGTCCTCGGCATTAACTTTTATAAGGACCATTTCCCTTTCAACTGATTTAAGATCGGTCAGATCAACAACTTTAATAACAGTTACTACTTTGCGCAACTGCTTGACAATCTGTTCAATTATCTGTTCATCACCAAAGGTGGTTATAGTCATGAGGGACACCCCTTTTTCAAGGGTTGGCCCAACATTCAGAGTGTCAATATTAAATCCTCTGCCACTGAACAAACCGGCAACTCTGGACAGGACCCCGGGTTCATTTTCTACAAGTACTGATAATACATGTCTCATTGACTGCCTCCTAAACCAAAAGCATTTCAGTTAGTGAGGCCCCTGCTGGAACCATTGGATAAACATTTTCCTCAGGCTCGACCCGAACGTCAACTATGCAGGGCAAAGGAGAAGCAAAGGCCTGCTTAAGTACAGGAACCACGTCTTCATTTTTTTCAATCAAATAGCCTTCAGCCCCAAAAGCCTGTGCCAGTTTAACAAAATCAGGATTAAGGTGCAGGCAGGTCGCACAATAATTTTTATCATAAAACAGTTCCTGCCACTGCCTGACCATGCCAAGATATCCATTATTGAGAATTACTACTTTAACAGGCAATTTATAACTCATGGCAGTGGCCATCTCCTGAATATTCATCTGAATGGAGCCATCACCTGCAATGTCAATAACCAGTTTGTCAGGATGGGCAACCTGAGCCCCAATAGCGGCAGGCAGCCCGTAACCCATGGTTCCCAGTCCGCCTGAAGTAAGCAGGGTTCTGGGGTTATGATATTTGAAAAACTGAGCAGCCCACATCTGATTCTGACCAACCTCTGTGGAAATTATAGCCTGACCTCTGGTCAGTTCGTATATTTTCTCCATAACAAACTGAGGCTTAATAAATCCTTCCTTACTATCATATCTTAAAGGATGCTCTTTGGACCATCCGTTAGTAGTTTTGAGCCATTCCTCATGCTTTTGCTCCCATGCAATGCCTTCAATTTCTTCAAGTTCTTCTTCCATGGCCTGCAAAGCGTTCTGGCAATCTGAAACAATAGGAATATGCACAGACACATTTTTACGAATGGAAGTAGGGTCAATATCTACATGAATAATTTTGGCCCTTGGAGCAAAAGTGTTCACTTTTCCTGTAACACGGTCATCAAACCTGGCTCCAACTGAGATTAACACATCAGAATTGTTTACAGCCATATTGGCTGCGTAAGTTCCATGCATACCCAGCATTCCCAGCCACAAATCATCATTTCCAGGAAATGAGCCTAAACCCATCAGAGTGGCTGTAACAGGAATAAGATAGCGTCTCGACAGTCTGGTCAAAACCTCTGAGGCATGAGAAGAAATAACTCCACCTCCGGCATAGATCAGAGGCCTTTCTGCCTTGGCTATCATCCTGGCAGCCTTGCGGACCTGCTTTCTATTTGGGGCATATGTGGGGTTGTAGCTTCTGATGCTTATGGCATCTGGATACTCATATTTAGTTTTCGCCTGCATGACATCTTTAGGCAGGTCAATAAGAACAGGCCCCGGCCTGCCGGTGGAGGCGATATAAAAGGCCTCCTTAATGGTTTTGGACAGCTGATTAATGTCCTTGACCAGATAGTTATGCTTGGTACATGGTCTGGTAATGCCGACAATGTCAACTTCCTGAAAAGCATCATTGCCGATAAGCGGCGTTGGAACCTGCCCGGTAAAAATGACCAGAGGTATGGAATCCATATAGGCAGTGGCTATACCTGTAACGGTATTGGTAGCGCCAGGACCTGATGTCACTAAGCATACACCAACCTTGCCTGTAGACCGGGCATAGCCGTCAGCTGCGTGCACCGCCCCCTGTTCATGTCTGACCAGAAAATGTTGTATAGGATATTTAGGTATTTCATCGTAAATATCAATAACCGCTCCGCCAGGAAAACCGAAGATGTGCTTGACATCTTCTCTTTTAAGGCTTTCCAGTAATATCTGAGCCCCGGTGAGCTCCATCTTAACCCTCCATTTTTTTGTATTTATCTAAGATGGCATGAATCTTTGTTTTTCCTGCGAGTTTTTTCTTCTTAAGCTCTTTGACCTCCTGGTCTTCTGAAGGTGTCAGATAAGGTTTGGATTCATACTTCTCAAGAATTTTTTCATACGCAATGTGATTATCCCAAAGACTCTGCAACTCTTCGTCCTTCTCCCCATACTTTGCAATCAATTCCAGCTCGTACTGCTCCATTACGCCCTCCTTAGTTGAAATGATTATATTTTTTAAAAAACAAATCCCATGAACTCTCGGCCACTCCCTTGATAAGTAAAGTTTTGCGTCTGCTGCTCAAGCCATTTACAATACTGACATTTTTGGCCGGAACCTGTATCAGGTTTGCAAGATATCTGCATAACGACTGGTTGGCCTTGCCGTCAACTGGAGGCGCCTGCAGTTTAACCTTTAAACAACCATCATGAATGCCCGTGACAGCGTCTTTTTTTGATCCTGGCTGAACCCAGACCTTAAGCCTCCATTGAAAATTATCTATTTTTTTCAAAAAATCCATAAAAATTTTTTATGGTTCCTCTCGGGCTCTGTCCCCAGTGGGCAATAACCACTTTAACAGCTATTACTCTCAAGCTTTACTCAAAAATTTGAGCTTGGATTCTGCTTCCTCCAAACGGTCATTTGCCTCATCCTGAGAATCAAGCAGTTTAAGGTGCGATTCAATCATAGATCTCAGTTTGATCTCAAAGTGAGCGCGCTGCTTCTTAAGCTCTGATATATCCTCATGTATCTGAGCCAGCCGTTTGTGAGCGTGACGCAGAATATCTTCTGCCTTTGCCTGTGACTCCCTGATAATAAGCTTGCCCTGCTTCTGAGCATTGGATTTTATATCATCAGTCATCTTTTGAGTACTTAGAAGCGTGTCCTTTAGTATTTCCTCTCTACTTTTATACTCATCCAGTTTTTCTTCAAGCACTTTTACGCTTTTTTCCAGATTCATATTATGCTCAGACAAAAAACCAACATAGTCCGCGAGATCCTGAAGAAAAATCTCTACGTCATGCTTACTGTAGCCAATAAGAGTTGATGAGAATTTTTTGTTGAGAATATCAATCTTGGATATCTCCATAAGAACCTCCCTTTGTGGTCGTGATGGAATCGTAAGCGTCTCAGCCGGGCGGTCCGGGACACAGTTGTAAAGTGATTAACCAAAACCTCTGGCCATCTGATAAAGACTCTGGATAACAAATAATTTGATAAATTGAATAGATACCAGAACAATTACTGGAGAAAGATCTATGCCGCCCAGATTGGTAAAAGGCAACCAGTACCGCACCCTGTTAAACACAGGTTCTGTAAGGTTGCGCAGTATTCTGACTATAGGATTGTAGGGATCAGGCTGAACCCAGGACAGAAGTGCAGATATGATCACTATCCAGAAATATAGCGTAAGCAGAGTGTCTGCAACACTCACTATGGCAGTAAAAAAATTACCGAAGACAAACATTTTCCCTCCCTTGATGTGTAGTCTTTAACCGTTGAAACTAAGAAAGGTTTCGACTCAAAAATTCACGCAACGCCCAAAAACTGGGTATGAACATTCTGGAACTAAGTTCCTGGTTTTTATAAGCCCAGAAAGGAATATCCGCCCTCATGGCAGCCTCTTCGTCAACAACGGAATCACCGATAAATACAACCTGCTCAGGAAGCACTGACCAGTAATGCAGAATCTTGAACAGGCTCTCAGGATGCGGCTTGGGGCGACTAACGTCATCTGCTGTGACCACAGGATGAAAAAACTGCTCGAGTCCAAACGTGGAAAGAAGCAGGTTCATTGTGGTTGTTCGGTTGGTGTTTATGGCCATGGGCAGTTTTCGCTGAGCAATAAACTGAAGCAGCTGCACAAGCCCGTCCTCCATGCGCATGTATGGTAAAAGCTTGGCATAATTCAGTCTATCTCTAATTTTGGGAAGCTCACTTTCAAATCCGGCAGGCAGAATATGTCGAAAGGATTCTCCTACTGAATGCATATGAACAAAATCAATCTGCTCATCAGACATGGGCCCCAGATCAAAATATGCCCTTACTTCGTTGTAGAATATTATATTAACATCTTTAGAGTCAAAAAGAACTCCATCACAGTCAAAAATAATTCCCTTAATTTTTTTCAGCCCATGATCCTTGAGAAAAGGATTGCATTTATACAAAATCACCTCCAGATTAATTCAATAGTTTTTATAATTGTCTAACCCTGGCGGCGCAGGGACCAGAACTTACTATCCATACCACTACTGCTTCATTGCCTGTGGAAAATGCTCTAACGCCATCTCGCGCAACCTGTATTTCTGAACTTTTCCACTGGCGGTCATGGGATATTCTTTAACAAATGCAACATACTTGGGTGTTTTATATCTGGCGATTTTGCCTCTGCAAAAATCACGAACATCCTCTGGAGCAAAAGAATAGCCTTCTTTAAGGATAATAAAAGCACCCACCTCTTCTCCGTATTTCTGACTGGGCACACCCACCACCTGAACATCCTGAACACCTTCCATGGTGTAGAGAAATTCTTCAACTTCTCTCGGATAAATATTTTCACCTCCCCTAATGATCATATCCTTGAGGCGTCCGGTAATGCTTAGATACCCGTCATCATCCATTACCCCCAGGTCTCCTGAGTGAAGCCATCCATTTTGATCAATGGTTTTAGTGGTTTCTTCCGGCATATTGTAATAACCTTTCATAACATTGTACCCACGACAGCAAACCTCACCCTGTTCGTTGGCTGCCATTTCTTCGCCAGTTTCAGGATCAACAACCTTGACCTCAACCTCAGGCATGGGCCTGCCCACTGTCTCAACCCTCTTGTGAATATTGTCGTCCACTCTGGTCTGGGTCATTACTGGAGATGATTCAGTCAGTCCATAGCATATGGTAATATCTTTCATGTTCATCTGATCCATTACCTGACGCATCACCTTGATGGGACAGGGTGAGCCGGCCATTATTCCGGTACGAAGTGAACTGAAGTCAAACTTGTGAAAAAGTCGATGCTCCAGGACAGCAATAAACATCGTAGGCACTCCGTACAAAGCCGTACATCTCTCGGTTTCCACTGAGGTCATAATCAAAATTGGGTTAAAACCTTCAAGAATGACCAGAGTCGAGCCATGACTCACAGCAGCAAGCACACCCAGAACGCACCCGAAACAGTGAAAAAGAGGAACAGGCAGGCAAATTCTGTCCTTATGAGTTAATTGCTGGTTCTCACCAATCCAGTAGCCATTATTAAGAATATTGTAGTGAGTAAGCATCACCCCCTTGGGAAAGCCTGTGGTTCCTGAAGTATACTGCATATTAACCACATCATGAGGATCAAGGCTTTTCTGCCTGACTAAATACTGGGAATCATTAATCATTCCTCCAAGAGCTACGATTTCAGGAATGGAGTACATCCCCCTGTGCTTTTCCTGTCCAAGAAAAAAGACACGCTTCAGATTGGGAAATTCTTTGCTTTTAAGATATCCTCGTTGCTGGGTTTTCAGTTCAGGTAATAAATCGTAAACAGTTTGTACATAGTCTGTATCTCTGAATCCGTCTATTATAACAATATTTTCACATTCAGACTGTCTGAGAAGATAAGCTATTTCATGCTTCTTGTAATAAGTATTGACAGTAAGCAGCACAGCACCGATTTTGGCTGTAGCAAATTGCAAAGCAACCCAGTAAGGTACGTTGGTTGCCCATATAGCCACTTTTTCGCCTTTCTCCACCCCAATAGACATTAGACCCTTGGCCAGCTTGTCTACCACATCGGCAAACTCACTATATGTAAGCCTGTAGTCGCGGTCCACATATATTACAGCATCATTATCAGGATGCTTTTCCACTGTTTCGTCCAGCAGCTGGCCAAGTGTGATTTCGCGTAAAGGTTTATCCCACATTCTTTAAACTCCGGATTATTGGATTATTGGTCAGGGAAATACAAAACAGCATATATTTCCGCTTTTTCATTGTTTCTGGCAGATACATGGTGCGGAACAATGGAATTATAGTAAACACTGTCTCCGGTCTTGAGTACATGGGTTTCCTGCCCATAGACTATCTCAAGCTCACCGGAAATAACTACAATGAACTCTTCACCTTCGTGAGATGAAAGCTTCTTTTCCTCATCAGATACAGGAAAAATTTCTATGTAAAAAGGCTCCATATGCCGATCGCTCTTTCCTTTGCCAAGAGAAAAGAAACGCAGCGCAGCCGGTCTTTCCTTGCCCTTGAGCAAAGACTCTTCCTCTTGCCTTTCAGACAGCCTTACTATCAAGGGATCCTGGCTGATGGTATCATCCAGAAAAGTTCCCAGTCTGGTACCAAGAGCTCTGGCAATTTTCAGCAGCGGCCCGAGAGAGGGATACATATCATCATCTTCAATAGCTGCTATGTAATCTTTATCCAATCCACTTCTTGCAACAAGTTCGTCCAGAGTTATCTCTTCCAGTTCTCTGAACTTTTTGATCTTATGCCCAATTTTTTCCTTGATCATTCGTCCTCCCTTAAATTTCCCAATAAATTTAACCTGTCCAAATAGTCAAAATTTATCGTGCAATATCTTGGATTTATTGCACTCTTTGTAACAGCTTAGCCTCTTTTAAGCGCCTCACCCGGGCGGCCCGGGACTGAACCTGTGAATAACTTTAGGAGTCTGTCACTATTCTGGAAATTGGGACAGTCCCCGCGAGGTACTATAAAAAAGATTGACGCTGCATTGGTTCCTGTAAGAAATTTGCTTTAATGATAAAATTTACACAGCGAGGGACAGTCCCTGTGCGAAGTGCAAAGTTCCCATCTTTGACGGAACTTTTCTGGCAAATGTGCATGAATCATAAGCAAAAATCGTCAAAATATGAAAACTGTAAACATCTGATTTTATTACCAATACGATTATAGTTACTTAGAAGCCTGTGATACACTCAAAAAACAAACAAATTCTTTGTAATGGTCAGGAAAGGCATTTCTGGTCCAGGGCTTCAATGTACCTGACACCAGGTTCATGCCTTCTGGAAAAACAGAAAAATATTTCTCAGGACTGGCTGTGATCCAGTCAACCCCCATATCTTCAAGTTCTGCCTGAATTTCATCTCCTGAGATAAGAAAACAGGCATCATCCTGAACAAGTCGGGTAAAAGCCCAGATAAATTTCCTGAAATTGTGATAGGAACTGGTAAGTACAGCACCCCTTTCAAGATCTTTAAATAGTTCATCATCACGCTCTATACCGAGAGCCTGATCAAACTCCTGCCAGGATTGTCCAAGACTGGAATTGATATCCTGCAACTCAGTCACTCTTTGTTCATAGACATATTCCAAAAGCATCAACTGCTGAGCTTTCAAAAGATCATGGTCTTCCTGAGACATCTTGTTATCCTGGCCATAGGTTGATATTTCCCAACGAAGTGCAAGGGAAGTATCTGAATAAAAATCATCTGTTTTTTTTACTCCGTGCCAGGCCATGTCCGAAGGTTTTTTAAACTGTTCACCAAATTCAGAACATTGAGTCAAAAAAGACTTTGCTTCCTTCTGATCTAAAAAAAGATTGTCAGGAGTATAAGTACCTGACAAGGACTCATCAATGCCTGGATTTAGAAATTTGGCCAGATGCCTGACAGGTTCCGGCACCATGGCTTGCAGCATATAGGGAAAATGAACAATCACCGGATACTTTTTATTCATCATAACCTCTTATATAATTAACTTACATATCAGACAGTTAATAGTTCATGATTGAATGTGATTAAGAGTGAGCCTTCAACATCTTTCAGGCATATAATGCGGACACCTCCCGCCGCACTCTGGAAATAATTTGATGCATGCATTGCCAAACAATGAAGAACAGCGGTCATCATCTCTGCTTCTTGGCATATACGCCCTGCAAAAATCCTCCCACATCACATTTTCTCCAAATCGTGAAACCCAGATTTTATGCACCTGATCCTGGTTGAGATCAAAATTGTCTGCCTGGGACAACAGGTGATCATACTTTTCCTCAAGCTCCATGAGAACCAGACATCTGGATTCAACATCAAACCCCGGATTAAGGGTTTCCTCATAAACACAAAACCCGAATCTATAATAAATGCAATTCTGGGCTGGAAGTGTTGTTACTTTTCCCATTCAACTTAATCAATTACTTGTTATTTGTTAGCGCCCCACTTGGGCGGCCCGAGACCGAGCCTGCGAGTAATATATACCACTCGTTCCCAGGTTCCAGCCTGGGGACGTCTTACTCTTGCGGCTCCAGCCGCTTCTTCAAAATGTGGTTGGAGCCACAAAAAAAGAGGTATTCCCAGGCTGGAGCCTGGGAACAATAAAAACAGCCTTAGCGTGTTTGAGATTGCCGCGCTCGCCCCAGTTGAATGGCTGCGCCTACACTGCGTGTATTCAACGAGGTAAAAAGACTCGCTCGCAATGACAGCTGAGCTGTCAGGGATGTTGTTGCGCAAAACCTGTCACCCACGAGGAAGCCTAAGCGACCGAAGTAATCTGTATGGTAAAACCATAATATTCTGAATTTATTGGGTATCCGATTGTAGTTACTTGTAAGCTCTTCACCCGAGCGGCCCGGGACCGAACCTGCGAGTAACTTTACGAATCTGTCACTTTTCTGAAAATTGGGACAGTCCCCGCGAGGTATTTTAAAAAGATTGATACTGCATTGGTTCCTGGAAAAAATTTGCTTAAATGAAAAAATTTACACAGCGAGGGACAGTCCCTGTGCCAGGCGCAAAGTTCCCATCTTTGACGGAATTTTTCAGGCAAATGTGCATCATTCATAAGCAAAAATCGTAAAAATATGAAAATTGTAACCGTCTGATTTTGTTAGCAAAACAACTGTAGTTACTTGTAAGCCATAAATCTCTGCCCCCTGACCTCTGACTTCTGACCTCTGACTTCTGACCTCTGACCTCTGCCTCCTGTCCTCAACAGGTAGTACATACATCGATACAACTGTCCTCTGAAACAAAGGAGTAATCTATTTCCAGGGTATACATGTCCAAACCACCATCCAGCACATAAAGCTGCTTCGCCCCCTTGGATTTTAGAAGCCTTGCAGCTGAGTAGGCTTTGGCAGAAGTCTGCGAGTAAAGCACCAGTGGGGTAAATCTGGGGATTTCCATCATCCTTTTGCTCAACTGCTCCACTGGAATATTGGTAGCTCCAGGAATCCTGTTCAGAGAAAACTGTTCACTGCCCCTTACATCTAACAGAAAAAACTCAACACCATTATCTGCTGACTCTTTTAACTCGTCAGGAGTGATGCCGAAAATACCAGGACTCAACTTGTTTTCCAGAATCCTGGCGCACCTGAAAAGAGGATTAACACCCAAATCATCCCAGGGCAGTTGGACTTCCTGCATTTTTTCTAAAGATGCCTGGCAACTGATGAGACAGGAAGCATGGCCCGCCAGTTTCGACGCCTCAGGACCTATTGCTTCCAAGCCGAGAATCAACTTACTGTCTTTATTTATTACCAGGTTTAAAGCATGTTTGGCATTTTTACTGATATTATCCCTGTCACATGCCAGGGCAAATTCAGTCTTTTGTTTTTCAGTTCTAAGCTCCTGAGTACCAGCATTAGAAGTTGCAACCGACAAGTCTCCCATATTCCAGAATTTTGTTCTTTCAAATGAACAACTGAAACTTTCATCCCTGAGTGCGGCCTCAGCCATTTTTAAAGTCTGAGAAACAGCTGATTCAGGCCCTTCGCCAAAATGTATATCATCCTGGCCATATAATGGATTAAGAGCTACTGATGCAGGATTACATTGAATGATTGAAGGGTTTTGCAGGTTTGAAGATTCAGCATTCAGTCCGTAGGCAGCAAGCTTAGTGGTATCGCAATCATATTCACCTGGCAAAAAAATCTGTTTGTCCCTGTAACTATAACCGCTTGTTTCCAGTGCTTCCTGCCAGTGATCTGGAGACTTGGCTTTAACAGTTTTGATCCCGATACCATTCAATCTCTGATCTAAGAAAAACTGCATTTGGGGGCTCAAAACATCTTCAGATCTTATCCAGCAGAATTTTTTTCCACCCCGCACCAGCACCTGAACAAGGCTTAGATCCTGAGAAAAAACCACAGGGTCGGTTAGAGACTCCCAGTTATGCACGAGGTAATCAATACAAGAGTCTGAAGGCCAGATGTGCGCATTATCGGGCACAGGCATTTTAGACCTGACAGTCCAGGGGATCAACACCAGGGCTTTATCAATAACATAAGACATGTGTCCAATAGTAGATAAAAAGGATATCTCCCTTTCTGCAGGGTCAATTCGAACTCTTTTAATTTTTTTGGGTATCAGCCCAATACTTTTCTGGTGATTCTCAAAGTCAACCTTCAGGGCAGCCCTCAGCTTTGACCATTCATCAGGCAATGTTTTAGACCTGACGAGCAAACTGAGGAGTTCCCAGGGATATTTATCCATTGACGTATCAGAAACCCAGAGTAAATCTGCCTTGGGGTACTTTCTGGCAGCCAGAGCCGCAACCTTGGAAGCACGGTATCCTTCTCCAACAACTACAATCCTTTTCATTATTCTCCACCGATAAATGATTTAAATGTAAGTACCAGCAAAGGCATCCCGTCACAATGTTCTCCTGAGACACAAGAATGCCCCCGACTATTGACAATATCAGTTGACCCCAAAAACACAACCTGAAATTTACTCCGCCCTGAAGATGTTTCTTGACCGTATTTTTTCCTAAGTGTATAGCCAAACAATCTGCAACACGAGGGAGGCAATAATATGTTTGGTATAGGAATGACCGAGTTAATCATCATCCTGGTAATAATCCTGGTTATATTTGGGGCTAACAAACTACCTGAAATTGGATCTGGCATGGGCAAGGCCATCAAGAACTTCAAAAAAGCAACTACTGAGCCTGAAGAAATTGATGTGACTCCTGAAGACAAAAAAGAGGCCAGCAACAAGACTCAGAAAAAAGAAGACAGCTGATACAAGCAAACTAAAAAACCGGGGTTATCCCCGGTTTTTTAGTTTTTACCGTTATTACTCACATTTTTTTGCACTCTGAATTGCCTGTTGCCTTGTCTATAAAAAGCTGAACCCGATCAAAACATATCTGATGCCAGAAAAAATTGTCAAAAAGCCTACAATATAGACCAGAAAAGCGGTTAGAGTAAGCAGCCCGGATATGGCGTATGTATGGGCCACCATTGCTACAAGGAGCAGGGTTATTTGAAAAAAGGTGTTTAACTTGCTGTCCATGGTGGGGCTGATTTTATTCTTAACATTCACACCATAGAGATGAAGGACAAAAAGCCCGCCAATAACTATTAGATCTCTGGTAAACACCACGACAATAAGCCAGAAAGGCACCCAGCCCTGGACTCCTAGACAGACAAAAGCAGTAAGCAGTAAAAATTTGTCTGCCAGAGGGTCAATCATTGCACCGAGACGCGATCTCTGATTCAGCACCCTGGCCAGAAATCCATCCAGACCATCAGTAATTCCTGCTGTTATAAACAGGACCAACGCCAGAACATAATTTTCTCCAAAAAAAGCAACTACAAATGCCGGTGTAATAAATATCCTCAAAACTGTAAGCACATTGGGGATAGTCCAGTTGGAATCATAAAAGGCATTCATTTTATATCGCAATTTAAATATCCTCGCAAACTTTCAAAGCTCAGCGTAAACACTATATTACTACAGCGAGACTTTATTCAAGGTTAGAAGCTCCTCACCCGGGCGGACCGAGAGCGAACCTGCGAGTAACTGTCTTTAAAGTGGAGCCTGCATCCTGCAAACACCCGGTTGGAAATTGGGACAGTCCCCGCGAGGTACTATAAAAAAGATTGATGCTGCATTGGTTCCTGAAAGAAATTTGCTTTGATGAAAAAAACTACACAGCGAGGGACAGTCCCCCTCCGGGCTGTAAGCCTCCGGGCAGGAAGCTGTGCCAGGCGCAAAGTTCCCATCTTTGACGGAATTTTTCAGGCAAATGTGCATCAATCATAAGCAAAAATCGAAAAAAATGAAAATTTTAACCGTTTGATTTTATTATCAAAACTATTCTAGTTACTTGTAAGGGGACTGGATCATTTGCCGCCGGATTTTCCGACTGTTTTTTACGATTTGAGGTCGGCAAAAGTGCCTGTCCCGGTGGCCAGGCAATAATCTACACAAAATGTCGCTGTAGTGCTGTTATGGTAAAGAAATTTCAAATTTAATATCCCTGCCGGAAAAGTAGCCCTCAAGCCTGGCTTGAAGAGAGTCAATACTCAAGGTTTGAACTATCCAGACTGCTTCCAGGTCAGGAATACCGGCAGTAACAGAAATAATCTTTCCATACTCGATTTCTCTTTCCCATGCCTTGAGCAAAGTATCAAAACTATGAATGCTGTCCATAGTTGTCCACCCGTTTGTATTCAGCACAACAGTATCCACAAAAAAGGCTTCAAAGTCAGAAAGGGAAAAAATAAATTCCCAGAGGTCAAACCATACATTAGAAAGGTCATAGCCTGAAGCGCTCATCTTATGCGAGCCGTATGCTATTGTTCCAGTCCAGCCTGTCTCTAAAGATCGGTTCAGGGACAGGCTTGTCCCTGCTTCAGAATCAACCACCACTCCTGTTACCATCTGGAGTTCCATCAGCCTGGCAAAGTCATCCGGAGAAGCCCCCCTTGTGCTCAGGTCATACGGCCATTGTGTTGAACCAGTATAATAGATCCCGATTCGCTGCAAAATATTTCTCAGTGTTTCAGTTTCCAGCAGAACCTGCATTTGCAAGTCCATTCCAGCATCATGTTCATTCCAGACAACACCACGATAAGCCTGAACAAGCGCTTCCACATCATCAATATGTTTCATCAGAGATGAGAGCCTGTCTTCACCCACAGGTTCAGGCATAATCCTGACTACTTCCTGACGCACAGCTTTCTGGAAACCCATGGATAAGGCTCTATCCCGCAACTGTGATGCTGAGGTTTGTAGCAAGGCTTCCTCATCAACTCTCAGTTCAACCGTCACTGCCTGCCATGCATAAGCTGGAGCGGTTAACAGAATTAGTAAAAAAGACATCATTAAAACACTTGCCCTGGGCAAAGTAATTATCATAAACAACCACCTGATTTTTATATCAAAGAAATAAATAACTTGAGAGTTAACAAGGAACTTGAGAAACAACAGTGAATTACGTTTCCAGCCGCCTCATATCAGGGCATCAAAATAGTAACATTACAACCATCCGCACTCCTGCTCAAGGCCTCAACAAACCTTTCAGAGCTTTCATCGCTTAGCATAATATCTGTATTATTATCGCCATGTGCTCCCATTGCCCTCAGCCACAAAGTCTGTCCGTCAGGCAGTGCCGGCCTGAAAAATCTTGCTGAATCTGTGTTGCGAATATAGTTAATCAAAGCTTTGGTGTTTGCCCTGTCCGGCCCCAGAGTGGATGCTCTGAAAAGCATGCTGCCCTGACCGTCAACTATTGCAGGCACTATAGCTGGGAAAATATCTACATCAGCCGTGTCTATAAAAACTCTGCATTGTCCGGCTAACACTGATTCAGAAGTACTCTTGACCCCTGATTCAGGCGAGACAAAAAACAATTCAGGTATGAAATGTCTTGTTTCACGGTCCTGCAAGTCAAGAACTACATAAACTTCCTTGAGAAACCTGGAACCTGGAACCCTTGTTCGATGAGCAACAACAATCTGACGGGTCAAATGGGACAGGGAAGATTTGACTCTCTGATCATTGTCTGCGATTTCGCCGACAGTACTGGAAGAATCTAAGTATATCCGGTTTAAATCATCATAAAGGTTTCTGGTTGCCCTGATCCTTGCCTGCCGCTCTGCCAGAATAGATTTCTGGGCCACATCTTCTCCTGAATTTGTGAAAGAGGATACTCCTGTTGATAAGATCCTGCTTTGTGTCCAATCCACCCTGGTAGCTTCATAACGTTGTATAAAACTATCATCCACAACCCCCTGTTGAGCTGATAAGGTGCTTACACAGCCAAAAAAGAAAAAAAACAGAAAAAAGAATTTCATCGCCATTTCCTTACACCCTTAACCCGGACCGCCGGTAACGTGCAACGTTTCCAGTCCGTTAAGCCTCGTTGTTGAACAGCTTGTATATATTTTGAATTTCTTCATGGTCAAGCCAGTGAACATTGTGATCTTTTCTAAACCAGGTAAGCTGTCTTTTTGCATAGGCCCTGGTACTTTTATACCAGTTGTCCATGGCCTGTTCCAGGCTTGCATCTCCCTTCAAAAAACTGATTATTTCACGACAGCCAATACCTGAAAAAGCAGGACAATTTTCATTATATCCGGATTTTTTCCAAGCCCTGCCAACCTCGTCCAAAGCACCTTTATCCATCATTTTATCAATGCGCAACCTGAGCCAGGGGGCAAGTTCAGTCAAGCCTTTTGTTATGCCGATTTTGAGGGCTTGAAAACGCGGAGTCTTGTTCTGATCTCTATGCCATTGGGAAAAAGTAACCCCAGTAGTTTTAAAAACAGCCAGTGCTCTGGATATTTTCTGTTTATCCTTAGAGCTTATTGTGGCGGAGTATTCAGGGTCTACTCTTTCCAGCTCATCTCTTAAGGGTTCAACTCCATATTTTTCAAGCTGATTCTTAAGCTCTTCAGCCACAGTTGGAGATATTTGAGGAATATCAGCCAGACCGTATATTAATGAACGTAGATAAAGACCAGTTCCCCCAACAAGAACTGGAAGATTGCCACGCTCATGAACAGTGGCAATGGTCTGAGTGGCCATATCTACAAATTTTCCGGCACTGACCCGGTCAAACAGGTTAAGAAAACCATATAAGTGATGAGGACAAATCAGCTGTTCTTCCGGTGAGGGTTGAGCAGTAACAACAGGCAGGTCGGCATATACCTGTCTGGAATCAAAGTTAATAATCTCTAACGGAATTTTACCGGCCATTTCCAAGGCCAGATCATTCTTGCCGCTGCCGGTTGGTCCAAGTATACATACTATCTCAAATTTTTCTTCCAGAAGTTGTGCAAGGGCACCACCCTTCAAACTCGTCTGATCATTCATATTCAAGATATCTTATCTTTGGGCTGATGACCGTATCGGGCATAAAGCCTCTTTTCAACATTAGGCGGGACAAGTCCTTTTATTTCCCCCCCAAGACGGGCAACATCCTTAATAATGGTAGAACTGATATAAAGCCATTTATATTCAGTCATAAGAAAAACTGTGTGGATATTCCGATCAAGACGTCTGTTCATCAATGCCATCTGAAACTCGTACTCAAAGTCCGCTACAGCCCGCATGCCGCGCAAAATGGCAACAGCCTTTCTTTCTTTTACATATTCCACCAGCAGTCCTTCAAATGGCTCAACTTTTATCCTGTCCTTGCCATCAAATATTTCCCTTGCCATCTCCACTCTTTCATCCAGAGTAAACAGAGGATTTTTGGGAGAATGCAACGCCACAGCTACCAGAATTTCATCAAATATATCCAGTCCGCGCAGTATTAAACTTACATGACCATTGGTCATGGGGTCAAAAGTACCCGGATAAACCGCAGACTTTACTGTTTTTTCCATATAAGAATCCTTGTCTGTCCATAACTTTTATCTTTAAGTAATAAAAGATGGTCTGAAAAGTGTACATTAATGTTTGGATCATTTTCTATTTCCGCACAAATCAAGCCATTATGCTTGACATGTGATCCTGTAATTAAAGACTGCATTACTGGTTCAAGTATATTTTTTCCATAAGGAGGATCAACAAAAATCAGATCAAACTCTCCATGATCTGACTTTTTCAAGAAGCTCAAAACATTATTTTTAATTACCTGAGCCTTACCGTCTGCAAGGCTTAAGGAGGCAATATTTTGCCTGATCAATGCGCAGGCAGAAGCACTGTTTTCAACAAACAACGCTTGGCTCCCTCCACGGCTTAATGTTTCAAAACCCAGAGAACCGCTACCCGCGAACAAGTCCAGCACTCTTGTTGTTTCCCAGACCAGGCCAGGTGCCTCAAGCATGGAAAAAAGAGCTTCCCTGACCTTGCCTGTAGCCGGTCTATAACCAGGACCAGATCCGGTTTTAAGCTGTCTGCCTTTAAGGCTGCCGGCAATAATTCTCATTCATTACTTATCATGTTTTGCAGTCAAACCCCATGATTTTGGGTTACTTACTAAAGTAATTGACATAAAATTTTAATCAATTATCAGTAGAGTTGGAATCTGAGTCAGCAAGATGTAAGGAGGAAATTATTTTGGACAAGATCGTTCCTGCTTCCAGGGCATCATCACGCATTTCCACCTGTTCAGTCCAGCTTTTGGAACTGACGATATTTTTATTATCAGCCAGTCTGCTGACCTTGCCCTGCAACTCCTCCAGAACATAGTCCCAATTGATTCTGGGCGATTCTAAGCCAGGCTCCATTCTCGACTCATAAACTCTGTTGGGTTTGAGCAGGCACTCTTCAAGATATTCAGGTATATGCACTTCGTGATCAAATTTCTCCCTGATTAATTCAGACAGTACTTTCTGGCTTTCATATTCTCCATGCATAAGAAAAACTTTCATGCCGTGATTCTGGAAGTGCGAAAGCCAGTCAAGGATATGGCTTTGACCAGCATGAGCAGAAAATCCATTAATGGTGAAAACTCTGGCCTTTACCGCCAGTTCTTCACCGAGAATTTTGATTGTTTTGGCTCCGTCCACAATTTTTCGTCCAGGAGTGCCTTTGGCCTGAAAGCCTACAAAGACTATACTTGCTCCCTTTTTCCAGATATTGTGTCGAAGATGATGCTTAACCCGGCCTGCATTAGCCATTCCACTGGCTGATATGATAATGGCCGGCCCCTTATAAGTATTAATACTCATAGACTGAGAAGCAGTTTCCATGAGCTTTAAATTTGGAAGCTTCAAGGGATCTTCGCCAGCCTTAAAAAACCCCCTGGTTTTGGAGTCAAAATAGCTGTAGTGCTTGCTGAATATCTGGGTAGCCCTTATGGCTAGAGGACTGTCCAAGAAGATGGGCATATCCTCTGGAAGCCTGCCTTCTTTATGAAGCAGATAGAAGGAATAAAGGACTTCCTGAGTTCTTTCCAGGGCAAAGGCTGGAATAATAACCTTTTGCCCCTCATTATAACTGTAATTAACAGCTTCAAGAAGTTCGTCCCGGCTCTGGTCTTCGTTCTTATGGTCCCTGTTTCCGTAGGTTGATTCCATAAATAAAAAATCAGCCACTTCAGAATAACTGGGATTGCGAACCAGGAGCTGATTGGGACGTCCCAGATCTCCGGAAAAAACCAGTTTGACCCTTTTATCATTCTCTTCTTGTATGCGGATTTCTATAATGGATGAACCCAGGATATGGCCGGCATCCTTATATAGAACATGGACCCCGTTACAAGGTGAGAACTCTTCATTGTACTCCACAGGATGGACCAGTTTCATGGCTTTAAAAACATCACCGGATTTATAAAGTGGCATTACACCCGGCTTCCCATGCCTGGAAAGTTTCTTGCTTTTCCATTCCGCCTCCATTTCCTGAATAAAAGCACTGTCTGTGAGCATGATCTCCAATAGATCCACAGTTGGTGGAGTAGCATATACTTTACCTTTGAACCCTTTTTGCACAAGCCTGGGCAGCAGTCCGCAATGATCAATGTGGGCGTGGGTAATCATTATGAAGCTGATACTGGCAGGATCGTATAGATCAATGTTCCAGTTTCTTTTTTCAATCTCACTGTTGCCCTGGTGCAGTCCACAGTCCACGGCAAATCTTTTTCCCTGAACTTCCATCATGTAGCATGAGCCGGTAACCCCTCTGGCAGCTCCTAAAAATCTGACTTTCATATTCACTTCCTTAAATATATTACCTCAGCACAGCTTACAAGTAACTGGAATCGGATTGTGGGCACAGCCCGCATTAGACTATATATCCTGGAAACCTTCTTTTCCAAGATAAACAGCCCTGCCTGAAAGATCATCCGGCAAAACCCCCTGGCTGTTGATCCATTGCCACAAGTGTGAAAAACACTTTTCACTGTCGCCAAAAGCTGCGTCCACCATAACGCACCTGAACACTCCGCACAAAGAGAACTCCATTGGACCGGAAGCAAACTCCCCTATACTCATCCCTTCTACCGCTTTGAAAACCCTGCTGAGCAGTCCAGAAAAGCAGTCATAATCACAGTCCCCTGACATAATGCATATTTTATTCTGATGAATGCGACCTACCCGATCGTAATTTCGCAAAGATTTACTTAAGAAGCGCAACACTTCTTTTTTGGCATGATCCACAAAATCCGGACTCAAACTGGCTTCCAGCCATTCACGTCCATTAAAATCAAGAACAGCAACAGACAACCAGCCCTTTTTCCGGCCAAGACGATTGACCTCACTTCGCAAATCTTTTTCTAATCCTGCCAGGTTCAGGGCATTGCTGTCAGGATCAAAATAAATCATATTTTTTAATCTTAAAAACTCATCAAGCCTGCGCAGACCATTTTTGGTTCTCCATCTGAGCTCACTGGAAAGCCATGGTTTGATGATAAAATCATCAGCACCTGCCATGTTTTCAACGATGGACTCTCTTTGCCATTCATGGCCCATCAGGATTATATGCGGTGTCTCCCTGCCCTCTTCTACCAGCCTTTTAGTCAGGATTCTGCAGAAATCCAGGCCGTCCAGGCCATTTTGATCCATTGAGGCCAGTATGACGCCATAGTACTCATCCTCCAAAAGAGTTAGAGCTTGAAAATGGGAATGCACCACAACCGTGCGCACATTTAAATTTTGCAGGTCTCGGACAATCTCCCGAGCCTCATATTTATCAGGTTCAATAATCAGGATAGTATGGATCATTTTTTCAAAAGTAATTTTTACATCTTTTTTTGTAATATTTTAGCACTGCAGCGACATTTTGTGTTAATTACTGCATCGGCCACCGGGAACAGGCAATACCGGACCCACTTGAGCTTCAAACGAGGCTTTAAACTTATTCTACTTTAAACAATCGGGAACTGGAAAATCCAGTCCCCATTCACCATACCACATGCAAATTGCCAGACTATTACCTTTTTTAAGCCTCTTTTATCTGCTGGCTTGTAACAGCCGGCAGTTCAACAACGAATACAGAGCCCTCCGGCTTGTTCCTTTTGACCCTGACATATCCGCCGTGATCAGAAACAATTGATTTGACAATGGCCAGCCCCAGACCGGTTCCTTCCTTTTTGCTGGAATAGTAAGGCTCAAACATTCTGGCCCTCTCTTCTGAAGTCAATTCAGGTCCATTATCAGCCACTTCCACAAATACTCTTTTGAGCTGAAAGTCATAATCTACAACAATTTCTACCTTACCCTGCTTTCTTGTGGACAGAGCTTCAGTTGCATTGAGCAGAAGGTTCATGAACACTCTTTTAAGGGCTTCACGATCAAAATTAAATTCTGGAATTTCGGAGATAAATTGTAATTTCCATTCTATTTTTCTATGGCTTTGCCTGAAAATGGAAACAACTTCTTCTAATAATGTATCCAAACGGTCAAGTTTGACTTTTACTTCAGGGAGCTTGGCAAAGGCTGAAAATTCTCGGACCATCTGCTGCAGATTCTCAACCTGCCTGATAATAAGGCTGGTGCACTCAGTAAAAGACTTGTCTGAAATAATTGCCGAAAATTTTTTATCTAACCTTTGTGTGGATAATTTGATTGGTGTCAGTGGATTTTTGATTTCATGGGCGATTCTTTGGGCTACTTCTCTCCATGCAGCCATGCGCTGCATTTTCTCAAGCTCTGTTATATCCTCAAAAACAGCCACAATCCCGTAAATATCACCCTTTTCTCCTCTGAGTATTACCGCATTTACCAGAATTTTGACCATCCTGCCATGAACTTCAATATCTAACTGTCTCTGCCACTGGGATTCCGGCAGATCTTTTAGTTGATTCAGTACGTCCCTGACTAAATTTCCATACTCTCCACCCACCAGGTCCAGGGGATGCCACCCCGTAAGTTTTCTGCTGTCCAGGCCAAGGATGAACTCTGCAGCCTTGTTGACAGTGGTGATTTTACCTTCCTGATCAACTGAAATAACTCCGGCTGTTATATTATCAAGCACAGCCTGCATATATCGCCCCCGAGCCTCGAGCTCTTCGTTCTGGGCCACCTGCATTGCATTTGCTTCTGTCAGATTCTTCCTGGTTTTTTCGAGATCCATGGCCATTTTATTGAAAGAACGAACCAGCATTCCAAGTTCATCGTCTGATTGATCCTCAAGACGGACACCAAGGTCACCCTTGGCAATGCGCTCCGTACCTTGAGCCAGAGCCATAACCGGCTGGGAAATTTCTCTGGAAAGTTTAAATCCGTACCAGATGGAACCAAAAATTATCAATAAAGTAATAACTCCAAGAATGGTATAAAGGGCTACCTTAAGAGGATATTTTATAGTTTCCAGTTTGCGGTATTCATCAATACCTCGCACAATACCTTCAAGCCTGGCTAAAAGGCCCTGATCAACTGTCTGCCCAATTATCAGAAAGCCAGTCCTGGCATCATCAACAGGCATTACCCCCAATACAAGATCTCCTGATTCACCTGACCACATCCCAGACCAGTAGACAGGCCTTTGCAGGAGATCCGACCAGGGAACAGCAGCTTTTAGATCAGGCCACCTTATGTTCCATTCCTGGGTGGCATGCCAGTTCTGCTCCTTCAACTCTGCATTAATGACTCCCAAGAGAGTCAGGTCATGCTCATCATGCTTCTTGGCTCTGAGAAAATTATCCATTCCCCTGCCACCCCAAAGATATTCATTCTGACGAATCTGCTGGATGGTGGATTCAGCACGTACCTCAAGGCCTTTTTTAACAGAGTTATAAAATATCTGACCCACTTCCAGTGACTGAGTCATGGAACTGGCAACCTGTTCCTGAAACCAGTAATCAACTGATGTCTGAACAAAACGCACTGCTATGAAAAACATTAATAAAACAGGAACGATGGACAGAGATACAAAGGCCATAACCAGCCTGGTTCTGAGTTTTGAGCCCAGCACCTTGCGCCTGCGTTCAATAATGAGCTTGAACACATTACGAGCCACCAGGAACAGCACAAGCAGCAGAAGAATAAAATTGAGATTAAAAAAGGCCAGAAACAGGTAGGAGTCAACCCCGAAGTATTGGAGTTCAATCCAGGTGAGCATGCCTATCAAGGCCACCGCACCAAGCGCAAGAAGAAGATCCCGGCGTTTTTTTCTTTTTTCTCTGGCCCATGAGGCAGTGTGGGTATGGGAATTGTCAGCCATTTATTCGTATACTCAAAAGTTCCACAGGGCCCCTTTTGGTGTATTTATAAGGATTCACCTGGCAAGGGGAACTTTCTTCTTTGTGCCCATTGTGTTTTAATGGTTCAAATATTTAACCTGGGTTGTGGTCAAGGTTCGTAATAAAGTTACAGAGAAAATTCCATTTCGTACCTTATTGCCTTAGCCAAATCCCATGACCAGAAAAAAAGCGTCCTTTTTATCCATTTAGGAACCCCTTTGGAAATGAGACGAATTTGAATCCTGACCACATACTTGCGTCCTGGTTCAAGTTCAATCAGAGGGGCAAGCGGGACATCAATACCTTCAAATATCTTTACAAAATCATATTCTTCAAAACTGTCCATAGTTTTGCGCTCATCAGGATAAAGCACAACATATTGTCCGCTAAGCAGATCTTTTTCCAGTCCCACCTCATGCTGCTGAGAGGATAATGGAAAGTCCGGAAAAAACATCCTTTTTTTCAGAAGCTTAACGTCATAGATAATGGCAAGCTTGGAGCCACTGTCTATATATGATTTCATGTAATTAAATTCTTCAACATCAATGGAAAACCTTGCTGTAAGGTATTCTCCGCGGGTATCAATGACAAAGCTCGAAAGCTCAAGGCTCTGCGCACTTCCACGTTGAGGAAGCAGCAGGCTGAAACAGAAGATTGCCAGGAAAATGAGTATATATCTAAATTTCATAATCGTAAGTATTGAAAGATTTACCCTGTGCAAACAGAAATTAATGAAGCTTCTCAAGCAAAAATATCAGCCATTGTATATAATTTACCAGGCTTTTGTTCAACAAGCCAGCTGGCAGCCCTGATGGCACCCTGAGCAAAAGTTTCTCTGGAGTGAGCCCTGTGCGTAACCTCGATTCTTTCTCCAGGACCAAGTAAGTAAACAGTATGATCACCCACAACATCACCGCCGCGCAGAGTTTGCACTCCAATTTCTGATTCCTGCCTTTCTCCAATAATACCCTTGCGGCAGAAAACTCCTTTTTCATCAAGGTCAAGCCCCTGACTGGCAGCCAGTACCTGAGCCAGCTTCAGCGCAGTGCCTGAAGGGGCGTCTTTTTTGAATTTGTGGTGAATTTCCATAAGTTCGAGATCGTACTTGTCCCCCAGCATATTGATAAGTTCTGGTAATATCCTGAGTAGAACATTGATGCCTACGCTCATATTAGGAGCCCAGAAAAGCCTGACCTGCCGGGCTGTTTTTTCCAGTTTTTCAAGCTCTTCAGAACTGAAACCGGTAGTTCCCATTACTGCTGCAGCTCCTGTATCAGCACAGATTGCGGCAACATCCATGCTGACTTCAGGAGATGTAAAATCTATAACAACACAATTCTCATTCTTGGTAAGAAGTTCATGCAGATTATCACTTACCATACAGTTATATTGCTCAAGGCCTTCAACGTTACCCTGTCTTTCAACAACACCGGCCAGACTAAGTTCAGGGTTCTGCTTGACAAGTCCGGCAATGGTCGTTCCCATTCGGCCTTTAGCACCTGTTACAACAATATTTGTTTTCATGGATTATCTCCTTATTTTTTTGCAAGTAGGCAGTTAAATTTATAGCTATTCCCCCCGGACCCATAAGCGCTGACTTAAACCATAGTCATTCTCGTAAATTTAGCGTCTATGCCCCCTGGCCCCGGATTACTCCAGCAGATTCAACAACCCCTGCTCATCAATAATCTCCAAATTCAAATTGCGGGCTTTTTGCAGTTTCGATCCTGGTTTATCTCCCACAACCACATAATCAACATTCCTGGAAATAGAGTTCACAACCTTGCCTCCAGCTTCCTCCACCCTTGACTTGGCTTCATCCCGGGTCATGTTGGCCAATCCTCCGGTAAATAGAAACTTTTTTCCCTCCAACTGCGCGGCAATCAAATGTTCCTGCTGTTGTTCAGGCCAGACTCCAAGGGCTTTAAGCTCAGCCAAAAGCTCAATATTATCCTGATTTCTAAAAAATTCAGCAATGGCAGAAGCCATTTCCGGACCAATATCCTGAATATTCTGTAATTCCTGTTCATGAACCTGAGCCAGCTTATCAAGACTGTGATATTTCCTGGCCAGAACTTTGGAAGTTTGTTCTCCAACATGTCTGATCCCCAGGGCATTTATGAGTCTGTCCAAGGTAACATTCTGCCCGGAAGCAGAAATAGCATTAATTAGATTTTCAGCAGATTTTTCACCCATCCTGTCTAAGGAAAGCAGATCATCTCTTTTCAAACGAAAAACATCTGTAATCCTTTTGACCAAACTTTTGTTAATCAGGATATTGATCCATTTTTTACCTAAACCATCAATATCCAGACCTTTTTTGCTTGCAAAATGTATCAGACCCTGCTCCAGTTTGGCTGGACAGGATGCGTTCACACACCTCCAGGCGACTTCATTTTTTAATTTTGCAACCCTGGTTCCGCAGGATGGGCAAATCTCAGGAAATACAAATTCCCTTTCCTGACCAGTCCTTTTTTCTTTTAGAGGCCGTACTACTTCTGGAATGACATCTCCGGCTCTTTGCACGACCACCATGTCTCCGATTTTTAAATCCTTGACTCTGATTTCATTTTCATTATGCAGGGTTGCCCTTGCAACCATTACTCCTCCGACATTGACAGGATCAAGAAGAGCAACAGGAGTCAATACTCCGGTTCTGCCCACCTGGATGTGAATATCTTTTAGCCTTGTGAATTCCTGTGAGGCCGGAAATTTAAATGCCACGGCCCAGCGTGGAGATCGTGCAGTAAAGCCCAGGTGCTGCTGCATGGAGATGGCATTGACTTTAATTACCAGGCCATCGATATCAAACGGGTAATCCTGCCTCTGTGACAGCTGCTTCTCATAATAGTTCTGAATTTCATGAATATCGGCACAGATGGTACCCTGGGGAACTACAGGCAGGCCAAGCTGCTTCAAATCATGACTGATCATGCTTTGCTCAGTCCACCTGAAGCCGTCCTTGAAATTGGCAGTACCAATGCCATATGCAAAAAACAAAAGCGGACGCGATGCAGTAACTGAAGGGTTCAGCTGCCGCACAGATCCTGCTGCCGCATTACGAGGATTGGCAAAAACCTTCTCATTTTTCTCCATTTTGAGCGCATTGAGCTTTTCAAAATCATTGCGGCGCATGATTATTTCTCCACGCACTTCAAGATAATCCGGCATATTATGTGTGGAAACAAGCTTTAATGGCAAATTTTTGATTGTTCTGATATTGTTGCTAATGTCTTCGCCTACAAGGCCGTCTCCTCTCGTGGAAGCAGCAGCAAAGGCTTTGTTTTCATATATCACCTCCACTGCAAGGCCATCCAGTTTTGGTTCTACCCAGAATTCAGGCTCTGTATCATGATGCTGCTTTCTGATTCTGTTGATAAAAGCCTGCACTTCTTCAATGGAAAAACTGTTCTCAAGGCCATACATAGGTATGGTATGAGAGCGCGGAGCAAAGGCTGAAGTCTGTTCACCACCAACTTTTCTGCTCGGTGAGTCAGGATCGGCAAATTGAGGATACTTTTCCTCAAGCTCCACAAGTTCCTGAAAAAGCTGATCATACTCTGGATCAGTGATCTCTGGATCATCAAGGACATAATAGCGGTGATTGTGATACTCAATGAGTTTTCTAAGCTCAGATATCCTTGCTTGAACTCTATTCACAGAAGTATCTGTCATAAAAATTCTGCCTGTTAAATTAATAAGCGCCTAAGCCCTGACCTGACCCTGTCCGTAGACCACAAACTTGGTACTGGTAAGCTCTTTGATGCCCATGGGACCATAGGCGTGAATCTTGGAAGTGGAAATTCCTATTTCAGCTCCCAGGCCAAATTGTCCGCCGTCATTAAATCTTGTGGAAGCATTTACCAGTACTGCAGACGCGTCAACTTCACGAACAAAACGCATGGCCGCATTATAATCCTTAGTCAAAATGGCTTCTGAATGGTTAGAGCCATATTGTGCAATATGGTCCTGAGCCTCATCCTGATCTCCAACCACCTTTACAGCAAGAATAAGATCTAAGAATTCATAACCCCAGTCTTTGTTTGTTGCAGGTGAAGCAGTCTGTCCGAGCTGGGACATGGATTCCTGGCAAGCCCTGAATCTCACTCCATTAAGGCCAAGTTTCTGAGCAACCATGGGAAGCAGAACTCCGGCTATTTTTCTGTTGACCAGCAAACATTCTAAAGCATTGCAGACTCCCGGACGCTGAACTTTGGCATTATAGATTATATCCAAAGCTTCCTCTG
Source organism: Desulfonatronovibrio magnus (assembly GCF_000934755.1). NCBI lineage: Bacteria > Pseudomonadati > Thermodesulfobacteriota > Desulfovibrionia > Desulfovibrionales > Desulfonatronovibrionaceae > Desulfonatronovibrio > Desulfonatronovibrio magnus. The sequence continues at coordinate 100,511 of NZ_KN882181.1, forward strand.
CGTCAGCATCTTCATGAACATAAATATGGCAAACCCCTTTATAATGCTTAAGCACAGGCATGGTGGCATCATTGACCACAGCCCTGATAAGCCCTTCCCCGCCTCTTGGAATGACAACATCTATATATTCATCTAATTTGAGCATAACCTTTACAGCTTCCCGGTCAGCAGTAGGCAAAGCCACTACACCATTTTCAGGCAGTCCGGCAGCTTTCAAGGCCTGAGAAATGAGCCCTGTCAGACATTTGTTGGAGTTAAAAGCTTCAGAACCTCCCCTTAATATAACAGCGTTTCCTGCCTTGAGGCAAAGAATAGCTGAGTCAACAGTCACGTTGGGCCTTGACTCATAAATTATGGCCACAACTCCGAGAGGAACCCGCATCCGACCTACCATTATTCCAGAGGGCCTTCTGATCATTCCATCTATGGCCCCAACAGGATCCTGCATGGCAGCAACTTCTTCACAGGCTGAAGCCATGGATTCAACTACAGCCGGTGTAATTTCAAGGCGTTCAAGGCGGGCCTTGTCCAAACTGTTTTGTCTGGCCTGTTCAAGGTCAACCTCATTGGCTGCGGTTATTTCTTTCTGACTTGAACGTAAAAGATCGGCAAGCACAAGAAGCGCTTTGTCTTTTTTTGCACCTTCAGCAGAGGATAGTTGTCTTGACGCCTTACGGGCCTGAAAAGCTGTATTTTCTACCTGTTCTTTTATTGTCATACATAACCTCCTTAAAATACATGTTGACAAAAGCAATAATGATCATGACCCGGATCTTCAGCCTTCAGCCTAATTCAAGATCATTGTTTCAGTTGGGCTGTGGGCCGGAATGGCTGTAAATTATGTTAGCCCTAATATTTCTGGACCAGAACTACGCCCAGAATAAGAAATAAAACTCCTGCAACCCTCCATATGCTCACTGGCTGCACAGGGTAACCTATTAATCCAAAATGGTCCAGAATTAGTGAGGCAGCCATTTGAGCAGTGATAAGTGAAGCCAGCAGAGTAACAGCTCCGAGTTTTGGAGCAAGAATGATGGTTGTAGTGACAAAAAAGGCTCCCAGTATACCACCTGTCCACATCCACAGAGGAAGCCTTGACAGTAAGTTAATTCCAGGCATCGGGGTTCGCAAAGCCAGACAAACAGCTGCAAGAAATAGAGCTCCAATAAAAAAAGATATAAAAGCGGCCATGACCGGACTGCGCAGCTGGGCCCCAAGAAGCGCATTGACACCAGCCTGAACCGGCATCATTATTCCGGCAGCCATAGCCCATAAGAGGTAAAATATTTTCATAAATTATCCTGTTGTTTCCCCCCTGAATAGTTCCAGCAGCCTGCAAGATGCAGGCTCCACTATAAAGACAGTTACTCACAGGTTCGGTCCCCTTGCCGCCCAGGGGAGGAGCTTACAAGTAACTAGAATCGTTTTGATAATAAATTCAAATGGTTACAATTTTCACATTTTTA
>NZ_KN882182.1:0-51867 GCF_000934755.1 Desulfonatronovibrio magnus
GCGGGGACTGTCCCAATTTCCAGAAAAGTGACAGACTCGTAAAGTTACTCACAAGTTCGGTCCCGGTCCGCCCAGGTGAGGAGCTTCTAAGTAACTACAAATAACTGGTACCCGAGTCAGGGTTAAGACAGACTCTGATCCGGGGTCCAGTTTTTGTTAAATGCAGCAACTTTTACAGCAGTATTACAATCCAAGCTTTTTCATAAGATCTTCAGGGCTTTCGCTAACCTCCTCTTCATTATTTTCAGCACCGGACTGACCGAACTGGTAAATAAAGTCAACTTTTTCTAAAGTGATTTCAAGATAAAAGAATTTCTGACCTTCAGTCTTAAATTCAACCCGCCGATATTGGGGGCGATCAAGATCGGCTTCCAAGGATAATTTCATGGCCTGATTCAAGGCCACCATTTTGGGTTGAGTCTGATTGACTCCGACTCCCACAGCGTTCTTCAAAAGTTGCCTGAATTTTCCTATGGACTGATTCAAAAGCTCTCCCATAGCATCAGCCACTTCATTGGAGGTATGATGTTTAGCCAGATCATCTTCCGGCATACCCATATTTACATTGTACTTGGTATATATTTCCAAGGCTGCTTCAGCGGAAAAATTTATGGCAACCAGACCGGAAAATCCACCTTCAAAAAGAACAAAACAACCAATATCCGGCCTTAGACAGGACTTGTTTGTCTTGATGAATGTTGGAGAATATTGAACATCAGTGGCAGTGGTTGTTTGAAGAGTGCCCTGGATAGCCTGGCACAACAACAATAAAATATCATCAGTACTTTTAACTTTTTTTTTCTTAGCCATAACCATTAACTCCTTTAATTTTGGTATACATAAACAGACCAGGTCAATTATCTTTATCGTCTATAAAATTAATACTTAAACTGTTATTGTTTACTAATCAAGCTATAGTTCCTCCTTTAACCTTCCTCATTGTACCTTCTGCATTCAGCATGCTGCCTCATTGTAGTAACCCCGACTTTAAGATCCTTGCATCAGCAGAGTTGTGGGCAGTCTCTCTAAAAGTACCCCAGTCCACGAAGAACATCCAAACTTTCCTCCTTGTCTCTGGCTCTGCCCGACCTCTCCCCGTCGCCAGTTGATTTTCTTGTACATGGCATGCAACCAAGTGAGGTAAAGCCCTGGTCATATAATGAACAGTATGGCAGATTTTTCTGTGTTATGAATGACCAGATGTCCATTACATTCCAATGCAAAATTGGATTTATCTGAAAATAATCAGGGTTGGTCTTTTCTTCGACTTGATCCCTAATGCTTCTTGTAGGGTGCTCATCATTACGTATTCCGGTTATAAGGGACCTAACATTGAACCGGGAAACTGCACTTTTCAAAGGCTCAACTTTCAGGTCACGACAACAATTAACCTTATCCCTGGCAACTGGATAATTTTCCAGATCAACCTCCGGTTTAACAACATGCAGTTCAATATCCCATTTTTGGGAAATCTCATCGCGAAATTTAATGATCTCTGGAAATTTAAGTCCGGTATCTAAGTTTATGGCAACTGGCTTGATTTTGATTCCATTATCCTCTAAGAAATGATTCCAGAGGCTGAGAGTAACTGTTGAGTCTTTACCTCCGGTCCAGGCCACATAAACATCCTCATATCCGGAAAAAGACAGGACCCTCTCAAAAATACCTCTTGTCAAGTTAACTTTCTCCTGCAAATTCATGGCTGGCTGGTTATCCTCCTTTTAAATTAAATTAAATTAAATTGAACAGTCCATCCCTTTGCGAGCAAAGCAGCTCAAATTTTAAAAATACAATCCGGCTACTTGGCACTGACCATCAAAAATGAAAGGAACTTTTTTATTCATACTTGTCTTGTGCCTTGCGGCAAGCTTTATTGCTTTTAAGAAAGATCCGCAACTGGTACCAGAAGGTTTTTTTCAGGGTATGAAAATGCTTTGGAAAATACTGCCTGTTCTGGTAGTTGCCTTTATTTTGGCTGGAATGATGGAAAAAATTATCCCTCGAGAATTTCTGGCTCAGATTCTAGGGTGGGATTCTGGTTTTAAAGGCCTTTTGATCGGAACATTTGCCGGGGCCATAATGCCAGGTGGACCGTTTATATTGTTTCCAATGATGGCAGTGCTCATGAGTGCTGGTGCCGGTATTGGCCCCTTAGTGGCTTACCTGAGTTCCTGGGCATTGATAGGCCTGCACAGAGTAATGATATTTGAGGCTCCTATAATGGGATGGAAGTTTACCTTGTGCAGACTTGGGGCCAGCTTAGTGTTTCCAGTTATTATTGGCTATTTTGCAGATCAAATATGGAGAATGTATTCACGATACAACTCTATGTAAGCTTCTCACCCGGGTGGCCCGGGACCGAACCTGGGAGTAACTGTCTTTAAAGTGGAGCCTGCATCCTGCAGGCTATTTAATTCCAGGCGGCTGGAAGCCGCCTCCACTTTGAAGAACAGTCCCATATTTGGAAATTGGGACAGTCCCCGCGAGGTACTATAAAAAAGATTGATGCTGCATTGGTTCCTGGAAAAAATTTGCTTAAATGAAAAAATTTACACAGCGAGGGACAGTCCCCCTCCGGGCTGTAAGCCTCCGGGCAGGAAGCTGTGCCAGGCGCAAAGTTCCCATCTTTGACGGAACTTTTGTGGTAATTGAGAATCAATCATATGTAAAAATCTTAAAATTGTGAAAATTATAACCGTCTGATTTTATTTATAATTTGGTTTTAGTTGCTTGTAAGCTCCTCACCTTGGGGGACCGGGACCGAACCTGTGAGTAACTTATACCACTCGTTCCCAGACTCCAGCCCGGGGACGTTTAGATCTTGCGGCTCCAGCCGCTTCTTTGAAATGTGGCTTAAGCCACAAAAAAAGAAGTAATAACCTTAACGCGTTCGAGATTGCCGCGCTCGAAGACTCGCTCGCAATGACAGCTGAGGTGTCAGGGATGTGGTTGCTGTAAATCTGTCACCCACGAGGGAGCCTAAGCGACCGAAGCAATCTGCAAGATAAAACCATAATGCTCTGAATTTATTACATATACGATTGTAGTTACTTAGAAGCTCCTCACCCGGGCGGACCAGGACCGAACCTGCGAGTAACTCATACACCTCGTTCCCAGGCTCCAGCCTGGGGACGTCTTACTCTTGCGGCTCCAGCCGCTTCTTCAAAATGTGGCTGGAGCCACAAAAAAATAGGTGCTCCCAGGCTGGAGCCTGGGACCAAGAGCAAATATACTGAAATTTGTAAGTATTTGATTTTATTGGCAATACGATTCCAGTTACTTGTAAGCTCCTCCAGCATGCGATCCAAGATCCAATCTGCGAGCAACTTATCGGTTTAATATTTAATCCCAGTTTCCAGAACGGTATAATCGCTTATAGAACAATTCTACCATGTCAAAATTTAATTTAATAGTCATTGGAGGTGGCCCTGCAGGACTAATGGCTGCAGGCCAGGCATCGGCCAGAGGGCTTAAAGTTCTGGTGCTGGAGAAAAAACATCTGCCTGCCAGAAAACTGGGCATTACCGGAAAGGGTCGCTGCAACCTGACCAATACAGCCACACATAAATCCTTTCTCAATGCTTTTGCCAATGGTGCCAGTTTTATGCGCTTTGCTCTGGGACGCTTCGATTCTGAACATCTTGTTGCTTTTTTCAAAAACCTCAATGTCAACATGGTTGAAGAGCGTGGAGGAAGAGTCTTTCCTGCTTCACAGCAGGCTTCTGAAATAGTAAGGTCATTGATAAAATGGGCCCGGGACATGGGAGTGACTATTATGACTGACTCAAGGGCAGGCAGGTTAGTAATTGAGGATAACTCAGTCAAGGGGTTAAGTATCCACGGCCCTGATGATACCCAATTTATTGAAGTACAGCAGATTATTATCGCTACAGGGGGATGTTCTTATCCAGCGACAGGATCAACCGGAGACGGATACCGATTAGCCAGGGAAGCCGGGCATAACATTATTACGCCCTGCCCTGCTTTGGTGCCATTGGAAACTCAAGACAACAAAGTCCACCAGATGCAGGGGCTTAGTTTGCGCAATGTGCAGGCGGATCTTCTAATTGACGACAAAAAAAAGACAGGGCTGTTTGGAGAGATGCTTTTTACACACTTTGGAGTATCAGGACCTATTATCCTGACCATGAGCAGGACTGCGGTCCAGGCTTTAATGAACAAGCATAAGGTAACTCTGCGAGTTGACCTTAAGCCTGCAGTAGATCATGCACAATTTAAGCAAAGAATTGCCAGGGTCATGCACCAGCAGGGGAAAAAAAAGATCTCCAATATTCTTAAGGAGTTTCTGCCTTTAAAAATGATTCCGGTTTTCCTTGAACAAAGCTGCATTGATCCTGACAAGCCAGGCAATGCTGTAAACAACAAAGAACAAAAAATGCTTCGTCTATGGTGCAAGGAACTGCTTATAAAAATTACCGGATATAGATCATTTAATGAAGCCATTGTTACTTCCGGTGGCGTTGACCTCAAAGAAGTTAATCCCAAAACCATGGAGTCCAGAAAAGTTAAAGGACTTTATTTTGCCGGAGAGGTTCTGGATGTTGATGCAGACACAGGAGGTTTCAATCTTCAGGCCGCTTTTTCCACCGGCTGGGTGGCGGGTAACAGTGTTGGACATTAACTCTGTAGCGACACTTTATTTAAGCTGGAAGGGGAATGCCCCTTTTGCCACCGGATAGCCCGGCTGTTTTATGGTTTAAGGTCGGCAAAAGTGCCTGTCCCCGGTTGCCAAGGCAATAATTATTGCAAAGTGCCGCTGCAGTGATTGCAGTTTGCATGTCAGTATTGCGGACCTGGCTGGTTCATGGTTTGTTCAAAAAACAGTCCTTGAGTCCAGTTTCTGACTGGTTGCGCAAGGTCATAAGCCAGATTATTGACAATAACGTATTCTGGAGATTCAGGCATCCAGGTACGTCGTTTAATCAGAAGAAAATCCATTTCTCCCCTGTTGTCTATGCGCCCTGCATGCTCCATGGACCAGATAAGGCTGTTATTTTGTGCTGAAAAGATATTGACAGTAATGCCCACAGAAGTTGTGCCCTGGGTGCCGCCATTAAGATAGTGGTTTATTTGTCCCATGACGAAGAGGTCAGCTCCCTTGGCTCTGGCAATCTCTCCTGCTCTTCTTCGCCCCGGCCATTCCTGTATATCTTCATAAAGCATGGTGGTAAAAACTTCCTGACCCAACCAGGTTCTCCAGAAAATATGACCTATTCTTCTGCCGGTGTTATAGTTGCCCCCTGAATTCGGATTTGCATAAAACGGAAAAAATATGGCCTTTATGTCAAAAGGAGCGTTGCTTGCAGGGTAAACATAATACCCGCTTTGTGCTTTATCCAGAACTGGTCGCTGATAAAAAATAATACGGTCTAACTGTGGCTCAACTCTCTGCTCAAAGCGCGACTCAGCGTAAGCGCATCCCAGCATCAGACTCAGCATGACAAATACAAAGATATTTCGGAAAGATTTGAATAACATTTGATCCCTCTTGTCAAAACATTTGATAATATTATCACTACAGCGAAAATTATTCATTGAACCCTTGGGATTGGCTATTTTTCTGCCGTGATTTTTAAGCTGCTCAAGCTTTTTTCACGGCAAAAATGACCTTCCCGCCGATTTTCATAAGGGTGCTAAGCTTTCAAAATTTCGTTGCAGTGTTATGTTTACAGGCTTTCAAGTTATGTGCCATACGCAAAGGATTGACTGTTATGCTGAATCTTTTCTTATTCAATTTTTTAAATAAAATCAAGCTGATACACTTGGTCTAATCTGAAAAACTCCGGTCTCCCTCAAGCTCCATTCTCGCAGAAAGGTAGGCCATGATATCCTTAAGGGAGATAACCCCGATCAGATTACCATCTTCCACAACCATCATTCTGCTGCGACCGGTCTGGTTCATTTTGCCCAGCACTTTCATTACATCTTCATCAGGTGATACAGTATTTTCCATGGAACAACTGCTGGCTATATCCCGAACTAAGATTCCCGGCCAGTTTTCCCTGTCAATTTCTCCTACCTGTCTTGTAGTTATACACCCTTCTAAAGTATTTCTGTTAATGACTGGAAACATCTTGAAGTGATGTTTATAAACATAGTTATCTACAAGGTCCTGGAGACTGATGTCAGGATCAACATATACAGGTCGATTCATCAAACTTTTGACAGTTTCACCCTCCAATGCATGCTTTACCATAAGCTGTCGGTAGGAATTCTGGGCAACAAACCTGATAAACATGCCGATAATAAAATACCAGAGCCCGCCTACCAGATTTCCGGTCAGCATATTAAGGATGCCCAGCCCCATAAGGATGAAGCCAAAAATGGAGCCCATATTGGAAGCAGTCTGGGTGGCCCAACGCAAATCTTTTTTAGTATGCCATAAAATAGCGCGCAAAATTCTACCGCCATCCATGGGAAAGGCCGGGATCAAATTAAAGATGGCCAGTATAAAATTGATCAAGGCCAGGTACATGAAAACACTGGTAATGCCTTGAGTGACATCCAGTCTTTGAGACATGTCAAAAATAAGATAAAACACTAATGCCAGAAACAGACTGGCAAGCGGTCCTGCAATGGCTATCCAGAATTCGCTTTTCGGAGTTTTGGGGTCTTCTTCCATTTCTGCCACCCCGCCAAAAACAAATAAAGTGATACCCCTGATGGGTATTCCAAGCTTTCTCGCTACAAAAGAGTGCCAGAATTCATGGAAAATTATGGAGAAAAACAGGCCCAGGGCACCAAAAACTGCCAGAATCCAGTAGTCTAAAGGCCTTAGCCCTTCAAGATAATGAGGAAAAAATCCCACTGCAAGCGACCATGTAACCAGCACGGCTATCGCCAGCCAGCTTATGTCCACCTTGATTTGAAATCCGAAAACTTTTACAAGATTTATGCTTTTCCCAAACATGATATTACTCCTATCTTTCCATTTACCTGCTGACCCCTGCAGTATCAAAGGTTGCCATTTTATTGAAAATATCTGCTGCACACTTAAGAACAAAATAAGCCATAGCTGCGCCTGTGCCTTCACCCAGTCGCATATCCATGCTCAAAACAGGTCTTACTCCAAGCATTTCAACTATACGTGCATGTCCCTTTTCTGCAGAAAGATGGGAAAAAAAACAATAATCTTTTACCAATGGATTAATATTCCAGGCACACACAAATGCAGCTGTGGATATATAACCGTCCACAATAATATTCATCCGTCTCGCAGAACCTCCAATGATCAATCCCGTCAGGCAGGCAATTTCCAGTCCACCCATAACCGCCAGAATATTCCAGGGATTTTTTTGATCAATAACAGCATGATGCAGTTTTAAGGTCCTGTCAATAATCTCAGCTTTTTTTATTATTCCATCTGGATCAAGTCCTGTGCCTGCTCCAGAAAGTGACACAGGATCTTCAAGCAAAAAAGCGCAAAAAAGGGCAGTGGCTGCTGTAGTGTTGCCTATGCCCATTTCACCAGTACAAAGAGATTTGAAGCCTCTATTATAAGCAGATTCAGCAAGATCAATCCCTGCAAGCACTGCCTCTGAGCATTGTTCCATATTCATAGCAGGCTCAACCGACATGTCTTTTGTACCAGACATAACTTTACGGTTGAGAATAAGGCTGTCAGATGAAAATTCTTCGCCCATAACTCCCACGTCCACAACTGAAAGATCCAGCCCTGCAGCTTCAGCAAGAACATTGATTGCTGCACCACCCTCAACAAAGTTCAGAACCATCTGCCTTGTAACCTCTTGAGGATAAAGACTGGTTCCCCGGCGTGCTACACCATGATCTGCAGCACAAGTAAAGACCATACCTGGCTCCACTCTTGGATTTGATCCATTGCCGATGGCATATAGCTGGGCAGCAATTTCCTCCAGTCGCCCCAGGCTGCCTTGAGGTTTGGTCAAATTGTCAAGGTGAAGAAATGCTTTAGTGATCAGGTCCGTGCTTACAGGCTGAATACTGTAGACTACTTCGTTAATAAACTTATTCATTAATTTGCTCCAATTCTGCAGACTTTACTTTCATTGTGACATGGTGTTAATTATGCTTCTAAGTAACTAAAACCAAATTAGTAATAAATTCAAAGCATTATGCTTTTACCATAAAGATTGCTTCGGTCGCTTAGGTTCCCTCGTGGGTGACAAGTTTTCAGCAACTACATCCCTGACACCTCAGCTGTCATTGCGAGCGAGTCTTCGAGCGCGGCAATCTCTAACGTGTTAAGGCTGATTTTTTAGTTACTCGCAGGTTCGGTCCTGGTCCGCCCGGGTGAGGAGCTTACAAGTAACTACAGTTGTTTTGCTAACAAAATCAGACGGTTACAATTTTCATATTTTTACGATTTTTGCTTATGAATGATGCACATTTGCCTGAAAAATTCCGTCAAAGATGGGAACTTTGCGCCTGGCACAGGGACTGTCCCTCGCTGTGTAAATTTTTTCATTTAAGCAAATTTTTTCCAGGAACCAATGCAGTATCAATCTTTTTAAAATACCTCGCGGGGACTGTCCCAATTTTCAGAAAAGTGACAGATTCGTAAAGTTACTCGCAGGTTCGGTCCCGGGCCGCCCGGGTGAAGAGCTTGTAACTGACAGGTGGGCATCGGAAGCCCTCCAGGTGCCTTAAAATCATAAATTGCCTGCACACATATCTAAGGTCACAGGTCTGTAAACACAAGACTGAAAATCTGTAAACATGAAAAAGAGGAGAGAATTACGCGTTTCTGAGAACATTAAATTGGATTGTCAGTCATAGCAATTTTTGGTGTTTAAACATGATCATGGCGGATTTGCTCGACACGGGGCTGTCCTTAATTGACTTTTCAGAAACGCGTAATGCCCCCTTAAAGGAGTCTTTTTAATGAAAAGTTTTCGCAAAGAACTTTGGATGAATGTTCCGGCCAGAATGGACTTTGTTAACATAACACCTGAAGTGCAAAAAGCAATAGACGAAAGCCAGGTCCAGGAGGGAATTGTGCTTGTAAATGCCATGCACATTACAGCAAGTGTGTTCATCAATGATGATGAGTCAGGACTGCACCATGATTATAAGTTATGGTTGGAAAGGCTTGCACCCCACGAGCCTGTGTCAAGTTACAGACATAATGTCGGTGAGGACAACGCTGATGCTCACATGAAAAGACAGATCATGGGGCGAGAGGTAGTTGTAGCCATTACTGATGGCAAACTCGATTTTGGTACCTGGGAAAGAATATTTTATGGAGAGTTTGACGGCAGAAGAAAAAAAAGGGTTTTGATTAAAATAATTGGAGAATAAGCACTTTTATTTACCAGTATGGAAATATATGTATTATCTTTTCCACCTCAACAACCCCTACAGAACTGAAAATTGTTACACAATGTGTTACTTTTTTCGGCAAATGAAAGCAATGTCGTGAAAATGCTGTATGTTTTCAGGGCCTGCCAAAAGCAGGCCCCAATTAATAAAACTCTCACAAACAGCTGTCTTTCAGGGGTCTGTTTGCAGAGCATCAAGATTAGTCAAAAGCCATGTCGGTTTTCCATTCCTTCCAGACATTACCTACAAGCTCAGGGCCGGGCTTAAGTGTCATTTTACCGGGTTTCCAGCCTGAAGGTGTTGCTTCCGCGCCCTTGGTTTCTCTTACGAGCTGAAAGGCCTGAATCTGACGCAGTGTTTCACTTACATTACGTCCAACAGGTGGAGTCAAAACTTCAAATCCCTGGACTACACCATCAGGATCAATAAGAAATCGGCCTCTTGTCTCAACTCCGGCTTCCTCATCATAGACTCCATAAACCTTACCTACTCTGCCTCCTGCATCAGAAAGCATTGGAAAGGGTACCCCTCCCTCAACCATTTTGGAAAGCTCATGATCAACCCACATCTTGTGCACAAACATACTGTCAATGCTCATGGACAATACTTCAACGCCAAGCTTCTGGAATTCGGAATGTTTTTCAGCAACTGCTGAAATTTCTGTTGCTCATACAAAGGTGAAATCACCAGGATAGAAGCAAAGTACTACCCATTTTCCAAGGTAGTCAGAGAGTTTGACGTTAATAAACTTTCCATCCTGGTAGCCTGGAGCAGTAAAATCTGGAGCTTTTCTACCCACCTGAATCATATTTTTTTTCTCCTTTTTTATGGTTTGTTCAGTCTCAACTTCTTCAACTACTTCCTCGCCCACTGGACCACCTGTGGGACGCGCGCATCCTGCAGGCAATTCTTCAGCCATAAAAACCTCCTTCATATTTTTCAATTAACAAAAATTGACATGCGAGCTAATACTCACTCCACAATAAGCACATTTTCAGCTATCAGCTATCAGCTATCAGCTATCAGCTATCAGCTATCAGCTATCAGCTATCAGCTATCAGCTATCAGTAATGATTACTATTAGTGAAAAAACTTGTCAAGAGCGTTTTTGAGTTTAATCTAAAGTATAAACATATAATACGAAAGGTCAGTTGGTAACTAATTGCATAAGTACTAAAGAGAGCATTACTCGCTTCTGACAACTGAAAAAATTGATGTGTTTGTCACAGTTTTTTTGGGGTTAAAAGCGGTTTATCATGCCTTGGCACGGCTTCCTGCCCGGAGGGGGACTGTCCCTGGCTTCGGGACTGTCCCCTGTCTGGTTGTCTGAAACGCGTAATGCTGCCGTCCTAAAGCAAAAAACAAGAAAATTTCAGGACACAGACAAGGCCAGTAAAGTCCAATAGAATAGATCTTCAGTCTTCAGCCTGAAAATTACAGCTCAACTCCAAAATTAACAATACTTGCTTAAGTTGGGTCGCGGGAAGAGTCCGATTTAGAAAACAGTTCCAGCAATCCTGACAAAGCTCTTTGTGCAGTCAGCATTTTGATTTCCAGGCGATTACCATGAAATAAATTATGCTCTGAGTATACTTTGTTGTGTATTTTGAAAGCAACATATACTGATCCTACCGGCTTGAAGTCAGTTCCTCCAGAAGGTCCGGCAATTCCCGAAACAGCAATGCTTATCTGCGCGCCAGTGGCTCTTGATATTCCTTCTGCCATTTCAATGACACATTGACTGCTGACAGCACCATAATCTTCAATAGTGTTTATATTCACGCCAAGAATGTGTATTTTCATGGCATTGGAATAGGAAACAATACCTCCTTCAAACCATCCTGAACTGCCGGAATAGTTAGTCAGCCAATGGCTGATGAGTCCGCCTGTGCATGATTCCGCAGTACACAGCATAATTTTTTGTCTTAATAAGATATTAGCTAATCGCTCAATAGTCTGATCTATATTCATTGTCATCACCTGCGTTTCGTCGGAACATGATTAAAATTCATGTAAAAAAATGTCTGCACCATTAGCATAGTGGCATGGAAAGCGGATTTCCCCGTATTTATTATATATATGTAGATCTGTTCCGAGAGAAATGCCTGGGGATATGTCTGCCCTCTGCTTTCTCAAAAAAAGAGCTGAACTCTTGCCAACTCCTGGCTCTAAAGAATAAAGTTCTGGATAATGAAATAGCCGGTGTAGAACTGATACAAAGCCAGTCCCGACATAACCAGGTTGTTCAGGCCGTGCAGGGCAGGCAGCCATTTGCGTTTCTTTTTTTGCCTGTCCATAATGGATCCGGTAAAGTAAGCAATGATCATCAAAGGAGTCATAAACATGGCCCCTTGAACATGGCTTAAAAAAATCCCCCCCTCGCCCCATTGATTATGAGTGGCGAATCTTCCCAGAACCAGACCTGCAAGCCAGACAATAATTACAATCCTGCCCCAGAAAACGTGCTTTCTCCATTCAAATTTTGCCTTGTGATTTAAATGCAGAACTCTAAAACGCTGCAACCCGAGAAAAAGGACATAAAAGGCCATAAGTGTTGCCCATAACTGTAGAACAGGATGAATCCAGAGCATTGAAACCTCCAATTTTGTATATTATCTTACTAGCTAAGCAGGCACAGGCACTCGGGCCTCAGTTGAGCAACAACCGATGTTTTGAAGGCGATATTTATGAGGCAAGTGGATCCCTTTGAAGAGCCTGTCCCTGAACAGCATGCAAAGAGCTAAACTTCTACCAGACATGAAAGAAAATACACTATCTATTATTTTGCACATTTTAGCAAGTTACCTTGCAAATTATTTGCGAATTCGTTAGTAATAAGGCAACATGACAGCCGGGCTTTTCATACTGAATGATGAAGGGCGAAGGCTGAAGATTAAGTATTGAGGGTCTTGGACATTAGTAACTTACTCCTGAAGCCCTGTAATAAAAAACAAGAAAATTTGAACCGCAAAGAAGCGAAGGACTCAAAGTTAAAGACGATAAAGAAGATATTTTTTTGAAAACCGGGCATCGGTTTTCAAAAAGGCTGCCTTTTCATTTGCCGTTCCCCGGCAAATGAAAAAACCTCTTTCTTCCTTTGCGCCCTTTGCGTCTTGAGTGAGTCTTCGAACGGGCGGTTAAAATATTTTTTTTGGGGTTGTGGGCACAGCCCGCATTAGTGCTCTTGTCAGTGTCCAACAGTTTTCTAATGTTGTAACAATCTATCTCTTTTTCAAGGAAAGAAGGGGCATGCAGCCCAGCCCTTATTAGTTGAAGTAAAACAGACTAATAAATCAAGGGCCGGGAGAGCTGGTCCCATACCACATGCAAACTGCTGAACTCTTTTCTTGTTTCTAAGTATTGGAATAAAGCGGCAAGGCAAACAAAATACTTTCAGATTATACATGATTGAATATTTTTTCACAAAACCTTACCTGAAATTATTGCCCATAGACTGAAATAATTTGCCGTTTACCTAAAAAAAAATGTTCAATATATTGAAGCTATGGTTTATTTCTTGGCTGATCGTTAAAAAAGTAACCATTACGAGTATTATTAGCTACAGAACAAATTCGGTATGGTCATGCACGTTTATAAACTTGGCATATACACCAGGGGAAATTGAAATCATCTCTTCCCCGATAAAATTAATCAACAATCAACCATCAGGAGAACTTGTATGTGGGAAATCAGACTTCACGGCAGAGGAGGTCAGGGTGCGGTAACCTCGGCAGAACTTCTGGCCAGAGCGGCAATTGCTCAGGGTAAATTTGCCCAGGCTTTTCCCAGTTTTGGTCCGGAAAGAAGAGGAGCTCCAGTCCAGGCCTTTGTCAGGGTAGATGACAAAAAAATTCTCAAAAGAGAAAAAATTTATGAACCAAACATGGTCATGGTTCTTGACCCCACTCTGCTTGACGTGGTGAATGTGGCTGAAGGCCTTAAAGAGGACGGAACAGTGGTAGTCAACTCACCTCAGGCCAATGATGAACTGAAGAAGAAGTACAGCTGGCCCAATGTTGCTGCTGTCAATGCCACAAGAATCGCCATGGACATTTTGTCCGTGCCCATTACCAACACAACCATGATTGGCGCTTTGCTCAAAGCGTCAGGCATCCTTGAACCAGCTGACATGGAAGCGGTCATACTTGATCGTTTCGGCCCAAAACTGGGCCCTAAAAACTTCAATGCCATGTCAAAGGCCTACGAAGTAACCAACATCAACTAATTTTTCAGGAGAAGATTATGTCCGAATTAGCTATTTGCGCCTGGCAAAAACTGGAATTGGGAACAGTTATCACCCAACCGGGGAATGCTGCCCAGCTCAGGACCGGAGACTGGAAAACTCTGCGCCCTGAAACTGATACAGAAAAATGTATAAAGTGCGGAATGTGCAGTATTTACTGTCCTGAATTCTGTATCAGTGAGAATGAAGAGGGTTATTATCCAGCAGATCTTTTCTACTGCAAGGGATGCGGTATATGTGCTAATGAGTGCCCGAAACAGGCTATTTCCATGGTAATGGACTGATATTTTGTTTGTTCTACAAACAAGTAAAACGGAAAAATTTGATATCTTTACATAAAGGGCAGACCAGATTTAAATCATGGCTTAAGCAAATTTTTCGCTGCCTGATTGAAGGTCCTGTAATTGATCGACCTTAAAGTCCCGGGTCGGATATAATGAAAATAATGGAGGAATGAATATGACCAAGGCTATTGGGTTGGAAGTTTCGCTGGCCATTGCCGAAGCGGTGAAACAGGCCAACGTAGATGTAGTGGCAGCCTACCCTATTACTCCCCAGACGCATATAGTTGAAGAATTATCTGTATATGTGGCTAATGGTGAGTTAGATGCAGAATATATTCCGGTAGAGTCAGAGCATTCTGCACTGAGTGCGGCTGTTGGTTCCAGTGCAGCCGGAGCAAGAACCTATACTGCTACGGCTGCACAGGGGTTGGCTTTTATGCATGAAATTTTGTTCATTACTTCAGGATTGAGACTGCCCGTGGTAATGACTGTCGCCAACCGAGCCATGTCTGCCCCCATTTCCATCTGGAATGACCATGGCGATATCATGGCTGAAAGAGATATCGGCTGGATTCAAATATTTGCTGAAAATGGTCAGGAAGCTTATGAGCTGACCATAGCTGCATTTAAAATTGCTGAAGATCGCAAGGTGCTTTTACCTATTTGCGTCAATGTGGATGGTTTTATACTTACCCATATGATAGAACCGGTGACTTTTATAGATCAGAAAAAGATTGATGACTTTCTGCCCCCTTACAGCCCGGCCCTGACCTTAGACCCTGACAAACCCGCAACCTTTGGTCCTGTTGGAGTTCCAGAAGTTTACATTGAATCTCGCAAACAGTGTGAACAGGCTCTTCTTAATTCCAAAGCTGTGGTTCAACAGGTTCTGGAAGACTGGGGCAAATCTTGTGGAGGAAAATACAAGCTGGTAGAAAAAAATGGTAATGACAAGGCCAAAATCTTGTTTATAACCATGGGTTCATTAGGCGAAACTACAATGACTGCAGTAAAAGAACTGGAAGAGTCCGGGGAGTCTGCAGGTCAAGTCAGAATCAGACTGTGGAGACCCTTTCCGAGAGAAGAATTCTTAGAAGCCATTGCCGACGCTGATGAACTAATTGTCATAGACCGTGCGCTGAGCCCCGGAGCACACAATGGTCCTGTGGCCCAGGAAATCAAGGCACTTCTTTTTAATGAATCTAAAAGACCTAAAGTTCATAATGTAATTGCAGGTCTTGGCGGCCGTGACGTGACTGTCAAGGATTTCCAGAAAATGTACGCCATGGCCAAAGCCGATGAACTGGGACCAAACTATCTTATATGGGGGGTACGCTCAGATGCTTAATTTACCTGAATTAGAAAATTTTGAAAAAATAACTGCCAAGAATATTCCAACTGAAAACTATATTTCACCCGGGCATCGTGCCTGCCAGGGATGCGCTGAAATCCTTGCCCTTGGCATGGTGATGAAGGTTGCTGGCCCTAATACTATTGTAGCCAATGCCACAGGATGCATGGAAATTGTAACCTCACCCTTCCCGCAAACTGCCTGGAAAATTCCCTGGATTCATGTTGCGTTTGAAAACACCTCAGCAGTTGCTTCAGGCATAGAGGCCGGAATTAAGGCCATGAGCAGAAAAGGAAGGTATTCCAAGGAGTTGCCCAATATTATTGCTGTGGGCGGTGACGGTGCCACTGCTGATATTGGGATCCAGGCCCTGTCCGGTGCCCTTGAAAGAGGGCATAACTTTCTTTATGTATGCCTTGATAACGAAGCCTATATGAACACCGGTATCCAGAGATCGAGTTCCACACCCTACGGAGCATCTACCACAACTTCACCGTTTGGCTCGCATAGTATTGGTCAGACAACCTGGAAAAAGGATATGCCTGCCATAGCAGCTGCTCATAATATTCCATATGTGGCCACTGCCAATCCAGGTTTTCACTTAGACCTGATGAACAAAGTAAAAAAGGCATTGACCATAAATGGACCAGCATATTTGCATATTTACTCTGCCTGCCCGACTGGATGGAGGAGTAAGCCTGAAAAAGGTATAGAAGTATCAAAGCTGGCAGTGCAAACCAAAGTGTTCCCGCTATATGAGATTATTAACGGCAAACTGACTATTACGAAGAAAATCAACAAGCCCAAGCCAGTTGTTGACTACCTCAAAACTCAGCGCAGATTTGCTCATCTTAAAGAAGATGATATTAAGCTTATTCAGGAAGGTGTTGATGAGCAGTACTCCAAGCTGCTTTACCTCGAAGGTGATACCCAGGAAAGCTGATTGACCAGCAAAGTCAGTTGACAACCCAAGGGGTGTGAATTTCACACCCCTTTATTTTTCCCTTGTCAATCCGGGTACTAATTTAATATGGATAACTCTTTGAGTCTGACACCCCGACATCCATACACAACAAGGAGTCTTTAATGACCGATAACCAACTCCACGCCATGTTCAACCCGGAAAGCGTGGCTGTAATCGGAGCATCAGCAAAGCCTGGAAAGATTGGACACAGCATACTCAAAAATATGCTGGGAGCAGGATTTAAGGGAAAAATCTACCCGGTTAACCCCAAGGCCACAACTATTCTGAACTTAGAGGCAGTAAATGATATTGAAGACCTGCCCGATGAAATAGATCTTGCTGTAATTACCATCCCCCGCAAACTTGTCATTCCTTCCATTGAAAAACTCGGCTCCAAGAATACAAAATCTGCAATTGTTATAACCGCAGGTTTCAAGGAAATTGGAGGCAAAGGCTATTATCTTGAGCAGGAACTTATAGAAGTCGCCCAAAAATATGAAATGGCAGTGCTTGGGCCTAACTGCCTGGGGATGATTAATACCCATGGCATGGTTAACGCCTCTTTTGCCGCAGGCAAGCCAGAACAGGGCAATATTGCTTTTTTTTCTCAGTCTGGAGCCCTGTGTGTGGCTATCCTGGACTGGGCTCTCGGAGAGAATATTGGTTTTTCCAAATTTGTAAGCCTTGGAAATAAAGCAGTTCTGGACGAAGCTGACATGATTGCCTACCTCGGAAAAGATTCCCAGACCGACGTCATTCTGGGATATATAGAAAATGTCAGCAATGGCCAAAGGTTTGTCCAGGAAGCAGTCCAGCACAGTAATGAAAAGCCCATTATTATTATCAAGTCCGGAACGACATCAGCCGGTGCCAAGGCTGCGTCTTCTCATACAGGAGCCATTGCAGGTTCAGATCAGGCATACACTTCAGCCTTTCAAAAGGCTGGTATTATCAGAGCTCATGATGTAGAAACCCTGTTTAATCTTGCCCGGGCCTTTTCTACGCAGCCACTGCCCACAGGACCCAGCCTGGCAATAGTTACCAATTCAGGTGGACCAGGCATAATGGCTGCTGATGCCTGTGAAAAGTCTTCCCTTAGCATGGCCAGAATTTCTGCTGCCAGCATTGACAAGATGAAGGAGTTTCTGCCCTCTTATGCATCACTTTATAACCCTATTGACATCATAGGAGATGCCGGGGCTCAGAGATACATCCAAACCATGGAAACTGTAATCCAGGACAATAATGTCAACGCCCTGCTTGTACTCTTAACCCCAACTTCTTCTGCAGCTGATGAAATCGATGAAATCTGTCATGGTATTGTCAAGCTTTGTCAAAATACATCCAAGCCGGTATTTGCATGTTTTATGGGCAAAAAAATCATTTCCATCGGGGAAAAGATTCTCATGGATGGGAATGTACCCTGCTATTCTTTCCCTGAGCCTGCCATAAGATGCATGGAGCAGATGTACAAGCATTATCAGTGGAAAAACAACCCATGCCCTTTGCCCTCTCGTGTTGAACGTGACAAGGGACGAGCTGCACTTATAATGGATCGGGTCAAAAAAAGCGGACAAAGTGATATTGTGGAATTTCAGGCCCAGGAAATATTACAGGCCTACAATCTTCCAGTTCCCAAAACAGCTTTAGCCCGTTCCAGTCATGAAGCAGTAGAGCTTGCTGAAAAATTTGGATACCCAGTGGTTTTAAAAATTGCATCACCGAACATTTCTCATAAAACTGATGTTGATGGTGTTAAAATCGGTCTGCAGACATCTGAAGAAGTAAGAAAAGTATTTCTGGAAATAACAGGACGTTCTGCCAGGCTGAGGCCTGATGCTCATATTGCTGGTTGTCTGGTACAGGAAATGGCCCCAAAAAATTGCAAAGAGGTTATTGTAGGCTTTAAAAGAGATGAGCAGTTCGGCCCCCTTATCATGTTCGGCTTAGGAGGAATATATGTGGAAGTGCTAAAAGATATTTCATTTCGCCTGGCCCCGGTGACCAAGGATGACGCCCAGAAAATGATCAGGGAAATCAAGTCTTACATGCTTCTAAAGGGCTTCAGAGGGGATTTGCCTATTGATTTTAACGCTGTTGAAGACATCATTTTAACAATGTCGCAAATGTCCATGGATTTTCCAGAAATTTACGAAGCTGAATTCAATCCAATCCTGGTAAACTCTGAACAGGCAATCGTTGCTGATGTCAGAATGACACTGGGTTGATTTTCATGCTATGACTCAATAAGCAGAACATTTTCATTGCACAATTAACCAGTTTCTGAGCTAATGATTTTAATCACATTCTTGTTTTTCATTTAATTATCCTATAATGGGTAATATTTCAATAACCGAATCTATAACTATTTAGAAACTGAAAAACTGAAAGAAAAGGCAACTTTGAATTAATTTACTCTTTAGAGCTATCAAACATAAATATAACTGTTTTCGGAACTGAACAAACAACAGGAGGAGGATATTGACATGGTCGGACTTTATATTGGATCTACATTTGGTTTTTCAGGTAAAAACCTGATAACCTTGGCTCTTGGCAAAAAATTCCAGGACGATGGCCTCAATATTGGCTTTATGAAACCTGTAGGCGCTATTCCAAAAGAAATTGACGGAAAAATGGTTGATGAAGACGCTTACAAAACCACTCAGTATCTGCAAATCCAGTCTGATCCAGAAAAATTGACACCTGTTCTGGTCTCCCAGGACTTTAAAATGAAAGCCTACACCGGAGAGTGCCTGCTTTACAAGGACGATATCAAAAAAGCATATGAAGAGTTGAGTCAGAACAAGGAACTGATGATGATTGGAGGCTCAGGCAGTTTTCTTTATTCTGGTAAATACTGCCAGCTTGATGGCTACAATATTTCACGCCTTCTTGGTTCTAAGGTTATTATCATAGACAGATATATGCGGGAGCTTAATTATGATTACCTTATTGCTGCCAAGGAAGTCCTTGGAGACGATCTCATTGGCGTTATTCTCAATGATGTGCCTGAGTATTTCATGCAGGAAACCAAAGATTTTATAGTGCCAATGCTTCAAAACAGACAGGTTGATGTGCTGGGAGTTATTCCTCACGATGACGTCCTCAAGGCCATTACCATTGGAGACCTGGCCACCCAGCTCGGAGGAAAAATAATCTCCATGCATACCAAGTCTGATCAGATCATTCAAAGCTTTCTAATTGGTACCATGCAGATTGAAAACTTTATGACCCACTTCCATCGCAATAAAAATGTTGCCGTCATTGTGGGCGGTGACCGTTCTGACCTGCAGCTTGTTGCTCTGGAAGGTAATTGTCCTTGCCTTATACTTACAGGCAATATATACCCCAATGATATTATATTGACCAGGTCTGAAGTTCTTGGAGTTCCCATCATTGTGGCCCGTGAAGATACTTTCACAGTAGCACAAAAAATGGAAAACATCCTTAACCGGACCAAACTCAGAGAAGAAGTCAAAATCAATCAAGGATGTCAGCTTGTTAACGAAAATCTTGACTACGCCACTCTTTATAAAGGCCTGGGTCTTGACCCAAAATAAAAAATTTTTTTATTGAGCTTAATGTTTTGTAACTAAGGCCTGGACGTAAGTCCGGGCCTTTTTTTCTTGATTTTTCCTGATAAATAGTGAATATTGAGCATTGATTTTAAATTTTCATTTTATTAACGTCTCGTCTGGGCGGTCAAGAGTTCGTATCTTCGAGTAACTTCAAATTATCTAACACTAACAGCAGCTTTTTACCGCTGCTTTCAAAATATCACCAGGCATAGAATACAATATGATAAATAAATCAGACTGGGATTGGAATCCAGGAACCAAAATAGTTGTTGACTCCCTTAACTGCCCTCTTCTTTACGTCTGGCGTGAAGAACCCCAGGTCAGTCCTGACGGTCAAAAAATTGCATCGGTAATCAATACCGGAGACTATCAGTTCAGCGTCTGCGAAAATCTTCGTAACTGGGATGTTTCATTTGAAAAAGTCTGGGGGCTGCACTACAGTCCTGATGGCAGGCTGACCGCCATTGTCATGCAGGATGATGAATGGACAATTTGCGTAGATGGTCAGAGCTGGAAGGAAAAGTTTGACTATGTATGGGACATTCAGTTCAGCAGTAAGGGGAAGAGTATCTCAGCTGCAATTCAAAAAGAATTGCGTTATGGGATGTGTGTTAATGATCAACAATGGCCAGAATTATATATCAATGCCAACAATTTCACCTTAAGTCCTGATGGCAACCATTCCTGTGCGGTAATTCAGACAAGGGCCATGGAGCAGGCTGATATATTCGGCTTTCAACAGGGCTGTTATTCCATTGCTGTAGATGGAAAGCCATGGGACTCAGAGTTTGTCAATGTCTGGACTCCGGTATTTCATCCAGCTCAAAACAGTGTGGCCGCTCAGTGCAGAACCTCTCTTTATGACTATACCATAGTTGAAAATGATCGTACATGGAATAAATCTTTCTCCAGTGTCTGGCGACCTGCTTTTAATCCTGCCACATCATCCGTTGCTGCTCCTGTGCGTGATGGCAAGCACTGGGCCCTGGCCCAAGATGGTGAAATAGTCATGAAGCCTGGGTTTGTTCAGATGTGGCACCTCTGTTTTTCTCCCACAGGACATAATTGGGCAGTTGTAGCTGCTCCTGAATTCGGCAAGTGGACAGTAGCAGTAGGAGGCATTCCCTGGAAGACCAGGTTTGACAATCTTGTTCATGAGCTGACCTATGGTCCTCTTGGAGATCGGGTCGCTGCTGTGGGTAAAACAAGGAATAACTGGCATATCGTTGTGGATGGCCAAGTATGGGCCGGATCTTTTGATATGGCCTGGAAACCAGTTTTCAGCCCTAATGAGAAACATGCTGCCGCTAAGGTTGAGAAAAGGGGGAAGTATTCCATCATAATTAATGGTAAAGTATATCCCCGTGATTTCAGCTTTGTCTGGGACCCGGTATTCAACCCTGACAGCTCCAGAATAATGATCAGAGGCATTGTAGGGCACCAGTATGTAAGGATTATTGACAAGGTCAAATAATTCTGCAGCAAAGCCTGGAAAATTTGGCTGTCTGTATATGACACGGCTACTGGCACTTTTGCCGTGTAAAAAAACAGCCAACTTCATACCTTGAACTTTAAGTCAGGAATAATTATGCATCAATTATATGAATTTGTATCCGGCCCGCTGGCCTGGTTTGCATGGGCTGTATTTATCTTTGGCTCTGTGGGAAGAATTATTCATCTGGTAGCCACCAGCATCAACAAGGATCCAGTAGTTGTTAACTACTTCAGGTTAAAATACTCCCTGCGCTCCATGGCTGCCTGGAGTATACCCTTTTTACCGAAAAATTCACGTCTGCACCCAGTAATGACCATTGTGTCTTTTGCGTTTCATATCTGTGTAGTAGCAGTTCCCCTATTCGCCTTAGGGCACATTATTTTGTGGGAAGAGTATTTTGGTATCAGTTTATGGGCTCTGCCAGATAGAGCTGCTGATATAATGACTCTTATTGTTCTGTTTTCACTGGCCTTTTTCCTTATTCGCCGGCTGACTGTAAAAGAAGTCAAATATGTTTCCCAATTTCAGGATTATCTCATATTACTACTCGTTTTTATGCCTTTCATGACTGGATACGCTGCATTTCACGGCTGGTTTGATCCACAGCTTATCATGATCCTGCATATCTTGAGCGCCGAGATCCTTTTGATTTGTATCCCTTTTACCAGGCTGGTACATATGATCTTTGCCCCTTTTACACGATCTTATACTGCATCAGAATTTGGTGGTGTTCGTCACGTCAAGGACTGGTAACAATTCTATGAGCGCTCTTTCGGTCCCGGTCCCACTGGCGAGACGCTTAAACAGGGCTAAACAGTTACTTAACTTTTAACTTTCAAGATATTTTATGAATACCAGACAAACTAAAGACCCCGGACTGGTGCAGGGAGCCAAAAAGCTCGACCGTGACAGAATCCGTAAAGCTATAAACCAGGTTTTCTATAAAGAAGCAGGGCCAAGACTGAGAGCCTATCAACACTCCTGCGTGCGCTGCGGTCTATGTTCTCCGGCCTGTCATTACTTTCTGTCCATGGATAACGATCCTGCCTACAGTCCTGTTGGTAAAATCAAGCAGACTGTGTGGGAGTTATTAAAACCCAGACGCGAGATTACACCGGAGTTCATTGTCAATGCAGCCCAAATAGCTTTTACTGAGTGCAATCTGTGCAGACGCTGCTCTATGTACTGCCCCATGGGTATTGACACTGCCTACCAGATAACCCTGGTGCGTCGGTTGTGTCACCTGCTTGGTGTAACTCCTCAATACATCCAGGATACTGCTCACAGCCATGCGGCAACTATGAATCAGATGTGGGTAAAGGAAGACGAGTGGATTGACAGCCTGCAATGGCAGGAAGAAGAAGCGCGCGATGAACTGCCCATGCTGCGCATCCCTCTGGAAAAAAATGGAGCTGATGTATTTTATTCTGTCATCGGCCCTGAGCCGAAATTTCGCTCCCAGCTCATATATCAGGCTGCAGTCATTATGAATGTGGCCCAGGTAGACTGGACCATGCCTGCCACACCGGGATGGGACAACAGTGATATGGCCATGTATGTAGGCGACTACGAACTTATGGGCAGGTTGAAAAAGGTTCACTTTGAAACTGCTTTGCGACTAAAATGTAAAAAGATAGTAATGGGAGAATGCGGACACGCCTTCAGGTCTGTTTATGATACTGGTTCAAGGTGGCTGGGATGGAAAGAGCCTCCAATCCCCATAGTACATGCTGTTCAATTTTACTGGGAACTACTCAACGATGGGAAAATCAGGGTAAAGGAAAAATTTCAGGAGCCTGTAACCTTTCATGACCCCTGTAATATTGTGCGTGGCATGGGACTGCATGAAAAAGCTAGAGAAGTGGTCAACGCATTTTGTGAGAACGTAGTGGAAATGAGTCCCAACAGAGAACATAATTATTGCTGCTGCGCTGGTGGAGGAGTCATTAATTGCGGACCCCCTCATAAGAAAACCAGAATTTTGGGTAATAAAATCAAAGCTGAGCAACTTAAGAGTACCGGAGTTGGAATAATTATTGCCCCCTGCCATAATTGTCATGGAGGACTTGAAGATATTCTGCATTACTATAAAGTGGATATGAAAATTAAATTTCTTGGAGATATTATTTATGAATGTATGGATAAAAGCAGTGCTCAATAAACTGTTTCCGGCGTTATGTATTTTAATGGCCGTCCTGTTTCTCCTGCCGGGTCTTATCCTTTCTGACGATTACAGGATCTTATTCAAAGATGATACCTTTGTTGACCCCAAAAGGGGGCCGGTAATATTTGATCATGACGAACACTCTTTATTTTACGACTGCGAAAGATGCCATCATGAATACGATGAGGATGGAAAGTTGCTGGAAGGAGTTGCTTCCATAGATCTAAGGTGTTCGGACTGTCACACCCTGGAAGGTGAAGGTAATATTCTGCCTTTACGTCAGGCCTACCATGTACAGTGCAAAAGCTGTCATATAGAAGAGAGATCCGGTCCTTTCACCTGTGCCGAATGTCATGTACGATGATCAGATCATAACATAAGCAGCGACAAAGCTACCTGAAGAATTTCAGGCTTGTGTTTTTGATGCCCCCTTTGCACATGCCCAGCATCTGGCGGAGCTCTTTCTGGGCTCCATGCTCAACAAAAATATCAGGGATACCAATTCGCTTGATCTGAACTCCAGACAATAGATTGTGATCAGACAAAAACTCCAGAACAGCTGAAGAAAATCCACCAGCAAGCACATTTTCTTCAATAATCAGAATCTTTTTGAACCTGCCTGATAACTCCCGGATCATATCAGCTGGCAAGGGTTTAACAAAACGAGGATTAAAGACTGACAACGATAAACCATCACTTTCCAGTTCCAGTGCAGCTTCTAAGGCCGGGTAAAGCCTGCTTCCAACAGCCATGATCAAACCATGATCCCCTTCTTTTACCAGTTCGCCCTGCCCCATATCAATGGGCTGCACAGCTTGTGATATGGATGAGCCAACACCAACGCCTCGTGGATACCTTAAAGAGGCAGGTCCATCATGTTCTATGGCTGTCAGAAGCATCATCTGCATTTCAGCCTCGTCCTTGGGTGCCATACATACTAAATTTGGTATATGTCGAAGAAAGGAAAAATCGAACGCTCCGTGGTGAGTGCCACCGTCTTCTCCTACAAGTCCTCCCCGGTCAAGGCAAAGCGTTACAGGCAAATTTTGCAGGCAGACATCATGAATAACCTGATCGTAAGAGCGTTGAAGAAACGTAGAATAAACCGCAACCACGGGTTTAAATCCCTTAGCTGCAAGTCCTGCTGCAAAAGTAACGGCGTGCTGTTCACAAATACCTACATCAAAAAAACGTTCAGGAAATTTTTCTGCGAACCGGCTGAGTCCTGTTCCTTCAGGCATGGCTGCTGTAATGGCAACAACCTTCTGGTTCTTTTCAGCAATGGAACATAAGGTTTTACCAAAGACTTCAGTATAGCTTGGAAGACATTTCCCCGATACCTGCTTCGCCAGCCCAGTTTCAGGCTCAAAGCAGCCTACTCCATGAAAATAAGTTGGATTATCCTCAGCAGGTTTATAGCCTTTGCCCTTTTTGGTCAGGACATGGACCAGGATAGGACCTTCAAGATCTTTCAGCTGACGAAACACTGGTATCATAGACTTGATATTGTGCCCGTCCACAGGTCCTATATAGTTGAACTTAAAAGCTTCAAAGAGAATGCCCGGTGTAAAAAAACCTTTTAGAGATTCTTCACTGCGTCTGGCATAATTCAGGATATCATCGCCAATTTTGGGAATCTGGCGCATCCATCCCTCTACTTCCTTTTTAAAGCGCACAATCCATCTTGAAGAAAGCTTCCGGCTCAAAAAAGATGACAGGGCCCCTACATTTCTGGAAATGGACATTTCATTGTCATTCAGGATAACAACAAGGTCACGGTCCAGATCACCAGCCTGGTTCAAGCCTTCATAAGCAAGACCCGCAGTCATGGAGCCATCACCAATAACAGCGAGGACCTTGCCTTGCTCCTGAAGAATATCTCTGGCCACCGCCATACCAAGAGCAGCTGAAATTGAAGTGCTGGAATGCCCTACTCCAAAATGGTCGTATTCACTTTCTTCTATTCTGGGAAAACCGCTGATACCGTCAAGCTTTCTCAGGGTGTGAAACTGTTGCATTCTACCGGTAAGAATTTTGTAGGCATAAGCTTGATGCCCGACATCCCAGATTATTCTGTCCTTATTGAAGTCATAAACATTCATCAAAGCCAGAGTCAGCTCCACCACCCCAAGAGAAGGTGCCAGATGACCTCCATTTTTTGATACAACCCTGATAATTAACCCACGAACCTCTGCTGCAAGCTGCTCCAGCTCTTCAGGGCTGAGTTCCATAATCTTTTGGGGAGAATCTATGGCAGGAAGAATTTTTTGTTCTTTATCAGACATTTTTATTAATATTATTGGTTCGAGATTGCTCTTCAAGTAGCTCCAAAAAAGATAGCCCAAGAATCAAAGCCAGTCCCATTCTGATCCGGCATCAAAAATGATAATCAAAAAAATATGATCACCATAACTGTCATTCCTGAGAAAACCAGACTCTATGATAAAAAATGAACAGGCACTCACAGACCTGATCTGATCTGAAACATACCAAACCAGTCGGCCGAAGCTATGGACTAACGCCTATGTCTCATAAGTGTACTGAACAGCTTCAAAAATATTCTCTCAATACGTATCAACCAAAAAAAGCGGCCGGAATCCGGCCGCTCTGCATATAATCAGCTACCAGGTTTTTTTGGCCTGCACTGCATATGCTTTCTGTTGTTCTTCAAAAGTAGCAAACCCTGCGTGATGGAGCGCGTCTTCCACAGTAGTCGACCAGTCCCAGTTTGAGTAAATTACGGGTTTATGAAAGACAGCACGGAAACGGTTAAGTTCTTGTCTGTAAAAATCTTCCTTGGAAGAACCCAAACTTGAATACAGCTGATCGTGCAGCCTGCCCAGTTCACCTTCATACCAATCCAGGATATCTTTTTCAGATGAATATTTTTTAAGAATATGTTCGTAGTTGTGGTCTTTTAGAATTTCACGAAGGTTGTTGAAATGCTGCTTTTTAATCCATGCCCCAAGTCTGTCTATACTTATGTCTTCCTGTTCGGTCTCAGCAAAATCATACTTGGTCTGGGCATAGGTATCTGGAACAACAGAAGCTGATACAATGCCTGCAATGCAGACCAGCCCTCTGATAATTTTGCTGTTGGATACTCCCTGGCCACAAAATCCGACCTTTTTACCAAACTTCTGTCCAGTAAAAATTGTGCACAGTATAGCCCAGACAACAGCTGGATCTTCTTCATCATAGATATGGCGCATTCTTGAGTTGTCACGATCCGTTCCCAGCACCAGCTGGGTCATATCATTGGAACCAATGGAAAAACCATCAAATTCCCGGATAAATTCCTTGGCAATGATGGCATTGCTGGGAATCTCAGACATCAGGATGATTTTCAGACCATCTTCTCCTGAACGTAGTTTATGGACATTAGCCAGGTATCTTTTCATGCTTCTGGCTTCCTCCAGGGTACGCACAAAAGGCAGCATCAGCTGGAGGTTGCTCCCGCCAAAAGCACCTCTCGCCAGCTTAAAGGCTTCAAGTTCCCAATCATGAATATCTCTGGAAACACCACGATATCCAAGCATGGGGTTATCTTCATAATCTTCGAAAAGCATCCCGCCCAGTAGATTACGGTACTCATTGGATTTATAGTCAGTAGTTCTGTAAATTATTTCACGACCATAAAATGCCATGGCAAAAAGTGCCAGACCCTGAGAAAGGGTTTGGACATATAACTCCTTGCCTGTTCGGTAGCCTTTGGCCAGGATACTTTTAGCGATATTATCCGGCAAGTTGCGTACATCATCCATTTTCTGCTTAAGGCCTACTTTCTGTGCAACATCAGTTCTTAAATATTTAATTTTATCAAAAACCTCGTTAATATATTCATCACCTTTCACCCGCTTGTAGATAGACTCAATGCGGTCTTCGATTTCCCTTCGCGATTGCACAGTTTCAGGGTCATCGCCCACCAGCAGCATAAGATCGTCAGCAAAACCCATTATAATAGCAATATGCTCTCGAAGATTTACTGAGGTTTTAAGAATATCCAACCTTTTAGTTGCCAGATCGATGTGTTCATCAAGTTTATTGTCCAGTTCTCTCAACTGACGATGCAGGGCAAGAACCTCATCTGTGCCTTTTGCACCTGTTTTTTCCGTAAGTTCATTAACCCTGTTTTCAAGGCCGGAAATAGTACCAACATACTTTCTCAGGTTAAAATCAAGAGACACCACTCCAGCAGATAGCTGATCCCTGACAACCTTGGTCAGATCATTTTCAAATTCACGCTCTTTCTTGTCCACCACCTTTTGCAGATAGCCTTTATCATAGGCCTCCAAGGCCTGAGGATGGACACCAATATTGCCCAGCATAAATTCCGCCCTGAGCAGGCCAACCTCAAAATCAGATGTCTGTCTGAGTCTGGAAAGGAACAGTGCCTGCCCGACATCAGCAAGTATAAGACCAACCTTGGTTTTGGTGGGAGGCAGCTTACTGACATCCATCTCACCGCCGACTTCCACAAGAGGAATAAGTCCACGATAAACAGTGCCCCGCGAACCATCTACGGTTACTTCCTGACCGTCCAAGGCTCTTAAAGCCTCTAACCTTTTTATTCCAATTACAGCAGGAATGCCTAGTTCTCTTGAAGTAATGGCGGCATGACTTGTGTCTCCACCAGCATCAGCCAGAATGGCGGAAGCTATGCGCATTCCAGGAACCATATCAGGATCGGTCCTGTCCGCAGCAAGAACATCACCCTTATTGATGCGGTTAAGCTCCAGAGCAGAGCGGAGAAATTTTATGGTACCTTGACCTGCTCCACGGGAAGCTCCATTACCTTCAAGTAATACTTCAGCTTTGTGCAGAGCAGTTTCATCCACCTCCATTCTGCGCATGAAGATGGTGCTGGGAAACTTTTCAAACTCTTCATTCCATCTTGTTTCCGGCCTGGCCTGGACAAACCAGAGTCTGTCCCATTGATCAATGCAGAACTCTGTATCCATGATCATGCCATTATAGGCCTTGCTGATGGCCCTTACACCCTTGGCTACCATTTCAGCCTGAGCCAGAGAAAGAGACCAGCGATATATCTGATCTTCTGGAACCTCTTCTTCCTTTGTTCCAGCACCGGTTTCATCATAAATAATCTTGCAGTCTTTAAAACCCATATTTCGTATAACAATTTCTTCGCCATCATCGCGTTGATAGACAAAAAATTTGTCCGGAGTGACCATGCCACTTACAACAGCCTCTCCAAGCCCATAACTGGCATCTATGGATACAAGATCTTTTCGGTCAGTACCCTGACATCCAGTAGAAGTATCAGCACTAAAAGCAGTTCCGGAAATAACAGGATTAATCATGCGCATAATACACACTGACAGCGAGGTATTTTCAATGGACCATTCTTCCTTAGCCTTGGCAGCTATTGCATCGTCTCCAGTACGTTCAGCTTTGGCCACAGCATCCAGAATGGCCTCCCTGCGATAAGTCATGCTGCGCAGATTATATGCGGAAGCACAATCCCAGTGATAAGCTTCTACTACACTGTTTTCCCCGACTATATTCAGGTAAGTGTCCTGCAGTCCTGCAAAAGCCTTTTTGCGGCTGTCTTCTCCTGCTGCCGAAGATCTAACGGCAACAGGCACATTTTCCTGGCCCGCCTCTTTGCAAATAAATTGGTAGGAAAGCCTGACCGCATCTTCAACTTCTTGAGGCAAATCAACGCTCAAAATAGCAACCTGAACCAGTACTGACCTCTTCCTGAGTTGATCAATACCCTCAGGGGAAACAGCAAAGCCCTCCACAACATTGTTGATAAAAGTACGCAGCTTGATTGAAGTTCCTTCAGGCTTAACACTGCGTTTGATCTTCATGGCCAGTTTACGCACAAATTTCCTGAGAAACTCCGGATCACTGTTAATGGAAGCTTCACCCCAGTCAATGGAGTCGTATTCCTTATCCACAGCGCCCCTGAGCATGGCAGCGTTAACCTTGGTCTCATCAAGAAGCTTATGAAAAGCAATTGCGGAAATTGCTCTAAATTGAGGCGCCCTGATATTTTCAATGGTATTCATGATGGCGGTGTTGTAATTTTTACCGCCAACAAGAAGCTCGGATTCAACTCCGATATCCATTATTTCCCGGGCATTGAGAACCAACTGCGCTTTAATTTGTTCAATTGCCTGATCCTGTTTACCTGTTTGCTTTGCTTTTTGAGCTGAAGCCTTTTTTTCATCTTGCTGCTTGGTGGACTTTGCCATTCACTGCTCTCCTTGTAGAATATAATTCCTGCTGCACAAAAAATGCAAGCTACTGAAGTATTGCTCCCAAACGTTACTCGGACAGAAACGCTCCGATTTTTAATGACTGAAATAAAGTCATTTTAGTAGCCTTTTGCAATACGAATAGTCAATATTGAAATGAACTTTTTTTTATTCTTTTACAACCGCTAAGGGCAGAAAAAGCTTATTAAACCCTGTTTCCGCATTCCGGGCAGAATTTGCATTCTTCCAGAACAATATGCCCACCACATCCGGTGCAGGTATTGGGAACAGGACCTAACTCTATAAGGAGTTCACCTTCCTGAACAGGAACCATAATCTTGTCTTCCTGATAATCAGCAAATTTGAGAACTCGTCTGACTATGCCATCAACAGGAGATGTAACTGCTTTTTCCTGCTTCATAATGGATATGTTGAAAAGCTCTTCTCCTTTTTTGACTTTATCACCGGGTTTGACATGCATTACCCATAAGTCACAATTGTTGGGAGCGCCAATCTGATAGATATCCTTTGGATCTGCCATTTCTAAGGCATCTTTAGGACCTCCGAATCCCTCACTGACTTTTACCTGATAAGTTAAAAACTCAGAATCAAGAGAGTAGCGAACCACACTCATACCATTATGATCAGGCGCGGAAATATCCAGAATCATCAGGTTGTGAGGTTTGCCGTTGCTGTCCTCAAAGGTCATCTCTTCGCCTGAGCGGAGACCTTCAAACCAGACATCTAAGGGCAGTTGGTTGGGATCACCAAACTGACACTTAAACTGAATATTTGTCAAAGCATCCCCTGGATGGTTCAGGTAAATAACAAGTTCTTCATCTGTAGGCTCTCTATCTATGTGAGAGATAAGATTCTCTCTTTCCTTATCAACATCAATATCTTCCAGACTGGCAAGAGGAGAATCTTCTGTTCTCGTACGCAAGGCCTCTTCAAATTTTTCACCAAAAGCACTTTCATACACCCAGTCTGGAGGAAAGCCGAGAGGAAGCCTTCCGAACTTGCCAATCAAGAGATTTCTGAATGCATCATTGCTGTGCTTGTATATTTCAAGCCTGTCTTCCTTTGTTTTTTCATCCAGCTGGTCTTCAGGTGTAGAATTGACTTTATCAAGAACCCTCAGCAGCTTTCTAACCCCATGATCACCTTTTTCTTTATAAACATTGGAAATTGTCAAAAAGGATGTGTTCCAGGTTATCTGAGAACCAGGAGTTACATCATGGTATCTGGTGATTTTGCGAATACCGGCGAGAAACTTAAGCATGTAGGGCAGCAAATGGATATACCCCTGTTTCATGGCACCTTCCTGAGAAGAAGAAGTTGCTCCACCAGGCATGCCATGCTCTACAACATCATAATCAATACCCTGAAAATAAGGTGCTGTATAACGATCATAATAGGGCATAATCTGTTTTAGAAGAAAGCCGCACTTGCGAATCATTTCCTTATTCAGATTGGTTTTCATGCCAAGCTCTTCAATGTAGGCAGCAGTGGAAAGAACTTCTCCCTGACCATACCATCTTACGGCAGCTCCAATGGCTGTATCCACAATGTGCGCCCCTGCCCTTGCTGCCTCAGCAACAGCAGGAACAAACAGACCGTCTGTATAATGACGATGATAGTGAACCACAAGCTCCGGATATTCATCACGAATTTCTGTAACCAACTGACGGATAAAGGCTGGCGGACAGACCCCAGCCATATCCTTAAGCCCCAGAATAAATTTTTTCTGAGCTGCAGACCTGGACAATCCGGTAACCTTCTTAATCATGTCAATTATTTCTTCCACAACTCCCATATAGTGTTCTATATCAAAGTCTCGCGCATAAGACATGGAAATTGCTGGTTCAAAGATATTTTTTCTGGAATTCATGGCCACCTCAGCAAAAGGAACCATGTTGTCAATATGATTTAAAAAATCAAAGCATCGGATAACATCGTAGTCTTCGCAAATCATTTCACCTGTCAGACGCATAATATTTCTGGGTTGGGGTTTATAGCCCAGAACATTGGTGGAACGGATAAGTATCTGCTTAAGAGACTTGGGAGCAAATTGATTCCATTCTTTGGCTTCTGTAAACGGATACGTCATGTTAGCCATCATAGCCACATGAAAATGAGCACCTCCACCGTTTTCAAGGGAGAAGAAGCCACAATTATCAAGGTAGGGTCCAATCAGTCGATCTTCAGCCAGACGAAACCTGTTGCCGCTATTGGACTGAGTTATATCTCTGGTCGTTGTATCACAGAAGTGTACATGATCTGAATCGCGAATATAATCAAGAATAGCATCCCTGTCCCCTCTGGGGTAAGGGCTGTCATGATCATCATGAAATTCCGGATATGAAGGTTTGAATCTGCCCAGCCTTTTATCGTGTACTGTTCTGTATTCCCCAAGCTGAACATAAGGATTATATCCCTTGGCGGAAATCTCAGCAACAAGGCAGGACAGACGAAGTGACTCAGGCTCCTGATCACGGTAAACCATCAATTCAGGAGTATTGGCTACAAAATTGGTATCATAATGCCCTTCCCTGAATTGTGGATGAGTAATTATTTTGCGGTGGAAGGGGATGGTGGTTTTGACACCCCCTATAATATACTCTCGCAAGGCCCTTTCCATTGTACCCAGGATTTTGTCCCAGGATTTGCCGTAAACAATAAGAAGGGATGCTGCTGAGTCATACTGGGAAGGAAAAGTGTAACCTGCAGTAATACATGAATCCACTCTTACGCCCTGGCCACCGGGAGACTGGTACCTTGTCACCAGACCTGCATTGGGGGAAAAGTTTTTCTGGGGATCTTCACAGTTTACCCGAACCTGCATGGCATGGCTGGTGGCTGTCATATTGGATTCATTGGAACGCAGCTTTGAACCAAATGAAACAGCAATCTGTTCTTCAACAAGATCAACACCATATCTGCATTCAGTTATGCCATGCTCAACCTGAAGCCTGGTATTTACTTCAATTAAATAGGGATTGCCTTCATTGTCCACCAGAAATTCAACAGTCGCCAGAGAATGATAGTTAACAGCCTTAATCAGTTTTCTTGCATATTCTTTTAGATTCTCACGCAACTCTTCAGTCATTTTAGGCCATGGAGAAGGGGTTATCTCCACCAGCTTCTGATGATTTCTCTGCAGCGTGCAATCCCTTTCATCAAAGGCAAACACATTGCCATACTTGTCAGCAATCACCTGGATTTCAATATGTCTTACAGAAGTCAGAAGCTTTTCAACATAAAGTCTGGGATTGCCAAAAGAAGCCTGAGCAAGAGCAGAGGCCTTTACATAAGCCCTTTCCAACTGCTCCTCTTTAAAAACTTCATAAATACCGCGACCTCCGCCGCCACCCTCTGCCTTAAGCATGACCGGAAAGCCTATTTCATAGGCCAGATCCAATGCTTCTTCTACAGTAACCGCCCCTTCAGAACCTGGTACAACAGGTACTCCGAGTTTCTTGGCCAGATTTCGCACAGCCACCTTGTTGCCAAGAGTTTCCATGGCTTCAGGATCCGGTCCAATGAAAACCATGCCTGCTTCTTTGCATTTTGTAGGAAAGGAAAAGTCCTCGGAAGAAAATCCCCAACCCGGATGAATAGCTCTCACTTTCAAAGCCTTGGCCCTGGAAATAATCCTGTCAATGTTTAGATACGCTCTTGGATTTTTCCCAAGTAAAAGCAACTCTTGAGCACCTGAAGTAAAAGGAGCTGTCTTATCAACATCAGTAGCAGTCATCATCGGTGTAGCATGAAAAACTTCCCTGATGGAACGAACAATCCTTCTGGCCGGAATTCCTCTGTTGGCCACCAGTATCCTTTTGCCCTTAAGCTCAGACACAACTTCTTCGAAAGATTTAATACCCATAAAAATCAGCTCCTTTAAAAATTTAATACTTAAATGCGAACTGTGCCCGCAACCACAATAAAAAACAGCTTAAACCATTATCATCCATGCAAGATTATCTATGTAAGATCAGTCTGAACCATTCACAAACAATGCATAAATGGATAATTATCTGTCTAAATGGCACATTCAGTGAGCATTTCTTTAATCCTGGATCAAACGGGAAATAGTGCCGCTACTGACCTTGTGCTCGATTCCCTGCTCTCCATGCTCATTGATGAGCAGTATCTCGCCACATTGTCCTATTCCTGAAAAAACTCCATAATTGACTCCATTGCTGGAATCAACACGTACTTTTTCACCTATCAGCCACATATTTAAGTTAATTTCCCGTATAAAGTCAATTAAAGAAAAATTGCACAATATATAAATATAGCTGGAATATAAATATTTAACCAGTTCAGACCAGAAAACATTAACATCAACTGTGTTCCTGTCCAACCCAAGACTGCCAGCTGGAACAATGCTGAATTCCCTCATTTGTGCCGGCTTAGGACAAGAGCATAAATTTAATCCTATACCCGCAACCTGAGCACCCTGCTTGTCTTCAATGAGAATACCTCCGATTTTAGTTTCATTATATATCAAGTCGTTAGGCCATTTAATTGACAATTGAAAGCCAAATTCAGCAAGAGCTCGTTTAAGTGATAAACCTATAACAAGGGGTAGAAGCTCTTTTTTCAAAATGGATTCAACTGATGGAATATACCAGGCAGCATAAAGGTTGCCAGAGGGAGAAAACCATTGTCTGCCCATTTGTCCGCGTCCTCGTGTCTGCACATGGCAAATCACTGAGTCACCATGGGCAGCAGAGTTTTCTTCAATTAAGCTCCACATTTCATCCAGAGCAGAAGTGCATGATTCAAAACTAAAAGTTCTCAACCCTGCTGATTCGGGCAATATAGCACAAGAAACAGATTTACACATGGGCAGGGAAGACCTCTAAGCAATTTGAAACAATTAATGGTTTTGACTTACGAGCTCATGCTGGGAGTTTGCAGCAACAGAAAACAAATGAGGATGCTGGCTGATTTCGCAACAAGGTGAATAGTTACCCTGTCGCTAAACTTCCAACTCCCCGTAAATATTGATTATACATAGTTTTAAAATGATTACCAGTATTTTTGTAAAAAAGGGGTTTGACCCGAGCGCCCCGGGATCAAACCTGAGAATTACTTTAAGGCACAGTCCTTTTTCTGGAAACTGGGACAACCCCTGCGAGGAAATATATAACAGATTAATATTACTTTGGTTCCCGGGAAAAGATAAAATAATAGTAATTATTGACTATTGCAACTGAACTTAATAAGATATCGATAAAAATAGGACATGAATATTATTTTATTAGGAATATTGCGTTACTTTAAAAAAAAGCGGAGGAAATAATGAAAGCTCTGGTTGTAGAAGACGATATGACAAGTAGAATGGTACTTGCCAAAATTCTTTCTCAGCATTTTACATGTGATACTGCTGAAAATGGGCTGCAGGCTGTGGAAATGTTTCGCGAGGCCCTGCAGAATAATGATCCCTACACCCTGGTTTTTATGGATATTATGATGCCCGTAATGGATGGGCAAAGTTCCCTCAAGGCCATCAGAGAAACGGAAACCAAGATGAATGTACCAATTGGAGATGAAGTTAAAGCTGTCATGACTACTGCTTTGTCTGATACCAAAAATGTCACTGAAGCATTTTTTCAAGGACAGGCAGACGCTTACATATCTAAGCCCATCTCCAAGGATAAGGTCTTCGAGGCTCTGCGCGAAGTTAGACTGTTGGAAGATTAGTAACTTACTCCTGAAACCCTGTCATAAAAAACAGGAAAATTAGAACCGCAAAGGAGCGAAGGACTCAAAGTTAAAGACAATAAAAAAGGCTGCCATTTTATTTGCCGCCTGCCTTGTTAAACAGGCATAGTCTCCGTCGCAGACGGGTTTAACTGGGTTCCCCGGAAAATAAAAAAACTTCTTTCTTCCTTTGCACCCTTTGCCTGCCTGGTTAAACAACGCTGAAAGCGTTCCTGCGCAGCAGGGTTTAACTGGGCGCCTTGAGCTCGCCCTGTTGAATAGACCTTCGGTCTACGGCAAAGCCCTATTCAAATGGGTAAATCTTCGAACGGGCGGTTAAAATATTTTTGGGATGTGGGCACAGCCCGCATTAGATATTCAAGTCTTTAAACATGGAAGAGACAATACGCATATGAGCTTTTTCCTGTTCAGCAAGTTTGAAAAAACATTCTGACAATTCTTGAGAGTTACTTTTCTGAGCTAAGTTACGGTACATGTCATACGCCATTGTTTCCACCTCAAGAGCCATTTCCAGCAGATATGAATGCAATCCTGGTTCATCGACATTTTTGAGTTCATCAATCCAGGCAGAAATTTCTGACCCGCCTTCCATGATATCGCCACCAGCCTTGGCAAAAACCATTTCAAAATCATCATCAAAGGCTTGAGCATTCAGACTGTAGACCATTTTAGCGTGCCCCTTTTCAAGCTTGGCCAGCTTGCTGATTTTATTTTGCAACTCCTGGTCTTGTATACTGTCAGCCAGAATCGAGTAAAAATTTTGAGCACCTTTTTCTAAATCAATGGCTTTTTGCAATACCAGTTTTTGATTAGTCAGTCTGGAAAAAAGATTAATCTTGGGATAATTAGCCAATGTTTTTCCCTGGTAAGCGAGAATACCGCCTGCCAGGTTATAAATATCCTGATGCAAGAGCCCACTATCCCTGGCCAGGATGGAAGCGCTCATGGATCTTTTGCCGCTGCGACAATAAAAAACTGTGTTTTTATCAGCTGCAATTTCACCAAGCCTGCCCTCAAGCTCGTAAAGAGGCACAAGAACGGCTCCGGGAATATGAAAATGTGCGTATTCCTGGGGTGTTCTTACATCAACAAGATTGAATGAATCCTCTTTTTGCTTACCTGTGAAATCTTTAAACTCCTGTGCTGAAAGGTCAATTATCTGCTGTTCATTCACGACAATCTCCGTATCTTAGAAAAAAGTTAATGGGAAGAAGAACTCACCGGCTGGCAATGCAAACTCTCATGTATAAATATGCCTGACCATATTACCCGTCTGAAGATTCTCATCTCAACCATTTAAGTTTATATTGAAATGAGTCTCATGCATTTACATATTCATAGGTATGGGCTGAACAGCCAGCATAAGGAATCTCTGAGTCTGGCAGGAATAGAACGTGAGTCCACTTCCTCCAGAGTCAGCTTCCTGGACGACATTATCTTTTGCTCAACGTGAGAGTAAAGAATAGCTGCCAGCCTTTTGGAATATACCTCCACCACCATTTCAAAGTTCAATCTCAGACTGCGGGGATCCATATTTGCCGACCCGATAACACAGTACTCATCATCCACGAGAAACAGCTTGGAATGATCAAAAGGTGGTGGCTGGTAATATACATTAACCCTGTATTGAAGGATTTCCCAAAGCATATTGCGGGTAGCCCAGTGAACAAATGGAAGGTTGTTCTTTTCAGGCAGAACAATAGTAACTTCTACACCTCTCAGGGAAGCTACCTGGAGCGCACCAAGGAGTTCCTGAGATGGAAGAAAGTATGGAGTCATGATAATAATCTTACTTTTCGCCTGAGAAACCATCCCTGTATAAAGCATTCTCAATTTATCTATATCCTGGTTAGGTCCAACAGTGATAGTTCTGCAAAAAGCATCTCCAAAGACCTGCAGATCATGGCCTGAATCCCTGGTCGGCAAATGAAATCCTTTACAGAAAGACCAGTCTTCCATGAATACGTCTTTCATCTGGGATACTACAGGGCCTTTGAACTGAAATTGAATATCCTGTGCTCCTTTGCTTTTTTCATAGTCAACAACATGTCTGTCGCCTATATTCATACCACCTGTAAATCCCATCATATCATCAATAATTAACATTTTTCTATGATTGCGCAGGTTGAGAAAAGGAGACACTGGAATAAGCTTTGGAGGGAGAAAACGAGAAAAAGGAACACCTGCCCTTTTGAGGTAGCGACTTATCTTTGGCCATGAATACAACTCTCCAATTCCATCCACCAAAACCCTAACATCCAGACCACGCTTACATGCCTGGGATAAAGCCCCCACAAAACGCATCCCCCAATTGTTACTTTCAAAAATAAACGTCTGGAGATATACATATTTCCTTGCGCTGTTAATGGCCGCAAGCATTTCAGGAAAGGCCTGATTGCCATTAAACAAAACATGTACTTTATTACCCCCCAGCAAAGGGCGGTTGGTCAGTTTGTCCGTCAATCCAGCTCTTAAATTTGAGTGAAACTTATCAACATCCTGCACTAATACTCTGGAAGTCAGGGTGCTTTGAGGAGCCCCCCTCC
This sequence comes from Desulfonatronovibrio magnus, assembly GCF_000934755.1. Classification (NCBI taxonomy): domain Bacteria; kingdom Pseudomonadati; phylum Thermodesulfobacteriota; class Desulfovibrionia; order Desulfovibrionales; family Desulfonatronovibrionaceae; genus Desulfonatronovibrio; species Desulfonatronovibrio magnus. The sequence goes on from NZ_KN882182.1 coordinate 37,904, forward strand.
CCTGTTGAGTCAGAGCCAGAGGTTCAGCCTTAAGTTTTTTAGCTCTGGTTTTAATGCGGTTGATGCCCAGAAGATAATAGAGAATTGGTCCTAATGTGGGGATAAGCAGACAGGTTACAATCCAACCCCATGCAGTTCTCGGGTCTCGTTTGTACATTAGAGCATGTCCGGCTGCCCAGACATTTAAAAGCATGATCAGGAAAAAGATAAACAGGGCCATCAAGGTAAAAAAAGCCTTTGGAGGATAACAATAATCTGCTCAAAGCAGCTAAAATAGAATCAATTCATGCATTACGCATTCATGAAAATCAAACAGAAAGTTTAAGAATCAGGATGTTAAATAACTTTTAGCTTACAAGTAACTACAAACGTATATGTAATAAATTCAGAGCATTACGGTTTTACGATACAGATTGCTTCGGTCGCTTAGGCTCCCTCGTGGGTGACAGGTTTTCAGCTACCACATCCCTGACAACTCAGGTGTCATTGCGAGCGAGTCTTCGAGCGCGGCAATCCTTGTTGCGAGCGAAGCGAAGCAATCTCGCGTTGAGGCTATATCAATTTACTCGCAGGTTCGGTCCCGGGCCGCCCGGGGGAGGAGCTACTAACTACTAACTGATAACAATTTCTTGTTTTTTATGACAGGCTTTCAAGATTAAGTTACTAATCTAATTGATAAAAAATGGAACGAAGATATCTTTTGGGAACAAATGACCTTGTCACGCCTGAAAGAGACTCAGTTGAGCCAATAAGAAGACACCCATCAGGCTGTAATACGCCAGCAATTCTTTCAAAAAGCCTTTTTTTGTCGTCTGGCTTGAAATATATGGCTACATTTCTGCAAAAAACGATATCAAACTTACCAAGCACTGAGAAAGGCTGCATAAGATTGATCTTGCGAAAATTCGCTAAGGCTCTGATCTCGTCTTTTATTCTCCAGTTGCCATCAGGAGTGGGATTAAAAAATTTGTTAAGTTTGTCACTGGTCAAGCCTCTTTCAATCTCAAATTTATTGTATTTACCGTAGCTTGACTTGGCTATGGCTTCATCAGAAATGTCCGTGCCAAGAATGTTCACTTGATACTTATTGAGGTCAGGGATGATCTCTTTGACAGCAATAGCTATGCTGTAAACTTCCTGGCCTGTGGAACATGCAGCACTCCAGATTCTGAGTTTAACCGGCATGGAAGAATGTGTCTTTTTACTTCTGGCATCAATGATATCCGGCAAAATTTTATGCTTCAAAAGCTCAAAAGGAGCATTGTCCCTGAAAAAAAGAGTTTCCTTAGTTGTGATGGCATCAATTATGGCTTTTTCCAGCTTTTTGGTGCCATCAGATCTGGATTTGTTGTAAAGGTCCCTGTAGGAGGCAAGTTTTTCCTGCTGCAACAACGGTTTGAGCCTGTTTTCCAGCAAGTATGCCTTACTTTGGTCAAGGTAGATTCCTGAAAGATTATATATATACTGTGAAATAATCTTCAGTTCGTCGGGAGTAATTTTCATCTTTTGACAGTGCTGACTATTTCGGCTGCTATCCGTTCTAAAGGTACCATAATATCAACGACTCCTGCATCATGGGCCATCTTAGGCATGCCATACACAACACAGGTATCCTCATCCTGTCCAATCACAACAGCTCCAAGGGCCTTCATTACTTTGAGCCCCAAGGTGCCGTCATTGCCCATCCCTGTCATAATCACACCTGTGACTTTGTTTTTAAATTCCCGGGCTACGGAACGAAAAAGATAATCTGCCGCAGGCTTGCAATTATTTTCAGGTGGATCATCAGTAATACGTAAAATCTTTTTCTGAGCTGCACCGGTGACAACTTTAGTCTGCTTTCCACCAGGGGCAATATAAACATGATTAGAACGCAGGATCTCTCCATCTTCTGCTTCCTTGATGCGCAGGCTGCATTTCTGATCAAGACTTTCTGCCAGAGATTTGGTAAATATGGGAGGCATATGCTGCACAATTACCACTGGAACATTAAGATTTCCTGGCAACATGGGCAGCATTCTTGTCAAGGCATTGGGCCCACCTGTAGATATACCGATGGCAACAATATCTGACTTTTCATGCGCCATTCTCGCTGAATGGATTGTAGGAGTTGAGGCAGGTTTGGGTTTGACCCGGGGATCCTTATCAGTTTTCCGTAGTGCTTTCTTAATGTCCAAGCGTTTTAAAAAATGCTTGACCCGGGGAGAAAGGGCTCTTTGCAGAATACTGATATTTTCTTCGCGCGACTCCTTGTCTGGCTTAGTAATAAAGTCAAATGCCCCTAATTCAAGGGCCTTCATGGTGATATCGCTGCCTCTTTTAGTCAGGGTGCTGACCATCACCACCCCGACATTGATCTTTCTCTTTTGAATTTCTTCAAGAGTCTGCACGCCGTCCATAACCGGCATTTCTACATCAAGGGTTATCAGATCAGGTTTAAGAGATTCAATCCTATTCAGCGCAATCTTACCATTGCTTGCTGTTCCGACCACCTCGACATCAGGAAAATCATTTAACACATCACCAATGATTTTTCGGTATACAATTGTGTCATCAACAACGAGAACCCTGAGAGCCATCTCAACTCCTGCATGTCTTAACAGCTAAAACACAGTCAAAACATGGTTATTGGTAAAATTGTTAAACTACATGGAATTTATATTTTAAACTTTGTGATTGTGTACTTATCATTTTAGCAACGGAAATATAAATGTAATCAGGAGCAATCATTTAATTTGACTGTGTGCTCAGACCTGCGGGGATTCAACATAATCCAGAACCTTAAAACTGTTCCTGAATCATTATACTCGAACCCGTCAGAATATTGTCTTATTAAAAAAAGCCCCCAACCGCAATGAGAAGTACTGCCTGCAGGATTTCTTTTAAGGCTGTCCCGCCAGTCAAAACCAGGACCAGGCCCTGAAACTTCAAACTCCACTTTGTCCTTAGTCAACAAGGCCCTGCAGGAAATAATTTTGGAATGATCCTGGTCTGCTCCATGAAAAATAGCATTATTCAGCGATTCTCTCAAGACAATAGTCAAATTAAAAAAAGTTTTTTCATCACACGCAGCATCAAGGAAAAGCTTAACCTTTTCCATTAGTGATTCCACAAGAGTTGGGTCAGCAGGAAATTCACAACTCAAGCTGGTTTTAGTGATTTTGCAATCTATAGTCATCAGACCTCCGTCCCAAGAATAACTACATCATCCTGGAGCAAATTTTTATCCGGGCATAAATGCTCAAAAATAAATTCAAGGGATTCTCCTAAGGGGAGGTCTGCAGATGCAGCAGCTTGCTTCATCACCTCTTCAATGCCTTGGGTCCGTGTCCTCATCGAATCGCCAAAAAGTTCCACCAGTCCATCAGTAAAAAGAAAGAATCTGTCTCCAGGCTCAACATGTTCTTGAGTCGGATAAAACTCAACCTGTTCAAAAGGTCCTAAAATGTCTCCTTCAGCTTCCAGCAGCTTAGCCTCTTTTGTCGAAGCCTTGACATTAACCGCAGGCAGATGACCTGCATTATAGAGAAATGCCTTGTTCATACCTTTATCCACCAAAAGGAAGGCTGCAGTCAGGTGCTGGGAAGGTTGCAGAATTCTGTTTAAAACTGCGTTCGTCATCCGCAAGCCTTCCTCCACCGGGGTGTAGGGGTTAATATTCTGATCAAACAATACTTTCAGGGCAGATGTTACATAAGCAGTGCCAAGGTTATGCCCGCTTATATCCGCAACTGTGTATACATAGGTGTTTTCTCCGGTTCTGATGACATCAAGAAAATCTCCGCCCGCTTCTAATATGGGCCGAAAAATATACTTGAATCGCGCTTCCGGATACATTTCAGGATCAACTAAAAACGATTCCTGGGCTTCTCTGATGTCAGCAAAGTGTCTGACCTGAGATTCAACAAGCTTTTCCTTGGCAAACTTAAGCTCAAGGTGAACCCTGATTCGGGCCAGCACTTCTGTCCTGGCAAAGGGTTTCCCTATATAATCCACACCACCGAGTTCCAATCCCTTTACAATATTTTCAGTATCGTTCAGTGCGGAAATGAAGATGATGGGTATATCCTTGGTAAGAGGATTTTGCTTTAAACCTTTACATGTATCAAAACCGTCTTCAACAGGCATCATTACATCGAGCAAGATCAGGTCCGGCAAATTCTCAGAAGCCATACTTCTGGCCATCTTTCCATTTTCAGCCTCCATAGTCTGGTAACCGGAATTTTGGAGAACGACCTTTAGTAGCCTTCTGTTCAAGGGAGAATCATCTACAATTAGGATTAGCGCGGGCCTGAATTTTTTTTCTTGATTCATGTATATTTTGTATTACTCAAAAGTCAGTCAAAGCATTATGCAGGTAGTCTTAAGAGTTGAAGTTTGAAGTTTTGTAACAGTTTAGCCATTTGCATGCGGCATGAGGACTGGCTCTCCCCGCACTTATTATTAAATACTGTCAATCACCCATCAGAATAATAAGTGCGGGGGTGCCTGTCCCCTGCTTTCCTTAAAAAAAGGCTAAACTGTTACGAGGTTTTCAGGTCAGAACACAGTAAAAAAAACAAATTGAACAAATATTTTAAGCAACAAAAAAGAATTTTGCAATAATCTAAACCTCATGAATTGACACTGTCAGCCCATGGGGGCTAAACTGGTACCTCATATGTAAAATATAATTTTACTCGTTTTCAAGCACTTCTTCAACATCAAGTATAGCTACCAGTTTGTTTTTATACTTATACACTCCCTGAAAAAATTTGCCCTTGACCCCTTTTATATTGGAAGGGGCAGGTGAAACATTTTCCCGGTCTGCTACAACTACATCCGTTACCTTATTAACAAGAAAACCAATAAATTCCTGTTTTGAATTTACAATAATTATTCTGGTATCATCTGTAATGTTTGCTGTTGATTCAATACCCAGTTTCTTCCCAAGGTCGATAATGGTTACAATTTTTCCTCGAAGATTCATAATACCTACGACATAATCCGGAGAGTGAGGGACTGATGTCAGCAATACCTGCTTATTGATCTCTTGAACAAACCCTATGTCTATGCCGCATAAAGCTTCTCCTACATAAAAACAGGAAATCTGAAAAGTTCCTTTCTTACCATGCTTGGCAATATTGTCTTCTGTCATTATATTTCCCCTTTATCTGCCTTGGAAAGTTGCCTGATTACTTAAAGTTTTTGTCCATAGTATGTGCCCCGAACTCCAATCTTGAGACACACAAAACTGAAGGGGGCGTCTAAAACACTGCAGCCTGAAACCAGAATATTTCAGTATTCGGGTCCTGCCAGCAATTGTCCAGAAGGCCTGCTTTACGACATGTATTAGCCAAAAAGGTATTTCTGTCCCATTTCCATTCCACTGCTACCTGAGGCAAAAGCAGGCCACTATGGGCTCCCTGCCTGATGAGCAGGCCATGTTTACCTGGTACAATATCTTGAGGATTGTCTACTTTGGATAAAGGACTCAGAATGGAAATTTCCAGATTGATTGAATTAAGTTCGGCTTTCTGTAAAGGTGGAAAGCGAGGATCATGAAAGGCAGCCTGAGAGGCCATTCTGATAATTGTTTTCCACAAAGGCTTATCACCAATAATATGCCCTATACATCCCCTTAACTTACCTTTTATCTTCAAGGTAACAAATGCCCCTAACTTTTCCTTCATTTTTTCCGTTGGAGGCTCAGGGTAATTTATATTTTCTTCAAAAGCGACCTTAATGCTCAGCCAGGCTAACTGCTTCAGATAATCTTTTTCCTGTGCTGAAAGTTCAAAAGTAAAATCGCTCATAATCACCCCTGATTCTCAGCAGCTTTTTTTTCTTTCAGATAAGCAATTGCTGAATGCGCTGCAATTGCTCCTTCACCTACAGCTACACTGATCTGTAAAAACCTGCCCACGCAGTCACCTGCGGCAAAAACACCAGGAATATTGGTCTTTTGATCATAATCAGCCTCGATAAATACTCCTCTTGTGGTAATACCCAAAGCATAAGCAAAATCAGTTGATGAGGCTTCGCCCATGGCGATAAAAATTCCATCAACATCCATTACATTGCCATCGCTAAGGACTGCCTGCTGTAAAAAATTATCACCCTTAAGCTCAACAACTTTTTGAGACAAAATCTCTATATGTTCATTTTTTAAAAGTTCTGCATAGCTTTCAGTAATTTTTTCCTTCTTACCTTGAGTGCAGATCTTAACATCAGAAGTGTAGTTCTTAAGCTCTAAGGCCTGATTGGCGGCAAATATTCCTTCGCCAAGAACAAAGACTTTTTTACCCTTAAAAAAGAATCCATCGCAACTGACACAATAAGAAATGCCGCGACCTTCATATTCAGAAATATTCTTAATTCCTGGACGTACCCTGCTTACTCCAGTTGCCAGAATGATGGCTTTGCTGGAAACTTTTTTCTTGTCAGTCTTGATATCAAAACCACCCTGATCGTTATGATATATTCCAAGCACCTTTTCACAGCGAAGATCAGCCCCGAATTTGGCAGCATGGCTACACCCCAGTTCAATTAACTCTTTTCCGGTTATTGAGTCTGGAAAACCAAAATAGTTGTCAATGTCATAATTACCGGCAACCTTTGGGTCGCAGCCCAGCACAGTAGTTTTGATTCCGGCCCTGGCAGTATATATGGCAGCAGAAAGACCTGCTGGCCCCTGTCCGATAATGGCAATGTCTGTTGTATCCATAAAGTTTACCTCTAAATTAACTATAAAATGAAGACTGCAAAACACTCAGGAAACACTCAGTATCTTATACAGTACTTTTACCCCGTTTGTAAACTTTGGATTTGGCAAACTTTTATAAAACAGTGAACAAGAGCAGCATCAACTGCATGGGAAAAGTAGTCGGGCAAATCTGATTTCGGCCGTTTGATCTAAAGACAGAATAAAATTCAACCAGCAGTAACTGGATTAAAATGATTCAATAGACTTACTTGAGAGTTAAAAGTTATCAGTTAATTGTTATTAGTTTAAGAAAAAAACATTATGATTTCAAATGGTTAGGCTTTGAAAACGACTGGATATCTAAAGCTTGTAAAATGGCAATAAATCCAAGGGGTTGCACAAGAACTTTTGACTGTCCAGAGACTTAGTTTTCAGCAAAATCGGATAAGAAGACCTGGGACCGGGATGACGGTTAAAGCAGGCAGCTGCCTTTCTCCGTCATTCCGGCGAAAGCTGGAAGGGAGCATTACACATTTTAAAATAGTAACAGCTTCTACCTCATGGATTGACCATGTGAATCCATGGGGTAGAAGCTGTTACAAAAATTTTAACTTGAGACAGCCTCTCCAACACATATATCTGCTGAAGTACAGACCATGTTTCTGCCGCTGTTTTTTGCCATGTACAGGGCCTGATCAGCCTGGCTGATTAGACTGTCTCCCGGGGTAAGAGGGTTGGGCTTAAGTGAAGCCACACCAATGCTGGCAGTAACATTGAACCTTTTATTATCATAAGAAAAACTTGTTTTACCAATTTTTTTCCTGAGTCTTTCCGCCAGAAGCCACGCCTGTTCCTCATTAGTCTCAGGTAGAATAACTACAAACTCCTCGCCCCCATATCGAGCTGCGATATCTGTTTCACGAACAGTCTCTTCAAGCAGTGATCCAACTTTTTTTAATACCAAATCACCGGCAATATGGCCATACGTATCATTGAGGCGTTTGAAATAGTCGAGATCCAGCATAATCAGGCTTAAAGGCTTGGGATTTCTCTGGTGTCTTTTCAACTCTATGCGCAACACCCTATTAAAATGCTGACGATTATACACACTGGTCAAGCCGTCCAAATCTGCTTCAAATCTCAAATCTCTGTATTTAAGAGCGTTACGCAATGCCAAAGCCAGGTGATTCCCGGCACTGTGGATAATTTGCAGCTGATCTTTACCAAGTTTCAAAACATTGTCTGATGCCACAACCAGGGCTCCAAAACTTTCTTGACCGGTTTTCAGAGGAATAACTATCTGTTGCAGAGGGTTGGGCATCCAGCTTATTGTATTATCTTCAAAATTGAGATTGATCTCTTTAAAGTTTTCAATGTTCCTGTGGGTAAATCTTCTCCCTATCCCTAAAAGATTCTCCCGCCACTTGTTTTTGAGATTTTTATTTTTAAACTCAGGCAAGTGCAGCTCGGCATTTATTTCCTGGTTTTCATTTTTTTTCCAGAATACTGTAGCTATGGCTCTGGAGTCTATCAGACCTGAAAATTCCTGTTTGGCAATCCTCAAAACATCATCTATCTTGAGAGAGGAAGATGATTTGGTCAATATTCTGTTAAGAAACTCAAGCTGAAGATTTTTTCTGGCCAGCAATTCCCTTTCTAAGGTTATCTCCCTGGCCATGAGGTGTAAATCTGTGTAAAGCTCCTGGATTTCCAGTGCCTTATCCCTGAGTCTGCTCAATGATCCAGGAGTTATTGGTCTGCGTATTATGCCCAGGAATGACCCCATATCATTACTTTCAGCTTCATTGACATGGCTCTTTTCATCAATAACCAGAACCTGATGAACATTATATTGATCAGCAACAGCTTGATGAAAATCACTTTCAGACTTCTCAAAAGTACTGGCCGTGAGAAAAATAATTGAAGCGCTCGATGGGTCAGTGTTATTCAGGTCCATTGTGCCTATGGAGTTAGTGACAAACAATTGACATCCATGTGGCAAATTATGCTCTATTTCCTTTGCTATTTCCTCAGGTAAGTCCAGAAGCCAGAATATGGTTTCCTGCTGCATGCTCAGCTCCTTAGTGATGGTGTTATCATTTAAGATCATTGATTATTAACTTGCATGCAAAAAAAGATCCAAAAATAATCACTTGATTGATTGAAAGTAAATGTCTACCAGTTTTACCTCAAGAAGCTGGCTATGACCAAAAACTCTAAAACACAACTTCAGATACATATTACAAATGATCAGGCATATCTGGGGCACCTTAGACCCTTTCTATGAGGCAGGTCCTTTTCTGGGACGAATAGAGGCCAACACAGGATTTCTCAGGGCGCTGCTCGAGGCAGACCCTTTTGACGAGTACCATTTCTTTGTGTCTTCAGAAAAAACTGCCTCCACCTGTAAAGCATTCATTAAGCAAAACTTTACAGCCATTCATCCAAAAATATCATTTATTCCAAGAACAAGACTGATTCAATGCCTGCAAAATAATCCATATAAGGTTTTCCATCTCTCTGATTGCATCAACTACCCTGTACATCTTGCCTTGCTAAGGAATAAATACAGCAAATCGCTTTTTTCCATAACCAGCATCACACACAGTTTAAGCTACAGCAGCTATTCTCATCAACTTCTTAAGCAACTCTGGCCTGGCTGGTCAGCAAAAGACGCTATTATCTGCTCATCAGCATGCGGCAGAAAGGTTCTTGAGAATTATTTTGAACATCTCCATAAGTACTACAGGCTGTCAGCTGACTTTACCCATCCACAACTGGTAACTATTCCTCTCGGCATCAATACAGAAGATATAGCCAGTGCTGCAAAAAAGCCTGGGAACTCAAATCTTTTAAAAAATGATAAAGTCAATATTTTGTGCCTTGGCAGGATTTCCTGTTATTCCAAAATGGATGTCCTGCCCATCCTTAGAAGCTTTCAGTTGGGAAAAATATACGGACTGAACCTTGATTCTGTCAGACTGGTCATGGCAGGAGGTGTGGATCAAAAAGATGATACTATAAAAAAACTCGCACTGTTTGCCCGTAACATTGGCCTGGAACTTATGGTTTTTCCCAACCCGGACCAGGCAAAGAAAATGGAATTGATGCATCATGCAGATATTTTTGTTTCCATGTCTGACAATCCTCAGGAAACTTTTGGGCTAACCATCTTAGAGGCAGGTGCAGCAGAACTTGCCGTGGTAGCTTCAGACTATAATGGTTATAAGGAATTGATTAAAGATCAGGAAAACGGTTTTCTCATACCTACTCTTGGACCTGACAGCACAGAGTTTATCGATGATCTGGCCCCAATTTTATTCGACAGCGAATCACATCTTTTGCTGGCTCAAAGTTGTGCTGTGGATATTCATGCCCTGATCAAAGCCTTATCCTTACTCATAGTCAATCCTGACTTGAGAAAAAGTTTGGGTGCCAACCTGAAAAAATCAGTACAAGATTATGACTGGTCCCGGGTTATCCAGCAGTATCTGGAACTCTGGGACAACCTTTATAAGGCTGAACATAGAGAGAGTATGGACATTACCAGCCATGCCGCGCACACTCCATACGCGCAGATTTTTAAACACTACACCACAAATTCCTGGATCAATTCAGTTTTAAGTCTGAGCAAACTTGGACAGGCTGTATATAAAAAGAAAGATTTTCCTGTTATATATGCTGGCATGTCCGAGATGATCGATCCCCAGAAAATAAGAATGCTTTTATTTTTATCCCGCGCTCCTATAAAATCATCCAACCTAATTGCAAGGCTTTCCGCATCCTTAGATCTTTCTCCGTCTGTTTCCCGCATACTAGTATCCTGGGCTGTCAAGCAGGGACTCCTGCAAACCTCCTGAGTCTGACCAATTTTTCGCAACTTAAACTCCGGCTATCAATTTTTTAGTCCGGAATTTCAACTGGGAAATTTTGTCCTGATTTTGACTTTCTCAAATATCGCACCTTAATCAATTCACGTAACTAACTGTAATAAAAAGATTTTTTTTCAATGGCACACCCATTGCTTAAAAGTTTTCAAAACAACTCACACGGATTGCGATATACTTGAATACTAATTGAGGAGGTTAATCCTATGTCTTTGGTCATCAATCACAATTTAATGGCAATGAACGCGTCACGCAACCTTGGTGACGCTTATGGCAACCTTGCAACATCCACGAGACGTCTTTCATCAGGTCTCAGAATAGGAACAGCAGCAGATGATGCTGCAGGACTAGCTGTCAGAGAGCTTATGCGAGCAGATATAGCAGCCATGAACCAGGGCATTCGCAATGCCAATGACGGCATATCCCTGATTCAAACAGCTGACGGTGCTCTCGGAGTTATCGATGAGAAACTCATTCGCATGAAAGAATTGGCTGAACAGGCAGCAACTGGTACTTATAATTCTGATCAAAGACTTATTATTGATTCAGAGTACCAGGCTATGGCCTCGGAAATCACCCGTATCGCCAATGCCACAAAGTTTAACGGTATATATCTTCTAAACGGCAATATTTCAGCCAGTGCAGGCAATCCTGCTGAATGGGGGGGGAGCTATGACGGCTCAGGCGTCCAGCCTCAGGGGCCTTTGAAAATCCACTTTGGCCCTGGAAATGACGCAGCTGAGGACTACTACTATATTGAAATAGGAACTTCCACGGCTTCAGCTCTTGGAGTAGGAAACTCAGCCGCAGCAGGAGCAGGCTTTTCCATATCTACCCAACAGGGAGCGCAGGAAGCCTTGGAAGCCCTGGATGAGGCCATTATATCCAAGGATAAAATCAGAGCTCAGTTAGGTGCGCTGCAAAACAGACTCGAAAACACCATCACTAATCTTCAGATCCAGTCTGAAAATCTGCAGGCAGCAGAATCACGCATCTCCGACGTTGATGTGGCTCAGGAAATGACAGAATTTGTCCGTAACCAGATTCTTACCCAGGGAGCGGTCGCCATGCTGGCTCAGGCCAACAACCTGCCTAGAATGGCAATGCAGCTTATCCAGGGATAAGACGTGATTGAGGTGTGACCAGAGACATGAATGGCTGGAGTCACGACTCCAGCCATTCAACCAAAAAAGTGGTCACTAATCAGGCAGAAGCACGGGAAAGCTCTTGAATTGCTTTGCCTGCAGCCTTTTGTTCCGCCTTTTTCACACTGCTGGCTGAGGCATCCACGTATACGCCATTGGGCAATTCCACTCTTACCCGATAAGTTTTTTCATGTTCCGGACCCGAGCTTTCCATAAGGGCATAAACCGGGCGAGCTTTGAAAAGACTTTGAGTGGCCTCCTGAAGCCTGCTTTTATAATCTTTGCAGGAAGGAAGGCTTTCAACGCTGTCCGGTATGAAATTCATGAAAATTTTTTTTATGCATTCATGAGCAGTTTCATATCCCGAATCAAGATACACAGCACCCAGAACAGCCTCAAGAGTATCGCTGAGTACAGAATCCCTTTCTCGTCCTCCTTGATGATCCTCACCTTTTCCCAGTAAAATATAATCCCCGAGAGAAAGTGTCCTGGCAATCCTTGCCAGGGACGGTTCACTGACAAGACCTGCCCTGAGTTTGGTTAAGTGCCCTTCAGAAGCTTCAGGAAAAGAATAAAACAAAATACGCGAAATACATAACTCAAGCACTGCGTCCCCTAAAAACTCCAAACGCTCATTATGCTCAATTCCATGTTCATTGGCATATGAACTGTGAGTCAACGCCTGGCTAAGAAGGTCTTTGTGTTTAAAATAATAACCAATTTTTTTTTGAATTAGTTCCTGATTTTCCATGATTACGGTAAAAATTGCCTCATGTTGCGTTGAATTAATTATCATTTGAAAACACTTCCTGTGTCAAAATATTGATTTTCTTTTTACACACAAATCATCAACGGTCAATCCCCTGAATATCAGACTAAAAATCTTTTACCCTCTTACCTGAAATTTCTACCCTTTCGTCTATTTCTTTTGGATCTTTACCGTAAGCCAACATATAGTTTTAATTCTCAAGTTCATATAATTATTTTTAGGAGGGCTTATGCTTGGTTTGTATATCGGTTCAACTACAGGATATTCCGGAAAAAACATGATTGCCATGTCAATGGGCAAAAAATTCCAGAAAATGGGACTTAACGTAGGATACATGAAGCCAGTTGGTGTAATGCCCAAGGAAATCGATGGAAAGCTGGGGGATGAAGATGCATTTTTTGTTCAGGAAGTTTTAGGGCTGTCTGAGGATCCATCCAAGGTTACCCCTGTTCTCGTAGACCAGGATTTCAAGGTCAAGGCCTTTCGTGGACAATGCGAGGATCTTTTGCCTGTGATAAAAAAAAACTATCAAGATATAAGCCAGGACAAAGACGTAATGATCGTCTCTGGTTCAGGAAGCATGTATTCAGGCAAATATTGCGGTCTGGACGGAGTAAGTGTAGTAGAGGCCTTGAATTTGAACGCAGTTGTTATTGACCGATTCAACAAAGAACTCAACTATGACTACATGACAGTGCTTAAAGACTCTCTTGGAGACAGGATGCTCGGGGCCATTCTTAATGATATTCCACCCTACTTTAATGAAGAAATAAACTCCATGCTTGCCCCGTTTCTTGAGAGCAAAGGGATCAAGATCCTGGGAATCATTCCCAAAGATCCCCTTATGGGAGCCATAAAAGTTTCAGACCTGGCAAAACGACTTGGTGGAAAAATAATTTCCGCCCCGGATAAAGCAGACAAGGTAGTGGAAAATTTTATCATTGGAACCATGCAGGTGGAAAACTTCATGCTGCACTTTAAAAAAAGCAAACGCTCTGCAGTAATCGTAGGTGGAGATCGCTCTGATGTTCAGCTTGTAGCGTTGGAAGGAAATGCACAATGCCTTATCCTGACAGGCAATCTTTACCCCAATGATATCATTCTCACTCGCTCTGAAGTACTGGGGATACCCATCATTATGGTCCGCGACGATACTTATGCAGTTGCCAGAGAAATGGACACCCTGCTTTCCAGGCACAAATTAAGAGACGTCATCAAAATTCAGCACGGCAGCCAGCTTGTCAATTCAGCAGTAGACTATCAATATATTAAGGAAACTTTTGACTTAAAGTGGTAGCAGACTTTCTTCGTTGCCATGGCTCTCACGTTAAGCGTGAGAGCCAATCAATTCTAAGGTAACAGTTTAGCCCTTTTAAAGAAAAACTTACAAGTAACTATAATCGTTTTGCTAACAAAATCAGACGGTTACAATTCTCATATTTTTACGATTTTTGCTTATGATTGATGCACATTTGCCT